>JALVIT010000159.1 GCA_027028545.1 Desulfurococcales archaeon
TTTCTATAATTGGAGGATGTTTTCGATGAATAATAGATCTTTGAAATATCTACTAATACTGCTGGTCATAATGATTACTGTGAATATGTTCTATACTCCATTAATAACGTATACTGAGGGGAGTGAGCGATATGTTTTGTTCGTGTGGCATATGCATCAGCCCCTATACTATCTACCCGGTGATAATGGTTTTAGAGCTCCATGGGTTAGAGTTTGGCTGTTGAAGGCTTACTATCCAATGCTCCTCTACGTCAATGAGACCGGTGTTAGCGCTGTATTTGATTATACACCAACATTGCTAGAGCAACTAGTTAAGTTTAGAGATGGTTGGAGTGATAGATACTACAACTTATCGTTGAAACCCGCTGATCAATTGAATGATTCTGAGAAGGCATTCATACTTAGTAGGTTCTTCGATATAAACTGGGACGTCCAGATCCCACGATACCCCCGATACAAGTATTTGCTGGATACTAGGAATCAACTACTAGATCAATACGGCGATGTGGACTCGATCATAGATTTCTTCACAACTGATGACTATAGAGATCTACAAGTATTATTTAACTTAGCATGGATAAACGAGTATATACTACAGATAAACTCAACGCTTAGACCAATATATGAGAAGGCTATTCAGGGTAACGAATCGACACATTTCACAGATGCTGAGAAGGAAGTAGTCCTCAACGCATATAGGGTTTATGCGTATAGGTTCTTCGAACTACTAGACTACCTCATAGATAGTGGAAGGGTAGAGTTGATCATGACGCCATACTACTACCCCATAGCACCCCTAGTGATCAATACGAGCCTAGCGGATGAGAGTGATCCAGGGATGGATCTACCGGTAAAACCCTTCCAACACCCAGAGGATTTCGCTGATCAGGTCGATATGTCTCTAAACTACTCCCGTGCACTATTCGGAGAGAACTTCACCCTCTATGGGATATGGCTTCCGGAGATGGCTATATGTGATGAAGCGGTGAAGATACTGGCTGAGAAGAATATATCCTACACTGTTAACGATGAGATAACCCTATCAAAGATCCTGGGCTCAACTCCATCTAAGGTTAAAAAATATAGTCTTTGGAGGAAGGACTATATCATAGACGGTGATACTAGATCCGTATATATATTCTTTAGGGATAAATATCTGAGCGATCTAGTATGGTCTAGTGCTTCAATAGCTGTAACATATGGTGAAAACTATTCAGCGGATAACTATGTGAACCAGCTACTCGATGCCTTTGAGAGGGTTGAATCATATGATCCCGGTAATCCACACATAATAACTATTGCTCTCGATGGTGAGAATCCGTGGGATAAATATCCTCATGATGGATACATATTCCTGCACAGAGTCTATGAGAAGCTGGTGCAGAATAATATATCTACAATAACAGCCCATGACTACATAGTTCAGAAGGGTTATAGATTCACGATAAACACCGATATACCAGTCAGCTCCTGGATAGGTGGAAAACTCGATACATGGATCGGTGAGTGGGAGGAGAACCTAGCATGGAGAATACTATATCAGGCTAGGCTTGACGCATTAAATAGTAATTGTAGTATAGATACTGTAAGGGAGTATATTTATCCGGCTGAGATGGGAGATCTATTCTGGTGGTATGGGAGGGATCAGGAGGCTGTAACTGAGGGTGTATTCGACGAGATATTCCGGGGATACCTGAAAGATTTCTATAACTCATGTGGATTAACCTATAACTACACATGGCCACTGGATGAACCAATACATTTCCGAGGGGGTTCAACTATTAATAATGTCAGTGTTGAATACATTAATGCAACGATCACAGCTTGTGGACAGCCTCTTGACGTAGATATATATGTTGGAGCATCTGGTGGCAGTATTAGATCGATAATGGTTTATGGCATGATCGGAGAGAATGGATGGTTAGATGAATACTATGTGCCGATGGATTATAGAGGCGTAGTCTACGGATACTACGACTATCATAAGGAGCTCAGTCTAGGTAAAGGATTATATGAATCATATATTATCGTCCAGGGAGATATAGATCACTTCGCTAGATCCATAACCGGAGAGAACATGGTGTTTAAGGTTATCCAGCCAAACAACACGGTTGTGGAGAGTATAAGTATTGATAGGATAGAGGTGTATAGACCTGACAGTAGCCTCGAAACAGTATATACCCCACCACTACCCAGCAGGATATACTTAGTCTATGGATCCTACCTGAAAATATACTTCACAACAACCCCCATGACAAATGAGATCTATACATATATCCATATGGAGCATAACCTATCCGATATCATGGTTGATAAATTCGATGTAGAGGCAAACTATACTGGCACATACTTCACAGCAACATATAAACCATTATCAACGGGAACATGGATAGAATCAATAAAAGTAGTAGGATCCAACACCCAAACCCTAAACCTACCGAAGCTAGAAGTGCTCGCACCTGGATCGAAATATATAGATGGAGACCCCTCAGACTGGACAGGTACACCACCATCAACCGATAACTCATGGAGTATTAGTAATGGTGAGTGGATCTGGAGGGATGCCATAGGTGATGAGAGAACTGATTTTGGCAACCCCGATCCACAGGTTGATCTTGTGGAGTTTAGGATTACCAGCGATGAAGACTACCTATATATGATGATCCGTTTAAGGGATACGACGAGTCTATATGTTGGTGATAATGGTGCACCATTTATAGCCTTAACAATAGATCGAGACCTAGTAGCCGGTAATGGAACCGAGTATTTCGCCGGAGACTCAGATACTAGGGTTAACGATGAAGCCCGTTGGGAGTACCAGGTGATTGTAAACCTAGCCGATAGTAGATATAGTGGAAGGGGGTTGAAGAGGACCACACACCCATTAAACTCAAGTACAAATAACTGGGGCGCTGTATTCCAGCTATTATATAAGAATTGGAGCCACATATACGTTAGCAACGATATAGGGGACTACGGGCTCCTAGCAGCAGATCTAAGTAAAAGCTGTATAGAGATAAGGATCAACTGGTCATTGATAGGCGGGGCACCAACAAATAAATCTATAAGAGT
>JALVIT010000160.1 GCA_027028545.1 Desulfurococcales archaeon
TTTTTCTCTTATACAATGATAGGAGATAGCAAAGCAGGCCTGCATGGCTCCTATCAAAAGTTACATTATAGAACCGCCGTAGAGATCCTAATAGTTATACTCTTAGGAGCATAACAGAAAACCGATTACAACCAATAGAGCGGTTATCACGAGAAGCAATTCTCTGAATATAACTAAATATGCAAAAATCTCTAACATGGAGATCATTAGTGCAATCAAGAGTAGAGCGTCGTAAGCTGCTCTTATTGCTTCAGGATTAGTCATGTTCAGCAGTGTAAAGGGCACAGTATAAATTACTGCTATTGTAAGAGCAACAATCCCGCTAAGACCTTGGGATGAAGCTGTTCCTGCTTGATTCGTGAAGATATTGTCGAGAATTGAGGGTAATCCATAGTACATTATTAAAATGGTGAAAATTATCAATATTCCTCCTGCGACTAGTTTAGTACTTCTATCGATTAATTTAGTATATCTATCTGGTTGTGGTTTATAGTCGTCGCCTACTATATTGATGCAGAAGTTTGGCGGGAATAATATCCCAACCAGCTTCACGAACCAACGCGTTTTCCCACTTCTAGCCTTAAGTCTCTGATGAAGATTGCAACCGTACCGGCCTATAACAATGGAGACAGAATATAAAATTAGTATTGCAACTGGCACTATTAGAGCTAATGTTATAATGAGCAATGATGTAGTAATTTGAAAATATGACAATAATAATAGTATAAGCTTCAATAATAAAAGTATTGATGTATATGAAAGCGCTAGTAGGCGTTTATAGGTATAATGATTGGGTTCCTTCTCGAAGCGACCAGGACTAGTTTCATTGGAAAGTCGCAATATTATAAACACAAAAATATCTAAAGAGAGTAGTGGTGTGATATCTGTAGAGGTTATAAGCAATCCCGGTTTCTCACTCGAGCTAATTGTCCTATTACTAGGTGATTGTGGGGACAAACCAAAGTATATTTCATTTGGGTCTCCATAGCTTATACTGGCGATCCAAAGATCCTCAGGTAACTGGCTATAAAGAGTCTTCCTATTAGGGATCCTATTAGGGCAAGAGCCAGACTCGTTACTTGCCTCACTTATAATATAATCAAATATTTTGGGAAACGTCTCGTTCAACGGTTTCTCAAATATTGTTTCATATATTGTTCTAGGTTTCTCATCCTTAAGCTTTTTCATAATCTTAGAAAGGTTGAGCGGATTCTTCGTTGCGCAATAGCTTACTCCTATTTGTTTGTTATCGTATTTAGCCCCTATAACATAGAGGTGGAATCTTCCACTTATAGGGATAAATACAATAGCAAACAATAATAATAGTAGCATAGCACACATAAGACTAGTGCTAGAGGTACTATTCCTAGATTCCACTAACGTCACCCTACTTTGTATCCTCCTATTTATACCATATCCTGAATACTACATACATATATGTTTATACAATTATGAAGAAATTTAGAGCACGAATTCTCTCGCCCATTAAGACCGTTCTATAGGAATACGACCGGAAAAACTATAAAAACCACTCCAAGACTTTATACATGATTACCACAACATATGCCGGGTAAAAAATCCAAGGCAAGTCCATGGCTTCATCTTATTTCGACCTTGTAATAATAGGCGGGATCCTTTTACAGAAATCCCCAGACTTCATAATAACACATAGAGGTTTCTGAAGGTAAAACATGCTGGGATTAGTGGGCTAGGAATTCTTTGGGTCATTGGAGATCCGCTCCATTAAATATCCTGGCTTGCTTGAGTACATGAATGGATGCAACAGGTGCATCAGTGGGATTATCCTTGGTGGTTCATCGTTGATAATGGTGCAACATTATAGGTGTAAAGGCTTAAGCTCCCGGTATCGATATGCAAATGGGAGATACATGTTGTCTAAGGTGATTAGGGTTAGGTATGGGAAGGGTGTGCTCAAGCCTCTCGTCAGGATCAAGGGTCTAAGGAATGGGATATACTTGTTAAGGTTATAACGGTCGAGGAGAGGAGGAGGCTCCTCAGGAGGCATCTGGGGTGCTCTGGGCTCTGCTCACTAGGAGCTTCTCGATAGGTTCATGTTGGTGGCCGAGGAGCAATAGCATTTTTCTAGTTACTAGGGCTATAAGCTATTACCTTCAGGATGTTAAATTATATTCTTCTAAAGTAATAATGGATATAATCTCAGATGAGGCCAAGGCATGGCTAGAGCTAGGGATACGGCTATAGAGAAGCTGTGAGATACGTTTATACCCATTGGCTACGATATGTTCAAGGTGGAACTAAACGAGCTGATCATGCTATTAGGGGATGCGAAAGTACTCGTATTAGAGGATAAAGCGACAACCCAAGAGCTCATTAATACAGCCAGAAAGTATCACTTACTAACCTGTAGACGCTTTAATAGCCTTGACCTGTAGGCACTATGGCATAAAGAGGATCCTAGCTTTTGAGTGGGATGCTTCCTGTAGGCACATGGGATAGTTGAGGAGATCACGTGTGGTTAGGCGGGTGTTGGAAGTAATTTTTAAATTGTAACTAGAATTTTTCGGCTTACTCGGCTTCGAGTACTCCAGCTCTTAGTCTAATTAGATGGTTCATTCCCTCTGCTAATAGGAGATCGTGTGTTGCAGTGATCACTATTCGGTCTTTACCTATACTCCTGATTAAGTCGGTTATAGTAGGTACTAGGTCACGTTCTACGCTTATTGTAGGTTCATCGAGTAGGATGATATCGGTTACAGATCCCTTGATCAAGGCGGCAGCTAGGCACACTCTCCTATATTCTCCACCGCTCAGCTCATTGGGCCTTCTGGCTAGCAAGTTTTTTATTTTGAGTGATTCTATGACTTCTTCAACTGCTCTCTCGCTGGGATTTACATCGGCGATGCGCACCGGTAATAGTATGTTATCGTGAACGTTTATGCTGTTAAAGAGTAAACAGTCTTGCAAAAGGTAGGCATAGTGTTTTCTCCTTATTAAACTTCTCTGTGAGGCGTTGAATGCGTATAAGTTAATACTATTGTTTATCATTACAGATCCATGCGTGGGCTTAAGG
>JALVIT010000161.1 GCA_027028545.1 Desulfurococcales archaeon
CGCACCGAATATCCTACCAATACCAACCTCTACAGGCATCTCGGCTAGTACGGCGAAGGATACACCATACTTCTCCGGAAGCTTCTCGATCGCCGGCAGTGATCCACCCGCATCCCTCAATAATAAAGCATTCCCCGGTAATTCACCCCTCCGCCTCCTCTCGATGTTCACCGGGTGTTTGTCCAGTATCTCTATAGCCTTCCTGGTGAATATATTTGCCAGCTCTGCAGTCCTCCTAGCTTCCTCGCTATCATCTAGGGGTTCTACGGGTTTAATATATGGCTTAAAGCTCTTAACAGCGATGCTTATTAAACCCTTACGCACATATGCTGGATCACTATTTGATACGTAGGGGCTCAGCCTATACCTCCTACTACCAATGACTACAACCGCTCGGTGGCCGATAGTGGCTTTAACACGTGCATAGCCCTCATATTTTCCGAGATCCAGTCCATCGATAGCCTTAGCTAGTTCATGTGCTTCCCCGGTTCTGAGACTCCTGCCAACCCTACGATCTATAAGCTTCAAGGTATCGGGCTCGACGGTTGCAAAGTTTGCTCTAAAGGCAACCTCATAACCCTCTTTGACATTTATACCAGCACCAACAGCCTCGATCAAACCCCTCCCAGGATATGCTTCGTGAGGGTTATAGCCTATGATCGATATAACTGCTTCATCGCTCTCAGGGGCAACACCCCTCCCAACAGTATACATTAATCCACAGACACCCCTCCTAGCAACCGTATCCAGTCCAGGCTTATACGCTAACTCCAGGGTTGTCCTCGGATCGGATAATCTATCGGCAACACCATCCAATACAAGGTATAATAGCCTCCTAACCAACACATACACCCCTCAAAAGGGATCAACTATAGCCTTAATAATGGATACAATGTTACGGATAAAATAGCTTTAGCCTATAAAACTATCAGCCAATAAACTAATTAGGGGAGGCTTTATAATATAGTATATGGTGTATACATTGTCTACAACGATAAGAATATCTAAAGGGACGAAAAAACTCCTTGACAAGATGCTAATAGAGCTCGAAAACGAATTGGGGAGAAGGCTAAGCTATGACGAAGCGATCAAGATATTAATAGAAAGAGCTAAAACTAGGAAAAGACCGGAGCTACTTCTAGAACTTCTAGAGATGAAAGGTTCTGAAGAGCTAAGCGAGAAGGCGCAAAAAATACTTAGAGAGGAGAGGAGGAGGGAGATTGAAATATATAAGCGGAGATATGGTGCTTGATACTAGCGTGCTTATAGAGATGATCATACCAAGTGATATTGGGAGAGAAATACTAAACGAGATATTATCTAATAGACTAAAACCGCACATCTCAGAGATCAACCTAATAGAACTACTCTATGTAGGATGCAGAATTTTTGGAAAAAGAGGAGCCATAGAGAGGATAAACAAATTATTAAGGTCAGGATACTTCACAATACATTATACATCGGAGATCAGAGAATATTTAGCAGATTGCAAATGTATATTCCCAATAAGCCTCGGCGATTGCTCAGCTATATCCCTTGGAAAAATCTATGAATACCCCGTATTATTCCTCAAACTAGAAAAAGAGTTCGTTAAGATAATTAATAAATTAAAAGACTGGGCTAATATACAGATCGAATTCATAATTTATTAATCCAAGATCCATAGAATACCATAACCTAGTTCCTCTCTCCATTGGCCCCAGCTATGTCCCTGATGAACTCTTTTCAACTCTATATTAGCCCCTTTCCCTTCGAGTCTTCCGGCGATCTCGTCTATTATATTTGTGAATCTGACCCCTTCATATGTTCCGTAGTGTATGTAGATCTTTAGGTTGATCTCTCCTATCTTATCTATAAGCTTCATTAGGGGTTCGCTGTTATACCAGTATGCGGGAGATTGTATTATTCCGCCGATGAATAGACCGGGTGATTTAAGCATCGTATATGTAGCCATTAGTCCGGCTAGGCTATCTCCAACTATGATCCTCGAAACATTACCCTGTATTTCAAGCTCATCCTCGATGTATGGTATAACTTTCTCGACTAAGAACCTATACGTATCCTCCAATCGTTTCCCATACTCCTCGATCCTCCTACCGGGATCGCTTGGACTCACAAATACTGCAGCTATATTACTTATATAGCCCTTATAGACTAGATAGTCTATGACCCGGTGGGCTTTGCATAGGTTTATATAGTCTCCCCCATCATAGAAGTATATGATCGTATCGATCCTATCCGTATTATATGGTATATAGGCTTCAACCCGGTGACTCCTACCAATATATGGGTTGTCTAGAGTATATTCTAGGAACCTACCCCCCGGTATATTCTCCGGGACATTATACCATTCGGGGAATTTATGCTGGGGCATAACCAATTCACTATTAGGTCCGAAACCGCCCATGATAGTCCTATTATTATATGGGTCGAGTATCCATCTAGAATCAATTACGAATTTATAATCAAGTCTAGCATCCAGTGGAAACTCCTTGATCAACATAGATACATCGTCTGAGATCTTAACCATCTTATCAATATGGGGATCCCAGTTGTTCCAATCACCGGCAACAAATACATTCCTCCCACGACCCACATATACGAATAAAACCCTACTATCACATATTATTGGCGATCCATTATCTTCCAGATACTTCTTTATAATAGTATCAAGATCGTGTATAGCCTCGCCGCCTTTAAGATAATTGTCAACCATATCTATGATCTCACAGCTCGTATATCCGGTCAACTCCCTACCACCCCCAATGCTTGTATTTGTCCCAGTATATGTAGATGCTATGGGTGTTATAGAACTCGGTGTATTTTTAGACGTATTACCCATTGATCCAGTGCTGGTTCGCGGGGTGCTCCAATACATTGTAGTATATGCTAGTAATATTACGATTACGATCGATGAGATCAATGCCCCGGATAGAATGTATCTATTCAAGCGACCACCTAAAGATACCGTATTCTCCATGTTTATTAGTCATTTAGGGTAGGAAATAAAATATCCTCACCACATATGTATCATTGCGGGGAATAAGC
>JALVIT010000162.1 GCA_027028545.1 Desulfurococcales archaeon
TGAATATATATAGGTCCGATCTGCCTCTACCCTTCTGTCTTCTAAGTATTTCATCGATCTCTGCGTTGAGGAGAATTATTAACGGATTTGATCTCCGTGATAGCGATGATAATATTTTGAATATTATTTTTAGTAGATTCTTGTTGATATTATAGTATTTTGCCGCGTAGTAATAATCCGTTACTAGGTCGTTTAGGAATCTCTCATATAATATAACTGTATTCTTCGAAAACCATATTAACATGTTATAGTATAATAGCTTAGCTACCGCCCATAATGTATCTAGTAGAATGAATAGGTTTACTAGTTTGGAGACTATCAGATGATCTGCATCAATTATAGTGTCTCCTAAATGGGTTATCGTTATCTCGTATCTACCTATCTTAACTAGGAGCCTCTTCAGAATCCTTACCAGGTAGGAGCTTGATCTGATATAGCCGTATACAGTGTTAAGACCCCTCCTTCCAAGTCTACTAGTTAGTATTTTTATCTGTGTTGTCTTCCCAACACCTTCTGGTCCAGTTATTACTATGTGTCTATACATAGTTGTTCAGCTTTCCCTTATTGACTCCTTTAGGGCTTTGAGTAGTTCGATATATACTTTTAATGGTGTTATTGATGATGCTATCCTAAATCCTATACTTCCAAGCATCTCCCTATATTTCTTATCTGTGAGCTTCTTCATAGCTTTATAGATCTCATCGGTGGAGCCCCATTTAACAACATATACTCCGGGGTATAGGTCTGGTATTGAGCCGCAAATATTTGATATGATGACGGGTTTACGGTGTAGCATGGCCTCTAGGGGTGGTATGGGCCATTCTTCGGGTATCTGTGTTAGTATGGGTGTGTAGATGAATACATCAGCTATATCGTATAGACATGGCTTAACACCCTCCGGTACTGGTGTTATCAGTAGGGTCTTGTCTTCAAGGTTTAGCTCTCTTATAAGCTTCTTAACATCATCGAGATATTCACCAGCCCCTCCAATTATTAATAGGGGGTTGCCACCGGTGTTCTCAACGTATTTGTGGAAGGCTTTTACTATTAAGTCTATACCCCTCTTCTTAATGATCCTTCCAAGATATAGGAATACTATATCGTGTCTATTCTTAACCTCTCTAAGTTCGCTGGGTATTTTACTACATTTACCGGTTAATGCTTCAAGCCAGTAGTAGTGAACTATATAAACCCTCCTAAACCCGTATCTTCTCCAGAACCTATATGATGCCTTTCCAGGTACTAGGATTCCATTGAAGTGCTTCATTAAATGATAATATATATACCAGAATACCCTAGATGGGAGATTTCTCCTCCAATACCAGTGTGTATCCTTTACCAGCACTGGTGCATTTCTTAGCTTAGCTATTATCAATGCTATTATCGGTTCCAGTATCGATCCATATCCCGGTGTTATTATCATATCTGCTTCAAGGAGTTTTTTAATGTAGTATTTTATAAGACTTAGGAGATCGATTATATACACCCTATATGGATGTATATCGTAATTTATCCTCTTATCATATATGATCTCCTCCACTTCGAATTTCTGGGAAAGATGTTTCTTAACTATGTTTTCCCTACCATGTATATATTTGTAGAATGAACTCTTAATACCATACGTTATGATCCCACCTATTAACGCGATCCTAGTCCTCCTGGTGGTTTTCAACTCCTTCATGCCCTTTCATAGTTTATTTTACTAATAGGGATGAGCCGCTATCATATACGATACTATTCTCCTTATAGCTGAATACTTTGTTTAAGGGTATTGGTGTTCCATAGCCGCCTCTAGTCATATAGAACGTTTCCTCCTCGAGGTTTAGAGGGCTTATATAGATCAATGTATTCTTCTCAACGTTGAGGGGGTATTCTAGATGTAGTGAGATATAGATCTTCCTATTCTCCATACGTTCGAGTATGAGCACCTGATAGACTGCCGGTCTAGCGAATATATCTGGTAGGATCACGATGTAGTTATCTGATAGTGCTATGATCGATTTTATGGATTCATATTCATTAACTGTAGCCGTTAGGAGGGCTATCCTACCATATACTATCCTATCAATGATCTCAGCCCCCCTCATATGGAATATCTTATTTGTTATCAGTAATTGATTGCTTAGATTCAACACTATTAATGCTATTAGTAGGATATATAGAGTCTTCTTCAAAATATCCTTTGAGAAGATCTTTGTGGTTGATAGCCAATATATGAAGGATACTGATAGTATTGATAAACCCCACCAGTAGAAGTGTAGTGTATAGTATAGTCCTAGGATGAAGCCTATCGAGACTATTGATGGTATTAATGCTATGAGCGCTATTCTTGACATAGATACGATATTATCAATTCCCCTCCTAATAGTGACTATATAGCCTGCTAGGGCTGTTAATAGGATTAAACCCATGGTTCCGGTTTTAATATATGTACCTATGATGGGGAGTTGATCACCTATATTAGCTGTTATAAATGTTGACTTAGTCTCGATCCTCTCGCTAGTACTATATAATAGATGCTTTAAAGCACTAACTAGATGTTGCTGTGTCGCCTGTGCATAGTAGAACCAGTAGAGTAGTGCTACCAGTCCCGAGATCACGGTTATATATATCATGTTTCTACGCATAATATCCGACTGCTTCTCCAACCCTATAAGGAATAGTATAGATGCAGTCGCTACATAGATCAATGCTAGTATGCCGACTGTATAGTATAGTAGTGTTATAGAGATCGAGACAAGCAGCATGATTATATATCCCTTAGTATTCTGGAGGTTCTTACTAAGCATTAAGAGTAGGGTTAGAAATACTGGAAAGGAAAAACCATATTTTATAGAGGATAGAAAACCGTAGAAGTATACATATGTCGATAAACCCAGAATAATCCCTAGAAACACGAATCTCCTAGGTAGTTTAGAGCTCTTATACACCAAGTAGTAGAAGGGGGCTATGAGGGAGAGTATTAACGGGTAGAAGAACTTATAGAAGGTAACCATGTCTGCACCCGAAAACTCGAGGAATATAGGGATATTATTAAC
>JALVIT010000163.1 GCA_027028545.1 Desulfurococcales archaeon
ATCACCCATGCACATGAGCTTCCTAATCCTAGACCCATTATACTTGTTCGGCTCAACCAGTGATAACTTGATCGTTGGAAAGCCCAGCCAGCGGTAGATATATAGTGTATGTGGATTACCGGAGGCAACAGCTTCAACCGGCGGAGCCATAGCTAATACATAGCTTGTCCAAGCTAGGGGCTTATTTATATCCGGGACAGGGATCAACCAGTATCTATCCCTCGAGAAGCCCCGGCTCCTAAGAACACGATCAATCATAATAATCCTCTCGGAGGCTGTGAAGGGGTTCCTACATGTAAAACCCTCTTGGGCAGACCCTATAACTATCACAACCTCGTCAAATCTCTCCATCAACTCCTCTACAACGCTTAGATGACCCTTATGGAAGGGTTGAAACCTCCCCGGATAAAGGACTCTACCCATAGCATCCACCCTATCAACAATATCTATTACGGAGGGGAGATAATAGGGTGTTGGATAGATATGTTAGCGATATGCTGTGAGATGTATCGAGTCTAGGAGTCTCGGCGTAAAGATATTTGTTGATACCGGTGAGTAGCCGAACCTCCTAATATTCTTCAATAATAGTCTATGGAATGTTGATATAGCTGTGGGCTCACCATGGCATAATACGATGTTTCTAGGCTTGGGGAGTATGTCTCGGACATAGTATAATAGCTCGCTCTGATCACTATGACCGCTGAACCCCTCAATACTGTAAACCTCCAGGTTGATCCTGATCAATTCTACACGGCTATCGACAACAACCTGCAACTCCCTCAAACCATCCTTAATCATCCTACCCAGAGTACCCTCAGCTTGATAACCGACAAATACTAGGCTACTATTTGGATCGCTAGCTATGAGCTTCAAATACTCTACAGCCGGTCCACCTGTCAACATACCGCTGGTAGCGATTATTATCGATGGCTTATCCTCAACAATGTCCGGTCTAGCCCTATCCCCCTCGATCTTCTTGAAGTAATCATATATAAACGGGTTCTCGCCACGGTAGAATATCATGTCCCGAAGCTCCCTCTTAAGATACTCCGGATACTGGGTATGTATTGCTGTAACCTCGTTTACAAGCCCCTCGATATAGACGTTAACCTTTGGAATATCGCCCCTCTCCATAGCATCCCTTAACACGAGCATTATCTCCTGACCCCTACCTACGGCGAATACTGGGATCAACACTATCCCTCTACGCTCAATAGTGCGCCTAATAACGCTGACCAATTCATTACGGGCGGCGCGGCGGCTCTGTTGCCTGGTTGCACCATATGTTGTCTCCATGATCAATGTCTCTACGCGTGGGAACTTCGTATGTGCTCTATTGAATAGTCCCGTGTCTGCATATTTGAAGTCTCCAGTATAGACTATATTGTGTAGACCCATACCTATGTGTAGATGAATAATTGATGAACCGAGTATGTGCCCCGCATTGTATAGTGTAGCTTTAATATCTGGTGCAACATCCGTCACACTACCGTATTCTAGTGGTATAGTGTGTAGTATCATGGTCACCAGATCCTTCTCGGTGAAGGGGAGGTATTTACCCTCCCTCTGCATAACGTTTATCAAGTCCTTGATCATTATAACCATTAGCTCCCTAGTAGGCTTAGAAACATACACCGGACCCCTATAACCATACTTATAGAGTAGTGGGACAAGACCCACATGGTCTAGATGGGCATGGGATACTATCACAGCATCAAGCTCCGGAAGCCTAAGCTGATCAATATCTATGTATGGATAAGCCCTCTCCGGATTAGCGCCAGCACCAACATTTATCCCGAAATCAAGCAATACCCTACTCTCACGGGTCTCTACGAGTATGGCTGATCTACCAACCTCCATAAATCCTCCGAGGGCCGTGATCCTAACATAGTTGTTCTTAAATATAACGTCTCTATGGATCCTCTCACCAATAGCTCTCAGAAACTTTAAACGGTAATCACTCTCCTTCAACAAGCTATACATAACCGTCTTCAAAGTCTTGGATTCCAGCGGTGAAGCCCTCCAAGCCTCAGGCCTCCAACCAGTCTCAGCCAGTATTTTATGGCGGTGTCTAGCACCCTTACCAATTATAATACCCGGTTTCTCAGCCTTCATCCACACCTCTCCAAGTGTTTTATCGAAGACTATACTATTCGGGTCAACACCTGCCTCTGGAGGTATTAACTCTAATATCTTCTTCTTAGCCTCCTCCGGGTCAAGCCGGGCTGATGGTGCAGCCCTCAATACCAGCCTCTTCCTAATCTTCTTAGCAATCTCCTTAACTGTGTCAAAGTATTTGTCAATGACCTCTCTATTCTTAATATACAATACTATCTCTGGCCCCTCAAACTCTATACTAGTAATAATCATATCCGGCGGTAGCTCCGTCAATATTCTCTTCAAAAGCTCTGTTCTACCCCTATCTAAGAGTAATCTATCCAACCAGCCACACCATTCCTAAGTACTTTTGTTCTATATGAGGAATACGTGGATTCTATCGAGGAGCATACACCCTCGTAGAGATAGCTTGGTTAAAATATGATACATCATCTAGTTTTTAAATATGTTCTGCACTTTAATAAAACTACCTATCACTTATAAACCATCTTCCTCTCCGGTATATATGTCTCCTTACGATACACTCCGGGACCTATGACGACTACATCGACACCCTCACCGCTGAACCCATCCCTCTTCATAGCTGTCAAGACAGCCTTCCTAGCTAGATCAACTGCTTCATCAACCCCCATATCATCCCTATAACCCTCCTCAATAACTCCGAGGGCTATTGGAGAGCCTGATCCTGTTGCAGTATATTTCTCCCTACTAATCGAGCCGTATAGGTCTAGATAGTATAGCTGTGGCTCACCATCATACCCCCCTAGGAGTAGCTGGACTATGAATGGATAAACCCTCAAATAAACTGTTAGTATTAGTGATAGATGGGATGCCAGCGATGAGATCTTAATGTTTCCACCGGTCTCAATACTGTATCTTCTGGCAATATATCTAGCCTGCTCAACTAGGAACTGGGCATCTGCAACCAATCCACTAATAGTCATAGCCGAGTAATCGGTGATTCTGTGTATCTTCTCAACCCTCTTATGAGCTATCAATGCTCCAGCTGTAGCCCTCTTATCAGCTGCTAGAACCACATAGTCTCCAACAACTAGTCCAACCGTTGTCGTTCTGGAAGCCTTACCCTTATCCACCATATCTATACACCAGTAACGGGTTTCAATAATCTAGAATAACTAGTTGATGTTAATATATTTATTATCCTATAACTAATAATTGATTACCAATAACGCATCCCCTAAGAATTTTTCAACGTGATGAATTTTGGATGGAAGAGGTATACACCGTATAAATCTACCCATGAAGGTTATAGTAGGCTCCAAGATCCTTGAGAGGATCCCCGAGTTTCTTAGAGAGGCTAAACTCGGAGAGATCAAGCGTATAGGCATAGTCACAGGCCCCAAAACCTATAATATCGCGGGGATAATCGTCGAGACAGCGTTGAAGAGAGAGGGGTATGAAGTATATATTTGGAAGGCTGAAAACGCCCAGGTTAAAACGGCTGAGGAGATAAGTAGGAAGGCTAAGGAGAGGAATATATCGTTATTCCTAGGAGTTGGAGGAGGTAAATCAATAGATATTGCAAAGTATAGTGCAGCAAAAAACCATGGATACTTCATAAGCATACCGACAGCGGCGAGCCATGACGGTATAGCATCACCCTTCGCCAGCCTTAAGGGGACTGGTAGACCTACGAGTGTTAAAGCTGTAACACCATACGCGATAATAGCCGATATAGATATTATAGCCCATGCACCCGTAAGACTCCTCAGATCAGGTGTTGGAGACCTAATAGGTAAGCTGACAGCTGTAAAGGATTGGAGACTAGCCCATAGGATTAAGGGTGAATACTATGGAGAATATGCTGCCCAGCTAGCCCTACTATCAGCCAAACACGTGTTAAGATACCATGAACTAATAGCCAGTGGAAACCCCGATGGTGTTAGAATAATTGTAGAGGCATTGATCAGTAGTGGTGTAGCAATGTGTATAGCTGGCTCGAGCAGACCAGCCAGCGGCTCAGAACACTTATTCAGCCATGCTCTAGACCTACTAGCACCGGGTAAAGCACTACATGGAGAACAGGTAGCTCTAGGAACGATCATGATGCTATACCTATATGGTGATCAGAGGTGGCGTAAGGTTAGAAGGATTATGAAGAAGATAGGATTGCCGGTAACGGCTGAAGAGCTAGGGGTTGATCCAGAAACTATTGTTAAAGCCCTACTATTAGCACATAAGATCAGGCCGGAAAGATACACTATACTTGGAGAAAACGGTTTAACACCGGAGGCTGCCTGGAGACTTGTCAGGGAGACCGGTATAGTTTAGCCTACTCCTCTCCCCCTTCTTCACTCTTAGACTCCTCAACTGCCTCCTCCTTAACCCCTTCCTTCTCCTCAGGCTTCTTCAGTTCGAATACCTCTCTAAACTCCACCCTGTGTATTTCGTCTTTGAAGAATGTATAGATGTCTGATACTAATCCTATCTTACCATACTGTATATCCCTCCTAGTCATGTATTTTGTCGGTATGGTTACTACGAGCTTCTTCTCCCCCTCAACGTATTCCAGCCCGATCTCTTCGCCGGGTATTTGTAGGTGTCTAACCGCTAATGCTCTAACCTTATCTAATAGATTCTCGAGCTTCCCTACAACCTTAACCTTATAGATCAGGGTCTTACCAGCTAATGGATGATTGAAGTCTACAACAACCCTACCCCCACCAATACTCTTAACAATACCCCTCTCACCACCATACTCTACAACATCTCCAACCCTAACACTCAGCCCCCTACGCCGGAACTCTCTAATACTAATTATCTTAACCTTAGATGGATCGCGTGGTCCAAACGCCTTCTCAGGTGGGACAACCACCTCCTTCTCAGCTCCAACATCCATATCCTTTAAAGCCTCCTCAACAACCTCATTGATCCATCCACGACCAATAACTACTAGGACTGGCCCGTAGAGTCTGCCGGACTCATATATGTTCTCGCGTTTAGCCAGCTCCTCATTCGTCGTATCAACTATATTACCGGTCTCCTTAACCCTTACAGTATAATCCACAAGTATGAAGTCGTTCTCCTTGAAGCCCATAGTCTATAAACCCCCAATAACACTATATACATCATGCTAGGTATAACAGATTAAAGGTATTTATAAGTTAAAAACATATCCCCCATATAACTGAGTGGTTGAAGGGTTGTATAGTTGATCGATAATAATAGGAGAAACATATTAATACTCATAATGGTTACATCTCTACTCCTATCAACACTAATGTTTATATTTAACATAGAGACCGGTCTAAAGATCGCACACTATGAATCGCCTGAGGGTCAGCTTGAGAGGGCTTTGAATAATAGCGTTGAGAGGGAGTATAATGCAACCCTAAGAATACATAACCTCCGCCTACTAATAGGGTTATTCTTCCTAGCAGTAACCCTAGGATCAATAGGATTATACATAGCTGAATCGAGGAGGAACAGGGAGATACAGATGTTCTAGACAACCCTCCAATACCTATCCCCAACCCTATGTAGATTCTCCAAAGCCCTCCCCCTACTAACCTCGCCACTAACGATCTTATCCGATGATACAAGTGCTCTACCAACCATGAAGGGCTTCCCATACTTCTCATCAACAACCACAACGATATCGCCAATATTGAAGACTCCATGAACCCTCCTAATACCGGGAACCATTAGATCAGCCCCTCGGAGGAGGGGTTTAACAGCACCCATATCAACAACCACGTAGGGTAACCAATAATATCCTTTAGACAATAGGTATTTTAAATGGGGGATTAAACCACCGGATGGCGGAGATATTAGTGCTGGAACATCATCTATAATATAGATCCTCCCAATCCCTTTATCCTCGAAAACCTCGACCCTACTCCTCCTAGAAATAGCTAGACCTGGAAAAACCCTCCCGATCTCCTCCACCAGTTTCCTCCTCTCCTTCTTCGACAACATGTATCGACGCGGCATAGTATTCACCGTTGAAGCGGTAGGTATAAAACCATATATTTCAATCAATATGTTAGATAAAATATAAGAACTAATACCATAAAATGAATAAACCAACACATAGATGGGTAATGGTGTATAGGAATGGCTGAAACAGCACATAAACTACTACAGGAAGCCCTAGGAGACCTAGTACTCGTAAAGCTTAGGGGGAACTACGAGGTCCGGGGGAAGCTTAAAAGCTATGACCAACACTTAAACGTAGTCCTCGAAGATGCTGAAGAGATCAAGCCCGATGGCTCGACGAGGAAGATTGGGACGATAGTTATACGTGGAGACACCGTAATACTGATCTCCCCAACAACTGTTAAATAGAGAATAATGGGGGAGGAGACGATGGGTAAGGGAACGCCGAGTATGGGTAAACATGGTAGAAGTAAAACGCATATAAGATGCCGTCGATGCGGTAGGAGAGCATTCAACGTCGCAAAGGGGTACTGTGCAGCATGCGGATTCGGGAGGAGTAGGAGGATCCGTAGATATAGCTGGCAGAATAAAAAGGTTAATAGGATAAGGATAGTCTAAGTGGTCCATATTGAGAAGGATCCCGATCGCAAAACCCCTCCTAGGAGAGGAGGAATACCAAGCAGTTAAAAGAGTCATGGAATCTGGGATCCTAGCACACGGACCCGAGGTTGAAGCCTTTGAGAGGGAGTTTGCAGAGTATATCGATGTAGAATACGCCGTAGCAGTAGCCAATGGTACAGCAGCATTAGACCTAGCCCTCAAAGCCATAGGTATTAGAGAGGGAGATGAGGTAATAACAACGCCTTTCACATTCATAGCAACGGCAAACTCGATACTCTTCCAGGGGGCTAAACCGGTATTTGTAGACATAGATCCAAGAACATATAATCTAGATCCAGACAACGTCCTAGAAAAAATAACTAGTAGAACCAAGGCTATAATCGCCGTACACCTATATGGTCAACCAGCGGATATGAAGCCCCTCATGGAGATAGCTGAAGACCATAATCTATATCTAATAGAGGATTCAGCACAAGCACATGGAGCAGAATATAATGGGAGAAGAGTTGGAGGAATAGGACATATAGGAACATTCAGCTTCTACCCAACAAAGAACATGACGACCGGTGAGGGGGGTATGGTTACAACAAATGATAAAAGAATAGCTGAAAGAGTTAAACTATTGAGAAACCATGGACAAGCCGAGAAATACCTCCACGTAGAACTTGGATGGAACCTTAGGATGACAAGCATAGCTGCAGCTATAGGCAGGATCCAACTAAGAAAACTAGAAAAATTCAATGAAGCTAGGAGGAGGAACGCCGAATACCTAACCAATAATATTAAAGGGATTAAAGGATTGAAACCACCATATGTTGATCCAAGGGTTAAACACGTCTACCACCAATACGTTATATGGGTTGGTGAAGAATACCCATTGAATAGGGATGAGCTTAAAGAATACCTATCAAGTAGGGGTATTAGGACAGCAATACATTACCCAAGACCAGTATTCCAACAACCCCTCTACGTAAAACTAGGCTATAGACAAGACATATGTCCAAACTCGATCGAGGCTAGTAGACACGTTTTAAGCATACCGGTCCATCCAGCCCTCACAAAGGATGATCTAGAATATATTGTTAAGACTCTAAAGGAACCCCTAGAAGAGTAGGATCCTGGAATTGGAAAGGATACTACTCGTAGCCGGTGGCGGAGGACATACAGGACACGCATACATCTTCTCACAATTTCTTAAGAGATACTTCAAGCTATCCTTCATAATACCCAGAGGCGACACATATAGTAGGATCAAGCTTAGAGATCTGGGGGAGATATACGAGGCCGTAAAACCCTTCCAACCAACCGAGCCCTACACGACAAACATATATAAGATCGTTGAGGCATTTATAGACGTGTTACATATACCGATCCAAGAATATAAGCTAGTAATATGTTTCGGGAGCAACCACTGTATAGCACCAATAATATATGCTAGGATAAAGGGTGTGAAAACCCTACTAGTCGAATCACCTATGAGGATAGTATCACAGTCTAGAGCCTATAAATACTTAAAATACTTCGCCGACTACATATTTGTATCTTGGAATGAACAATTAAAATACTATCCCCCAGAGAAAACAGTTGTCATAGGACCCTACTACGAAAAGGCAAAACACCCCCCAAGGAATGAAGGATACATCCTAGTCCTGACTGGAACACATGGATTCCCAGAGCTAGTGGAGGAAATACTTAAACTTCCACTGGAGAAGGCTGTTATTCAAACCGGTAGGGATGATCCGGAGAAATATAGGAGGAGGAAGCCGGAATGGGTCTTTTTCGACTACGATCCGGATCTGGGTAGATGGATTTCTGGTGCAGAGATCGTAGTATCACATTTGGGTAGGACAATTATAGATTCGATCTATACATACTGTAAACCAGTGGTAATAGTACCAAACCCCAGATGGATCAGAGGAGTAACTATTAAGGATGCAGTAGAACTAGCCAGGAAGACTAGATCAATAATAACCGTAGCGGATAAACTCGGAATAGAACATATAGAGAAGGCTATAAAAAATAAACCATACATAGAAGAACTATGCACGAA
>JALVIT010000164.1 GCA_027028545.1 Desulfurococcales archaeon
GGAATATTTCTAGGAGGGGTGAAGACTATACTAGGGGGTCACTATTAGTTAGGAAGAATACATTACTGAAGCCATGGCATATAGCGATCATAGCAAATAATGGGGTTGATAGGGTAAAAGTGTATGAAAGGGTTAGGATCGGTATAATAAACACCGGTAATGAAGTAGTCGAACCAGGGCATCCACGCTATCCAGGACAAATATATGATAGTACAGGCTACCTGGTCAAAACCTATATTGAACAACTAGGATTTACCGAAGCATACTATTATGGAATATATCCGGATGATAAAGAGGTCATATATGAAGCACTAATAAATGCTCTAGAGGAGAACCACCTAGTTATAACCATTGGGGGAACAAGTGTAGGAGGACTGGATATCGTTAGAGAAGTTGTCGAGGAGAATGGTGAATGGGTGTTTCGAGGAGTAGCTATGCGTCCCGGGAGACCGACAAGCCTTGGAGTAGTGAATGGTAAACCGGTCCTAATGCTATCCGGATACCCCGTTGCTGCATGGACCGGTTTGGAAGCGATCTTCTACCCAGCGATCCATAGGATACTAGGATTAGAGCCCCCATTAAAACCAGCTATAAAGGCTAGGCTTAAAACACCACTACCCAACACCGTAGGTTATAGGAGCTATATACGTGTGAGGGTTTGGCGTGAAGATGGAGAATTACTCGCTGAACCATACATGTTGAAGGGTAGCGGAGTATTATCAAGCCTTGTGAAGAGCAATGGATACATAATCATACCAGAGGATGTTGAAGGACTCGAACCGGGGGAGGAGGTCACAGTCTACATGATATAGCATGGTAAATACTATACGTTAAATTTATGATTAACTAACTATCTTATTGAAAATATCCCAGAGGGGGTAAGAGGAAAAGGTGTGCCACTATGCCTGGTAGAAGTATTGATGAAAAATATTTGGAGCTGATTGAAAGGGCTGAGAGGGTTCTGCATAATAGTTATGCGCCATACAGTGGAATCCATGTAGCCGCTGCAGTATTGTCTGAGAGTGGAAACATATATGTTGGTGTTAATGTTGAGAACTCCAGCTATGGGTTAACAATATGTGCTGAGAGATCAGCTATTTCAGCAATGATAACTGGTGGGGACCGTAAACCATTAGCAGTAGCGATCGTAACGGATTATGAGAAGCCTATACCACCATGTGGAGCATGTAGACAGGTTATTGCAGAATTCAACCCAGAGGCTAAGATAATAATGCATAGTGTTAGATCTGGGGAGACAATAGTTGCAGACCTAGATAAATTATTCCCCCAACCATTTAGGCTCCAATAGAGATTGGGTGTTGTGGGAGAATTGCCCTATACTAGGGATATAGTCGGCGTCAAGAAATGCATAACTGAAGCTCTAATAGACATACTTAGTGGAGAAGTAGATATATCCCCGGAGAGGATTAGAAGGCTCTTCGAAGAGCAGAGGATCAAGATAACGAAAACACCCGATCCAAAATTCGGCGATATAGGAATACCCCTACACCCGATACTCTACATGGGACATATAGATCGGAGTAGATGGGTTGAGATAGGATCAAGAATAGTTGAGAAGATTACAGGGAGGGAACACATTGATAAATGCTATATATCTAGAGCCGAATTCGTCAACGGCTACCTAAACATATGGATAGACTATAAACGGCTACTGGAGAAACTTGTTGAAAATATACTACTCGGCAAACTAGACGAGATGCTGAGAAGTATTGGTAGAGGGGTTAAGGTAATAGTCGAACATACGAGTGCAAACCCTGTTCACCCCCTACATATAGGTAGTGGTAGGAACGCCGTCATAGGAAGCATATATGCAAACCTATTGAGGAGACTGGGATACGATGTAAGCGAGAGATTCTACGTCGATGATATGGGTAGACAAGTAGCCATAATGATCTACGGCTACAAGATCCTTAGAGAGAACAATGTCAAACCCCGTAGGGACGTGAAGATCGATCACTGGTTTGGGGCAGTATACGCGTTGACAAACATATTGATCGAGAAGAGGAAGTTGTTGAGAAAACTAAATCTACTCGAAGAAGAATTCACAGCTAAACTTAATGAATTAAAGGATAGGGTTAGAAAGATCTATGGGGAGAGTGGAGATCCCCATACAATACAGCTCCTAACAATACTTGAAAACCTTGAAGCGAAGAAAGAGTTTATACATAGATACGATGAAGAGCTAGCTAGATTGAGGAATATATTCGAAAAGCTACATGATAAAAAAGGTTTAGCAGAATACGTCTCAGAAATCATAGGCTATATAAATAAATATAACGGGTTGATAAAAGAACTATCAACCTATACCAGTTCCGAGAATAAACTAGCCATTCAATTCCCCGAAATCTACAATGTATTATCTAGGGAGATCAAAGATCCGGATAGGGCTGAGAGGGGGATCGATGAACTCATACATGGATACGAGTATGGCGATAGAGATATCAGTGAATTGTTTAGAGAGGCTACATCAATGGTTTTAGAGGGGTTTAAGGAGACCCTTAAAAACATAAATATTTGGTTTGAGGGGTATGATTGGGAGAGTGATCGGAGAATATTAGAATATACTAGAATGGTTGTTGAGAAGGCTTCAAAACTACCATACACTATTATCGATGGTAGGGCTGTTATAGTTGACCTGGATAAGGCGGCTGAGGAACACGAATACATTAGATTGATCTTCGGCGGAGATAAGCCGGGAAGGGTTGTTCTTAGGAGGAGTGATGGAACAACACTATATGTTACTAGGGATATAGCCTATAGCATATACAAATTCCTGGATCTAGGCGCTGATAAAGTATACAACGTCATAGCCCACGAGCAGGATCGGGAGCAGAAACAGGTCAGAGCGATCCTCTACCTACTAGGTTACCGCGATATAGCCGAGAACCTTATCCATTTCCAATATGAAATGGTTCATTTGAAGGGTAGGAGTATGAGTGGACGCCGCGGAATATACTATACACTGGATGAACTATTCAGAGACTACGTCAAAACCATAATACTTGATTATCTAGACACACAGCTCAGACTTGGTAGGAGGAAATTCAACTATGATGAGCTTAGAGATACAGCATCTAAACTAGCTGTGACGAATATTAGAGTATTACTATCAAGTATTGATCCAAAGAAGGTATTAGTGTTCGAACCCGATAAGCTACGCGAATACCTATATGGTTCATGGATAACATATACATTTGTAAGACTGCAGGGTATTTTGAGAAGGTATCTAGGTATTGAACCACTAGATGAAATCGTGGAGTTGAAGACTCGAATATTAAATGTCTATCATAGTATAGGGGATGATGTAGAGCTAAGCGTTGAGGAGAGGAATATTTTGGAGAAGCTTACCGATTACGGAGAGGTATTAATTACTTCAGCCGATTACATGGAGCCCAACAAACTGGTTGAATACATGAATGAACTAGGAATGATGCTCAACCGCTTCTACGAGAAACACCCAGTTATAGGTGAGAAGAGGGAGTCTCTAAGGTATTTAAGAATAGTAATTGTTACACTAAGTCTGCTAATATTACACGATCTATTCAACATATTAAAACTACCCATAATCAAAAAGATCTAATCTGATCCACTATCTATAATCTCAACTAATTTAATAAGCTTAATAAGCCCTCTATCTCCAGTTTGAAGCTTTATACTAGTAACCCTTATTACATGTTTTATGAGAATATAATACTAAATAGTAGTGATCAAAATCCCTTAATATTTTATTATATAAACTTTCATCTATGCTATATAAATTTTTCAAATTCTTCATAGTTTCTTCAGCGCACTTACTAAATATATTGCATATTAAGACCTTATTCCTCGCACTTAATTCCCTATAACTTCGGGAGTTCCTTATATAATCTCTGATAGCGACGTCTTTTATATAGTCTCCTCGATCAGACTCCTACTAATTTCTCTAATATTAAGATCCTCTATCAAGTAATCTCTCATACTACGTGCTACACGACTCACTACCTGATTTATTATGGAAATTATATAGTCAAAGCAGTATGTTTGTGGGATTAATATAATATATCCTTTTTTGATGTATTCATTTATTTTATTATATTCAATGTTTGTATCTACAATAACTTTTTAGTATTGTCTGTAATACATTTAAAACAATTAATTATACAATTATCCATTATCTTAACTCTTTATGTTCGCGAAGTATTTTCAAGTAGAGTTCTTCAAAATCTTTAATTGGCCTACTTAAATCTGGTATCTTTAACTCATAGTATCCATCCTCTCTCTTAGATAACATATATAAATTGACCTGTTCTCCCCTGAGAATATGTTTTATAGCCCACTCCATCACAAATAGACTATGAGATATAAATATAAAGATATTATTTGTCTTTCTACTAACATCTAATAGGTATTCAAGCAGGTCAATAAGTGTACGAGGATATAAATGTAGCTCGATCTCATCTACTCCAACAAACAACGGTATATCTCTGAATGCCTCGAGAACAAAAACTAAGTAACTTATCTCCTTTATGCCATCGGATGATTTAATAATTGGTGTTGCAAATCCACTAGTATGTTTATACATAGCTATATTATCCTGAATTTCAACCTCACCTAAATAACCAAAATATTCTTTGAATATTTCTAATACTTTACTTTGTATGTCTGGATTTATATTAAGATTTCCTAGAGCTATTACGTATATCACGGTAGTTAAAAAAGCTAAGGGGGATGAAGCCGAATAATATAATCCAGCCTTTAATTCGTCGTATTTCTTAACAAGCTTTTCCATTCTCTCCAATTCTTTTTCAAATGCTTTAGATAATGTCTCACCTTTTATGATCCATGCTAAAGCATTTCCATAAAGCCTTCTAAAGAATGGTATAGTTAGGTAAAAGAAGGCTAGTCTATTTGTAGGCAAAAATAATGGAAGATATGTTTCCTTTTCATCCGATAATTTCTCTTTAAGCAATGAATCTTGATCTTTTATCTTCACATTATTAACAACTATATCGATCTCTTTAAATGGGTAAAGATCCAATAATTCCTTAACCACGTCATCGAATTTTTCCCCAAGTTTTTATACATTATGGCGGTAAGCGTAGACAATAATATTGATTTACCCGATGCTGTTGGCCCATATAATATTGATATACCCTTCTCTAACCTTATTCTACTCTTCTTGATAGGCCCTAATACATTTATATTGATATCAATTACGGGCATATCTTTGCTCATTTTTATCATCTAATAGTTTTGAGCTATACAGTAGCTTCTTTTATTTATTAATCTAATTTAACTATATGCTTTAAAATATATGTATTCTCCGGATTTATTATACGTACCAAATAAATGAATCCCCTTTACACTACCTATTTTAAAACCATAGAATATACCCTAATCCAACCAGAGTATGGTGTAATAATATGAAGGCATATACTAAGATAATAGGAATAACCATGTTAGCCGTACTACTAGTAGGCTTCGGCGCGGCCGTAGCCATGTGGTATGATACGTTAAGGGTAAACACCTATATACATACGGGTACTGTGAAGGTTAAATGGAGTGCCTTCAACTGCAGTGATACAGGGCCTGATCCACAGGCTCCGGGATTCAACAATACCGAGCAGAAAGATGTCGCATCATGCAGTGTAGAGCCGGAGTTATACGATGACTATAACAATACCGTGAAGATCAAGGTTAATATAACAAACGCGTATCCAGGATATGCTGTAAATATAACCATGGTTGTGGATAACATAGGTACTATACCTGTAAAACTACTCAACTGGACCTATTCAAACTGGACATACGATGACGAGGAAGGATTAAACGTTTCAATGCTCATACCATCAGATACACAGATCCATCCAGGCGGAAACATAACAATTATAATGCAGATAATCGTGCTACAGAATGCAACACAGGGACACGACTACTACTTCGACGTTGAATTCGTATTTGCACAGTGGAACGAGGTTCCATAAAGTAGTAGAGGGCTAACAGCGAAACATAGGGTTTTTCACGCCCATATAACCCATATAAGGTGTAACACATAATGAATAGAACATTAATAATAGGATTAATAATAGCGACACTAGCATCATCGATAGTAACCGGTATAGCGTTGTGGAGTGATACGTTGAGGACAAATGTATATGTTGAGACTGGACGTGTAGAGATAGAATTCGTAAATGGATCGCTGATTTATCTCGACGCATGCGGACTACCACCGGGATATGGTTATTTCCGGGGTAACGACTGGAATGCATCATACCTACCATCACCGGGAGCTATTCAGCTGGATAAGGATGTTGGATGCACAAATGTATCCCTCCTAGACTACGATTATGATGGAGACATGGAGACTATGATCATACATCTACACAACGTCTATCCATGGTACTATACACATATAGCATTCAAAGTGCACAATGACGGAACAATACCAGTGAAGCTATGGAGGCTAACAATAAGCAATGGAACACATGAATGGTACTTCTACGAGGTAAACGAGAACCAGACACAGGAAGGTGTAAGAGTAGATTTGAATAGTGATGGAAAACCAGATATATTGATATGGTGGGGAGATAACTTCGGTAAACAACTCCACCCATGTCAGAGTATTGATATAAGTCTAGACTTAACGATTCTACAGGAAGCACCCCAAGACTCCAATCTAACGCTGTATCTTAGGCTTGATGCAATTCAATGGAATGAATATCACGTTCCATAACGAACCGTAATAGTTTAATCTTTTTTAGACATATCTAAACCCATATAGCGTATCCGTGATGTGGAGTATATTGGAGACACATAGGTTTACACTAATTCTAGTCCTAGTTCTATTCATAACCTTCATCATAGTATTTACGGATATACTATATGGTGTAGCCTATAACCTCATACCATCAATAATATTTATCACGGTTTTCATCGCCTACTACGTGTTTTGGAGTAGGAATAGATTCTATGGTGAGGAGCTTAGACTAGCCACAATCTATACATCGCTACTATTCATACCGACATGGTTTCTAACAGGGTTATTCTTCGAACTAGGTTTAAATACAAGTATTTTGAATATTTTCAGCTATACGTTAAACATCGTATTCACCATATCATATGTTCTAGGCTGTGAAGTATTTAGGAGGATACTGGTTGATAACATAGGTGTTAAGGATAATAATGTTAAAGCACTGATAGTTTCGACAATTACAACAATACTCTACATGAAACTACTGGGATTAACAGAGATCAACCTGTCAACCCTCTCACTATACATAATATTTATGGGATATAATTATGTGACAACCATGATATCAATACTTAATGGCTTCAAGAACCAGGTAAGCTATATCCTTCCAATATATACTATGATAAACCTATCACCTCTCCAACCAATATTAAACATACTTATGAAGAGGGTTGTCCTCGGATTAATACTGATCGTCCAATCCTTCATACTGGTCATAACACTATATCGTGAGAGGAAGATCAGGGTTAGGAGAAGATACTTCACAGAGAGGATGAAGCGTTTCAAAGAATTATTCGAATATACCCTACTGATATTATCAATCATAATACTAGTCCTATACATCATAGGCTATAGACCACTAGTAATAATCTCCGGCAGCATGAATCCAACAATTAATGTGGGAGACGTAGTTGTTATAGATATAAATGATAGAAGACCAGGTGAGAGCGATATTATAGCGTTCACAGCATTAAACAACGTTATCGTTCATCGAGTAGTCTATAGTTATGAGAGGAACAATAAGCTGTTCTATATTACTAAAGGTGATGCAAATAAGGAGATAGATCCATGGGTTGTAGAGGGTAAACAAGTATTAGGCAAAGTTGTATTAACCATACCATATCTAGGTAACCCAACCATACTCATCAGGAAATATATTGGTGACCCGATGAAGGTTACGAGTATCGCAATAAGCTTATTACTTTTCTCAATAATATATAGCATGTTCAAAAAGACGGTGTATATATTGTGATCAATCTAAACCTCTCAAAGGTATTCCATATAAGTAGGGATTCATTATCCAAGATAATGGTTGTAACCCTTTCAATAATATTAATAATATCCATGATACTCCTGTCAATCAGTTATAGAGTTCAACCGGAAACCGTAATAACTACCAAGAAACTATTAGCGGAGATAAGGGTTGACTCTGGAAGCGTATTCAAAGTAAAACCGGTGATAATATATGATTATAGAGAATATGTTGAAACAAGCAAAACGTACTATGACCTTGTTAAAGGATTAAACATATCTCTTAGATTCACACCTTCAATAACCAGCGGTAAGGTTTTAAGAATAAATGAGACATATAGTCTGAAAACGTATTTATCAACAAGCATATATGGGAGAGAATACCCATTAATAGATGTGATCAAATCCACCAATCCCCTAAGACTCCTATTAATAGTAGATTTTAAAGGCATGGATAAACTAGTTAAGACCATAGAGGATGAGATCGGTGTTAGAGTTCCAAGATACGAGTATACGATCACTATAATGTATAAAGCTGTAGTAACATATAGTAATGGAGTATCAAGAACCTATGAAGTATCACCAAAGATAACAATATATTTCGATCGGGATGCGAATACTATAAGGATCTCATGGTTTAACATGGATAAGAAATATACCTCCGAGAAAACCACGAGGAAGATAAACTATTTTAATATAGGACTAGCAAATATACCTATAAGAACATTCAGAACATATACATTCTACACAACAATAACCCTCTCAATAATATTTGCGATATCCATACTCAACTATATAAGCTCTGGGCGAAGGATGAGAATTCTAACACCCCTCGAAAAATATAGTAGATTAATCATCAATGGAGAGGTAATACATGAAAGCGATAAGCCAGTAATAATCATTAATGATCCGGATAGATTAGCTATAATGTCTAAGAACATGGGTAAACCGATAATATATGATGAGAAGAAGAAGGAACTGGTATTAATCACCGAAGACGCTATATATAAATATAAACTCTGAGATCCGGAGGGTTAGATGTGTTAGCCTTTAGGATAATAGTTGTAAGTGACCACGTCTATAGGGGTGAAAAAGGGGATCTTAGTGGTGAGAGGGCTAAACAGATCCTCATAAACAATGGATATAGAGTCATTGGTAAAGTCATTGTCCCAAACGATCCCAAAATGGTTATTGAAGCTATAAGGAATAGTAGGGATGCCGATGCATTAATAGTGATCGGTGGAACGGGTCCCAGCCCTCGCGATATATCCGTTGACATCGTAGAGTCTATGGCGTGGAGGAAAATACCGGGTTTTGGGGAACTATTCAGGCTAGAATCTTATAGGGAAATCGGTGGGAGGGGTTTGATCAGTAGGAGCGAGCTATACCTACTATATGATGGAAGAGCGGTCGTTATATTACCGGGCTCTGCCGGAGCCGTTGATCTTGGATTAAAAATATTACTGGAGCTAGTGGATCATCTTATAAGTGAAGCTAGGAGGATAAGGGGTCCACACACCCATAACCACGGCTAAGCATTACGGGGGTCTAGTGGAGGCATGTCTGAGGAGGATATAGATAAAAGATTGACATTATTAGAGGAGAGAGTCAAAGCCCTCGAGGATAGAATTGATAGATTAGAACAGCTTATAGATGAAATATATGTTTTAATCAGATCCCTCCTCTGACTTCCCCCTCCCATGCTCTATGATTAAAGCTATTGCTTCTACTAGTAGTGCTATCAGTGCGAAGATAAAGCTAAGCTTTAAGGCTTCGATAATTGGATCCAACTGGAACCCCTCTTAACAACATATACGATCCCACTCCTCAATGTGATCTTGACTTGTTCGGGTATTATTCCATGGGTATCTATCTCGTTCCATCCAGCCCTTAGATCATGTATTATCGTATACTCCGCACCCGGTGATTCAAACTTTATCCTCGCCGCATCTATATCGAATGGAGACCATATCCGGACAGTATCTGCTGATACCTTTAGGTGGAATGGCGGCACATCGTATTCGGCTATGATCTTAGTGTTTATCTTCTCCCTCAACATATTCCTCTTACTCCACACAGTTGCTATGATCTCTGCATTATGTATCCCCTCCTTAGCCCATAGAATATATATTGGGATCATCCTCCTCCTAGAAATATTGTATAGTATGTGTGAAGAACCATAGATCTCCCCCCTACTACTCCTCAGGACAAATGTTAATTCGTCGATATCTATCGCTGGCTCAATTATAACTGGTATATATGGACCCATAGAACTTGGCACGATCCTTGGCTGGATCTTTATCCTCTTAAAGGCTGTTTCAAGCTTCTCAATAATGATCTTGATCTCATCTAGGACGGAGAGGAAGCCCGGTATATTGAATTCTACCAGGCTTATATACGTTCCAGGTTTACTACCCTTATCCGCCACAATGATCTTCCCACCCTCTTGGAAGAAGTATATTAGTGCTTCAGGCTTCTTAACGATCCTTATACTTGGTGTAACCTCTCTAAACTCGTGTGTTGTTGTTGAACCCGTTGGTAGTTTAAATACTGGGATGTCTAGTGTTAGTGCATCGCTATAGTCTGCATAGATTAGCTTCGTCATGTTTCCGGGGGATATATAGTTTATCAATGTATTGTTCATGTATTTGTTTAATCCGTTAACGTTTCCAGGTATATTGTATCTGCCCTTCAAAGCGATCTCTCTACCAGTGATCTCGTAGTAGTAGAGGATGTTTCCAACTGCTACCAGTAGGTGGTTGCCATCTATTGTTGCTGAGGTAATATCCCTCTCAAACACCTTACTAATCACAACATTTCCAGACTCCTTATCTATTATGTCGAGCCTTGGACCTATATATACTACTACCTTATCGTTCCTCTCGGAGAGTATTCTTGGAGAATATAGTACTCCATTATATGTTTTCCTCCATTCAACCCTCTTACCCTTCAAATTGATCTTCATCAACTCATATGAGTTATTCATTATTATAGAGTCCTTATCGACGGATATGACTGAGCCGGGGATCATAAATGACTCGGGGATCAATGTTTTCGGGAAACTGTATTTTTTCTCCCTACCATCATAGAAGGATACTATTAGGTTTATCTTCTTATGCTCAATAACCATGTATGTATACCATTCACCATTCCAGCCACTGGGTATGATCCTCTTATATTGTTTAATAACATATTTATCACCACCTCTACCATAGATTATTGCATCGGGGCATTCCTCACCCATAGATCCACGGCTTCTAACCACTATGAATAATCTATCACCAGCTAAGCCAATATCTATCCTACTCGGATAACATGTCTTCTTTGATAGGAATCCTGTCTTTAACTCGTATAGTTCTAGTATGGGGTTCTTACCCTCAAGGATCGTTAATGCATGGGGCCCCTCCTTTAACTGTGCTGCTATCACTATATGTCTACCATTACCCATGATCGAGTATACGGTTCCCCTTATTGGCACTAGTCTCATATTGTTGGCGAATATATGGTCTGTCCCACCTATACGGCGGACATGTATATTCTCCATCCGGTGTTCTCCAACGTATATGAATGCCCGATCATACGCTATTGCCGGATAGAAGTCTTCACCTGGTTTGTAGAAGTATGAGGGATAGACGATGCTTAATGGATTCTCGGATACTGTTACTTCCTCGATAATCATGGGTGTTATATGGATCTTTTTCTCCTCCGACAAATACCCTACCCCAAACATATTAATCAATTAAACCCATCATATAATTTATAGGATGCCATTAATTACATTTATTTATATGCGTTAATTATTTTAGAGGTGTTAATAGGGTTTGGCTGTTAGGAGGATCTGGGTTAGAACACTGCCGGAGAACTGTGGATTGGATGGTATAGGGTTCCAGGATGAATGGATAGTTTTCAGACTATACTGTAGGAATGAGCAGAAGAATATGTTGATCGACTTCCTAAGCGGTAAGACGAGTATAAGATCAATGGGGGAGCCGGAGCTTCGTGGAAGAGTTGAACACCGCCGTGAATTCCATACATTATTCTGTTATCGTGGCTTGAAGCAGAGGGTTTGGAATCGTATAATCCGTGGTTTAAACGTTAAAATGGTTTGTAGGAAGGACATATGCGTTACAGGGATAATACACCCCGACCATAGCTTAGAGGTCCAGATATATAGTGGTAATGGAGACCTACTTGAAAAGATAGGTGTTGGTAGGGTATTCCACTTCGACATAGTTGGTTCGGACAACATAATAGTTGTAACAACCATGGGCTTTACACGTGAGGAGACAGTAACAATACTATTTGATGGATCGACCGGAACCGTTGTCGACTACTATACTAATTTCGGAGGATATGCTCTCAGCTCACCGGATATGGTATATGTGATCGGTAGGGAGGAGGAAGCCCTATATACGAGGGGGTATAACAATGATGGCGAAGAGATAATAAATGATGAAGGTATACCAATACTAATACCATACAACCCAATACCACACCAGATCCCTGGAATGGAGCGTTTCCAGAGTAAGGGGCTTATAATACTTGATAGGATGGAGGTTAAAGTCTATAATACCTTCGACTACTCAATAGACTATACGATCCTTAGACCCCCATTCACCCGGGGTGTGTTTTATATAGATGAATACAATATAGCAGTCCTAGGATCAATAATGGGTCACTCAGTGATCCTAAACTATGATTTAAAGGGGAGGATCAAATGGGTGAGCCACCTAGTGAGGGATCTAGAATACGCTATAGTATCGCCGAGCCTAGTAGCACTATATGTTAAGAGGAATGGGAGGGGGGAGACGAGGATATACTCCATAGACGAGAACACGTTGAGACACGAGGAATCCTTCGGGCCAAACGCTATGCCTATAATCGCTAGACGTAGCTACATAGTATTAACGAATGGGAGGGTTGTAGCAGCATACTCTATGGAGTGAAGAGGTGCTGTGGAGCCTGCTGGTCATCTACTTACAAGCCTAGTACTACTCCTCGTACTGGCTAAAATCTTTGAATTCCCATTCAGAAAGGTCCGCTTCTCACCGATACCAGCACATATACTGGCTGGCGTAGTCCTCGGCCCATATATTCTTGGAATAGTATATCCTAAGAGTGATCTGAACGCTATAGCTTACTTGGGACTACTACTACTCATGTTCTACACCGGTCTTACAACCGATTTCAGAGAGTTGAAGAGGTATGGTAGGATCATAATAGTTATGGGTGGTATGGGTGTACTGACAACCTTCACACTAGTATATCTAGTATTACTAATGATAGGCTACAACACTCTGCCATCACTATTCATAGCTGTAACACTATCAAACACAGCTACGGAAACGATCGCGGCGATAGTAGCCCATAGGGGGGATGTCCGGACCAGATCACTACTGATAGGGGCTAGCTTCGTAGATGATGTGGTAGCTGTATATGTTATAGGTTTACTCTCCGGCATAGTATCGGGGGTCGGGGGATTCTACGATCTAGGATTAACGGCTCTGAAGACAGCTATCTTCCTAACGGTGGTATTTGTCCTCAGCGAGCTCCTGGTTAAGAAGTATAATATAATATATAAGTCTATGAGCACAGACTATTTCTGGTTCGCCTCGATATCAATACTACTAGCATTATCCATAGCATTCATAGCCAGGATCTCTGGTTTAAGCGAGCTCATAGGCGCATATCTGGCCGGTATAATTATTAGTAGGGGTCGGGAATTCCACGATCCATTCCTAAGGACTAGGATAGCGCTATCCGAGTTTATAAGTGATTTCGCCGTTGTCCTCGACGTATTATTCATACCTCTCTTCTTCACAATGATCGGTGTATTCTATAAGCCTAGCTCGGTGATGCCAGGACTATATGGGCTACTCCTAACACTAGCGGTCATCGGTAAATTCATAGGAACGGCTCCAATAACCTATCTTGGGACAAGGGATAGGAAGACAAGCATAGTTGTAGGACTGGCTATGAGTGGTAGGGGGTCTCTGGAAACGGCATTGCTGAAACTAGGTATAGACTATGGTATAATAAATGATGTGTTATTCAATACAACTCTAACCGTATCATTAACTACCACAATACTAGCACCAATATTCTACGAGTTAGCATCTAGGAGGATCAGCTAGGCCCGTCAATTCATCCCCCATAGCCATACTACGGGGTCATCCCTTCCAAGCTTCATTCATCCAGAATAAACTATATTGTAGCAGGGGTCTATATTAATTAGCTATGTTTGCTGGGAACTGATTATTTCTAAGAGCTTGTCGAGGGTTATCTCGGCTACTACAACTGGGTTTTCAGCACCCCTCTCATATAGTATTTTGGGATGGATCTCACCCACAAATCCCACCTCTACATCTCCGATCATGATCTTTGCTGTTCTTTGTTCGAGGAATCCAGGTATTTTAGCCTTCTTATAAACTGGTCTGATCTTCAACCTATTCAATACAACGTTTATATATGCTATGCCATCCGTTAATGTAGCCTTCGGATGGGATATTAGGAGGGCCATCCTCCTCTCAATCCTAGCTCCGGTTTCAGACTTCTTATCCGGTATTGCTACATCTCCAACCTCAAAGATCATTATCCTAGGCTCCTTCTCATAGTTCTCAAAATAGACTTCTAAAAGCCCCGGTGTGAGCCATCTACGTAGCCCCGTATACTTCTCCATCTTAGGATTCTCCACAAGTATTATTTCATCCCTCAGCCCCATCATTTCAAGCTGGATCCTCGGATTAGACATCATATAATTTACAACCTCAACGAATCCATAGCCTACAAGGATCCTCCTCATAATCCTAGATAGGAATTCGAGGGGATGTATCCTACCGGGATGGGTTGCTGGAGGCATTTCTTCTGCAGCTCTACCTATAACTTCGTATCCTATAGCCATAGCTATATCCTCTACAACATCTACATCTCTAAACACATCTATCCTATAGCATGGTGCTTCAGCAATGATCCTATCCTCTTCAACGCTGACATTATAACCCATCCTAGCCAGTGATTCAATTATTTTTTCATCAGGTACCTCCACCCCCAGTATCTCCGAAACCATGCTCCGGGATAGCTCGATCCTCCTACCCTTACTATTGGGGGCTCTCAAAACGCTTTTATCCGGATATATAGTGTCTACGAAAACTATCCTACCAGTTCTCGATCTCTCAGCTATGCTCGTAGCCATAATAGTTACTACGTCAACAACAGTCTTAGGATCGAGGCCTGTCGAATCGATAAGCACATTACGTGTATTAACTGTAACTTTGGTGTCCTCACTATTAATTATTGGAGGCATGGATAGGATCCTACCCTTAGAATCCCTAAGAACCGGGTACTTATCCCAACCCCTCAATAAGTATCCATACATCCTACCCTTCTCGGTCTCAACGAGGATCTCTTGTAGACTCATCTCTTTAACCTCGTTTAGGGGCACAAATCTTGTTGAGACCGGGCTTTTCAACTCATAGTATATAGGGGGTTTGATCCTATCTAGATCATATACTCCAATACTGGCTTTACGTCTCCTCCTACCATATGTTAGAGCCAGCTTCTCCTGCAGCTGCATCATTTGTTGAACGGCTTCATCATCTAGATCCAGGTCTTTAACGATTGCGAATGCCACCCATGGCCTCTTGGGAATGCTTTTTGCATATGCTTTATAGCCTTCATCGACAAAGCTATATCTATGCATCTCTAAGCCTAGTAAACCCCTAAGAGCCCTAGCCAACCCCTCAACGCTGAATAGATCTGGTCTATCATGTGTTGCCTCGTACTCGATCACTCCGTCCTCGCTAATCACTTCAACCTCACATTTAACACGGGGGAGTAGATCCATTATCTCTTCATTACTAAGCACCCTCCCTACAAGCCTCTCAAGATCTGGTTTTGAAACCCTTATCACTGGCAAATCACTACTTCCCCCAAACACTGGCTATAGGGTATAAAATTATTGTTAATCCTTAAAAATAGTTCATCCTAGGAAGTCCCTAACGATCTCCCATGAATCCCTAACGATCCTCTCATCCCTCCTACTCCACCTTATTACTCTCTCAGCTTTAAACCTCTTCAATGGATCCTTTACTCCGAGCACATATGCTAGTGGTAGGTATGAACCTAGAGCATCCAAGGCCCCCTTTATCTTCCTAATGGATAAGTATCTCTCCCTACCGAGTAGTTTATAGAGTGATCTACTTATCAATGGCGACTCGATCAAAGGCTTCTCCGGAGGCTCCATTAATAATGGCTTCTTCAACAAATATCTAGATATCATAGATGCCGATACATTCTTCTTTAAGGCTTCACTATAATAGATCGATCTGAGATAGTGCTCATAAACACTCCGAATCCTCTTCCTAAGCCCGTTATCCGAACCATAGTAGATGTCTACACCCAATAGTATGGCTAATGTCGTCCTAACGAGGTTCAAGGGATCGATTGTTTCCGGGGAATCCCTATCCGTATGATAGTATTTACTGGGCCATTCGTTAAGCATTAATGCTTCAAACCCCCAGACGGTATATATGTCGTGGTCACTACCCATACCATATGGTGAAACACCCCATCTAACACCTGGCTCCGAGAATCCTGGGAAGGAGCTATTATTATCCATCACCATTCTAAGACCAAGCCATATTATAGGTGTTAGACTGTAACGTATCATTCTAGGTGGGTTTACAAGTGTTAGCGTTGAACCAGTCACATATTGTTTTGAGCCAACCATATCTATATTGACAACTCCCAACGGCCTCCACGGTGTCTTATCGTATAGATGAACGGTTCCAGTATATTCTGGAACCCATATGTTGCAGTAGCTATGCTTGAAACCAGCCTTACCAAGCGCGATCGATATTAATGCGTTTACGACGGAGCCGCTAGCATTATCGTGAGCACCCGGTTTGGGGTGGCATATATGGCTTATGAAGACTACTCCGGGTTCATCCCCTCTACATGATAGTAATATCGGTAGTCCAAGTCTATGTCTAATCCTCTTAGCCCTCCAGCAAACATTTATCCTATCCCCCTTGACCTCTTTGAGGTGTATGAGGTGTAGGGCTAGGTTGTACGGTATATTCATTACAACGGATCTCTCCCTTTCACCGGGTTCTAAGAATAAACCTATATATGGTACCGCATCTCTAAACCTATTCCCGTTATAGTATAGTATTAGATCTGCATCTATATTATGATATATATCGTAGAGATAACCAGTAGCTAATACTGCTTCACCGCCACACCTACTATCCCTACAGATCTCTAACCCGCTGCATCCCTCACCATCAGGGCTATGGGCTGAGAGGAGGGTTGGATGATCTCTCATATCCAGCCTAGCAATAACTCTATCACCGCTCTTAACCTCCAGAGAAGCCTCAACCGGATCCCACGAGATCGGTGCTGTTATAAATCCCCTCTTAGAACCCTCTTCCACACGTATAACTTCGGATGAAACCCCATGCTGATCTAGGAATTCCTTCAAAGCTTTAACAGCATCCCATAACCCCTTAGAACCCTGTAGTCTATGGTATCGTGCCAACATGTATAATATATCAGCCGCAGTGATTGGGGAGATATGCCTCCTATAACGATCTATTAGATCGTTAAGCATATGATATGCACCATAAACATAGTAGTATCTTCAAATATATTAACCTAGTATCGATCATTTTCGAGATTAAGGATATTATAAAAAATATTTGCGGAGTCTATGGTTTAATTACTACATGGTGTTTTTACCGATAACTCCCTTATCCGTTCACTACGATCTATTGTTGCCGAGGGATCAGCTTCTAATCTATCGATGTACCCCGCATATCCTATCTCGGCATTCTTAGAGACTATTATTTCACGGGCTTCAACATATTCGATCTCTGAAGACTTCCCTACAACTACCCTATCAGCTATGATCCTTTCAGCTTCACACTCCTTTCCAATCTCCACGTTGCATCCTATAAGTAATCCATAGGCTTTACTCTTCTTCTTCAAAGTGATCTTTTCGGCGTAGAGCCTCTTAACCGATACGGTTCCGGCAATCGTTATCTCTTTAGCCTTTATCTCAATAGCCTTCAATGATCCATTTATAGTTATTGTTTCAGCCTTTACTAACCCATCCATATCTGCAGAGCCGCTGACCTCTAGTGATCTAATGGTGGATTTTCCAGTGATCTTCATCGAACCAGCTATCTTAACCTCGGAAGCCTTTAATTCTCCATCTATCCGGGCAGATCCACTGATCTTAAGCTCTTCAACCTCTAGATCGCCATCTACACTTAGCGATCCAGCTATTGATGCCAACCTTAACTTTATAGGTCCCTTAAGCTTAACACTACCCCCAACCCTTAACTCTTCAACAGCCATGTGTTCCACCATGTAGATACTAGAGGGTGTGTTTAAATATGGTTAGCTCACAATTTGTGACCTTAGAGGTAATATTCGGTTCATCTCCTCATAGATCCCTAGATAAATGTATCCATTCTCGGATAGTATATAATATCTAGAATTATCCAGTATAACCTCGCTAATTAATCCAAATCTTAAGAGGATATCGAGTAGTTTACTGCATCTATCTAATGGTAGATTCGATGCAGTGCATAGTGGCGTTTTTAATTGTGGTTGCTCATCCCTCAGCATCGATAATAGGTCATATACTATGTCATAGATACATCTCTTAATCCTCAAAGCCATATTCCCTAACAATTATTACCTAGTTAGCTCTTTTCTACGCTTCTTAACGTATTCTAGAATGTGTTTAAACTGTTTATGGTCCGGTGATTCCATATCCATATATACTAGTGATTCTACAGGTATAATCTCAACCCCTCTACCCCTTAAATACTCCAATGCGTTTCTGTGATCGGATTCTATCTGTGAAGCTACAGCGTCTGGAGGTATTATTACGGTATATCCCTCCTTCAGCATGTCTAGTGCTGTCTGGAGAATACAGATATGTGTCTCTATACCGGTTAGGACGATTGTCCTAACATTGAATCTTGATAGTTTCTCTCTAAACTTCCTCTCCCTCATACAGCTGAAATGCTTCTTCTCGACAACTATATCATCGTAATCCTTTAGTTCATCCACTATATCTCCTAGCTTCACCTGTTTAGTCATTATTATTGGTTGTTTATTCCGCTTATAGTATTCAGCTATTAGCTTGATGTTGGCTATCAGCTCCTTCTTACCAGGTATTATTTTTAAGAGTCTATCTTGAACATCAACTATTACTAGGAGTGAGTCTCTAAGATGCATGTTTTTTCACCATAATAGGTAATATGTCTCGGCGAATAATAATAGTATGTGTTTAAATCATGTGTTTAAACATGTTGAACCCCAACCAATTTATACCATGTCGATACATTATATAGCTTAAATTAAAAGCTGTGAATCCTATATGGGTGATATCCCATGGTTATAGTTAGTATAACCCCCGAGATAGGCTTGGGGGGATTAAAGACCTATGCTGGCGGTCTAGGGGTTCTCGAGGGGGATAAGTTCTTTGAAGCTGGAGACATGGGTTTGGACTATCTAGTATTAACCCTATACTATAGACACGGCTATGTAGACTATAGGTTTGAGGGGGAGGAACCCATACCACAACCTGAATCCCAGCCTAGGGAATGCCTCGAAATGCTTAGACCCGATGAACCCTTCGAGATAATGCTTAGAGGGGAGAAAATCATAATACAGCCATGGATCCGTAGGTATAAGACTGCTAGAGCTGTATTATTTGAAGCCCAATGCCCAATGTGGGCTAGGAAGCTAACTGATCGAGTATATGTTGAGGATAATACGGAGCAACAATTCCTAAGATACACCCTGCTAGCTAAGGCTTCAACCTACTACCTAAAGAATAGGATCGGTCTTGAAAATGTGAGTATAATAGATCTGCAGGAAGCACATACAGCACTCATACTCCTACTACTAAGCAATGGTGAGAAGTTTAGATTAATAGTCCATACACCGGGGCCATGGGGTCATCCAGGATTCCCGGGGGACCTGATAGCTAGGGAGTTTGGAAGCTTCCTAGGAGACTATGTAGTGCTTACACGGTTCGCATTAGAGAGGCTTAACAAAGCCTTTGTAGTCTCAGAGAAGCAGAGGGATGTTATAGGTAAGGTTTTTCCACAGCATAAGGATAAGTTCAGCCATGTCACAAACGGCATATATCTCCCGAGATGGATGCATCCAAAACTCTATGAAGCATATAAGAGGGGATGGATCGATAGGGAGCTATTAGTAGAGGTTAGAAGGGATTCTAGAAGCCAGCTAATAGGGCTCGTCAAGAAGTATAAGGAGAATGTATCCATAGGTGATAAACCCATAGTGGTATGGGTTAGGAGGCTAGCACGATATAAGAGGCCATACTTTATAGCTAGGTTCATCGAGGAACATCCTGATCTAGAAGCCTTCTATATACTTGGTGGAAAACCCCATCCAAGGGATCATGATGGTTTAAACTATGCTAAATGGTTTAGAAGACTCCATCTAAGGTTAACGAACGTAGTATATATACATGACTACGATATCGAGAAGGCTCAGACCATACTACGTGGAGGAGATATATTCCTATTCACACCCTTCAGCGGATGGGAGGCTTGTGGAACAAGCTATATGAAGGCTGGTGCAAACGGGGTCCCAATCCTATCAAGCCGTGATGGAGGGGTTATAGAGATCGTTGAGGACGGTGTTAATGGATGGTTATTCGGAGACGATATTAGAGACTTCATAAACATCTACACGGATCCGAGGGCTAGGGAGATCGATGATAGAGACTATAAGGAGTTCAGTATGAAGCTGATAGACGCCATTAAACTATACTATGATAAACCGGATAAATACTGGGAGATCTCACTAAACGCTGCAAAGACGATACCTGGGAGAGTAGATATTAGGAATGCACTACGAAAATACTATCTCGAAGAATAAAGGTATTTTCTAGGTATTATCCATTTCAACCATATATAAACACAACCCCCTCCTACTTCTTATAAGGGTAGTGTAGATGAGTATTGAATCCTCAGAGATAATAATAGATCTCGGAGGCATAAGGCTTACGATAGGGGAGATGCTCGAAATAATCAAGGAGGAGAGAAAGAAGCTACTAGATAAATACGGTATTAGAAGCATAGATGAAATACCCCAACTACTATCCAGTGGTAGGGCATCCCTAGACGAAATACTAGAGATTAGGCATAAACTAATGATACTCGACGAAATGGAGGATGCATTATTCGAGGAAATATTTATACATAGGGGAAGATACATACATACTTTAAAAGAAAGGATTATATCATTCATAAAACTCTTCAGAAACACGTATTAGGTAAAAACTGTAAAACAATAGAGCTATTAAAACGAATACCACATCCTGCACAAGATTAGCGTAGGTAGCTACATTCCTATCAACAAACTCTACAAGCCCAGCCCTACCCTCTCGATACCTGAGTATATAGTTGTCATAATATATTGGAATATTTAATCCATAAGCGCTAAGGATCCAGTAAACTATAATCGATGATGCAACCGCTATAAATAACCCAAACACGATATATTTAAGGAAATTCCGTAGATTATAGACCAGATATCTAAACGCGTGGAAATATGAGATCATTATAGTAGGTTTATGCATCTTTTGATATATGAAGGGGGATAAACCGTAGTGTAAAGGCACTAATATAATGATAATTAAGTTAACTAATGCAAAATATATTGCAAATGCACCCATAAACTCATGAGGATATCCCCTACTCGGATCGATCGGAATAGTTAGGGCAATTATGAAGCCGATCAATAGTATTGCTGAGATAATAATAGTTAAAGATCCATAGGAGGCGATAAAACTTCTAGTAACATCTCCTTTAACGTTTCTATCATCCTTCCCGGTTTTCCCGAATATATTGTATATATCTGGAATAATACATACCGATAATAGGGATAAAGCTATCGATAAAAGAAACATATAGACAAATACCTTATACTCCTTAAAATCCAGGAAAAACCTCATATAATAGAATAGAAGGATAGAACGAACATACTCAACTATAAAAAATATAGCAACTATGAAGACAAATAATAGGAAATAAATCTTCTTACCCCTCATATTGATCACATCATACACCTCTTATCTAAATGGATTTCTACGACTAAGGGTTTGAGGTTCCATGGGATTGGTAACCCTACCATGCTTTATAGGGACATTAATCTCGATATGTCCAGAACCTATAGCTCCAAAATTAGAATCAACAGCGATCTCTACCTTAACTATTACTACTCCATCATACCTCGACTGCTTCAATAAATTTATAACATTTCTAAGTTCTATATGTCCCTGTTTATAGAGGAATCCATTACCATTGAGCACTATGCACCATCCCTCATAGTTTTCATCTTCTATAAAACCCCAATCTTTCTGTATATAGGCATTCTGTATGAGTTCAATCCATTTACCTACAATATATAATACAAATCCTATTATAGAGGAATCATGAGAACCATATTCACTCCTCTGACTACATACTTTTCTACGTGACCCCAGACTATAACTTGTTGAAGCATTCACTTCTTCTCCATCAATACGGGCTGAGTGTCCGGGGACCATACTTATTTCGCCAAAGTAGTTTTTCGAATATAGAACCGTTACATTTATCATACTTATATAGTATTCATGATCCCGATATTCTCTGGAATATAGGATTCTAGATGCTATAACGTCTATAATGGATCCAAATGTATCTTTATATTCACCATCTTTAAACATGTTATAGTCAATACCCTCTACAAATACCCCAGCAGTAGCTATTAGTTCAGGTTTATCGGTTCTATATATGTATAATGTATCATAAGTCATAAGGTAGGGGGTTGAAATAAATGATTCAGAAGCAGGTTTCCAAAGCTCTGGATGTATGGGTAGTTTAATGTATGCAGTTGTTATCCTCATAGACTCATCTGTTTTCTGTAGAAGATCTGTCTCGACCGATACTGTTAGTTTCACACCGTTATATATTGCATCGGCTACTATATCTTTAAACCTGCTAATAGGGATCCATATAGATGATCTCCCGGAAGCCTGGGGTTTAAGTATTGTCTCGTATTCTACAACACCGTTAATCTTTACTTTAAACACTTCACTAGTAGTCGTGCTATATTCAAGAATAATGTGTATGCCGCATTCGTCATCGAGTTCATCACTGAATGGATAGTAGAAACTAGTTATAACTGGTGTAGTGAATAATACTGCTTCATCGGTATCTAAAGCCATACCCCTTCCTTTTTTGAAACCGGTTAGATCATTGCTCTGCATCCATCCATGAACCACATATTTAAGCTCTGGTGTCGGGCCATCATCTCCGCCAGTTAGATCCTTTATAACACCCATATACATCCTATCTATATGTATCCCGCCGTATTCTAGATGTAATGTTATGTTGTATCTATAATATGAGTTGCATTCATATGATACTAGTCCTAGATCGCTTAGTGATATTTCATAGTGTGCTCTCTCGTCAGGTTGTAATGTATATGTTATATTCTCATAACCCATAACATTTGTCTCATAGGATGACCATTTTACGTTTATCCTAATTCTTTTTATAGTTATCTTAAATGTTGAAGGTTTATCATCCAATACGTTCTCAATATCGAGATTTATTTTAGCATCGTATATGCATGAACCAACATATACACTATACTCCCTATCCTTAGCATATTTGTTAAGTATTACGTTATTAGCTATATCAATATAGTAGAACTCTTCAGGCCTAGGTGTATTAGGGTGTGAGATAGGTTGAGGAATACTTTTACCCCCTTCTATATACCATGGAGGCTCGCCTGTATTCTCTAGATATTTCTCAATGTTTTCCAGATATTCTTCATATGTTACATTATAATCGATGATCTTATACTTTATGTGGTCGATCACATATGAATTTACATGTTCGAGCCTAGTGTTGAGTATTTCCATTTTTTCCAGGTTATTTATGTTGAACATTTTGTTTGGATAATTATATTTATAGCCGCTATGGTTATAATCGAAGAATATGTATAGGCTATTCCTATATCCATTCGATAGTTTATAATCGATTATAATCCTATAATGTATACGCTTCAATGCAATATCTATAGGCCACTCATTCGTATATCTATTCTGTATGTTATATGGTATTTTGAGATATATACTCGTATTTGAAGTGATCCCCCTACCAGATGCATAGGTGTTTATTATTATCCCCGAAAACCATGCCTTCTTAATACCATTAACCATGTATGATTCCACATCATACCATTTCATACCATCAAATAGTTTAACAGTAATACTATCTGCTCTAGCATCCATAATAGCTGGGATACTGGATGCATTAATCCTAATCATGATATAATTACTATTTTCAATGTAGCTGGTTTCCATAGAGTAAAGTGGTATGGAATTTTCCGCGATTAATAAAATTATCAGAATCACGGAAATGATCCTAGGATCCACTATACCACCTTGATAGCTTATGTCTATTATACTCATATATTTGTTTCCAGTTAATAACTATT
>JALVIT010000165.1 GCA_027028545.1 Desulfurococcales archaeon
CCTACATAGTAGCAGTGGATAAGGCTGGAAACACCGCAAACAAGACATTCACAATAATCGTGCAAAAACCAGTAACAACAACTACTACAACCACGACAACGACAACTACGACAGCTCCACCAACCACAACAACAACGACCACAACCACTACAACTACTACAACCACAACAACTATAACACCAACAACCACAACACCACCAGCTATAAGTGGCGCAACGATAACGGCTATAGTAGTGATTATAGTAATTATACTAGCAGGAGTGCTGTATCTATTCTTGAGGAAGAAATAACTTCTTATACCAATCTTTTTCAAATATTCCATTTTTGTTACAGCCTCAATAGATCACCAAGTGGTAGAGGAGTCACTTTAACTATAGTAATAGCTGTGATCACCGTAATAGCTATGGCATTATTCCTCCTAACTAGGAAGAAATAAACATTATGCTAAATCTTTTTAACAATTGTCCATCTATTATAGCTAACCAAATTCTATATTAACCTTTGCTTATGATCATAGTATTAAAATACAATATGGAGTGTTGTATTATTCTATCCAAGATGATCCTCCTATCCCTTCTCCCCCTATTACTTACTGGTCCGATTAATATAGCGGTATGGTTTAGTGGAGGCATAATAGGTTTTTCGCTGAATCATGTTATGGAGAATTGGTTAAGAGATACTCTTTATGCTAAAATAGTTTCACCACCTAATGATAGAGTCTATGCATGTGTTGTTAACATGTTATTCACACATGGGGGACACGATGTAGATAATACTAAAACAACCACAACCACGATGATAACTATATAGATAAAAAGTATGAAACGGAATAACCAAGTTAGGGCAGGAGAGTATCTTAACTACCTATCTCTTATAGGTATTGTTCCTTCATCATATTTATTATTAATGATAGTTTGTAGTGTATTGCTTGGTGGTATTTATTGTCTAAGGCGATCTTAATACTAGTATTCATCAGCATAGCAATTCTAACCCCTCTACCCATCCCGGCAACGCATATTCTAAACAATTACTCTACTATGGGTTCTACAATTGACACCGGGAATTGGAGCATTGTTGAACAAGTATTCTATAAGACGGGCCCCGTAGAGGTGTATACTGGTTTAGAGAGGGTTTCCAATGATATGGTTGTAGGTGTTGGTGCTGATCAGACCGCTGAACCCGATACTGCATGCATATTCCTATACCATATTGGGGATACTGTACCATATAAGATGGATTGTAAACCTAATGATGGGATCGGCTTATACGATATATACTCACCGTGGAGGAATGGATCAGCACTTGTCGTTGGATGGAGGGATCCAGTGAGCCTTAAACCCTCCGGAATATTCATATATCGCTACGATGTAGAAGGTTATAGCCTGAAACCATTGATCAGCTACGACGATCCACTATTCGATGATGAACGTATGAACATGATCATAGGATTCGATAACACGATAATAGTATCTGGAAAGGTCTATGAGAGGACTTGGGGAGACAGGATACCAATGGTATACATATTCAAATATGAGGATGGAGAATGGCGTCTAGAAGACAGTATATCCCGTAAAGGATCGATTATATTTAGAAATGATGACCCTAGTGGAAATCCAAGGATATTCCTCCTAGTGAAGGAGGAGGGTAATATAAAGATCTTTAGGATCGATACATCTACTGGAGGAGTAGAAGATTTTGACACTGTGAAAGGTGAGAGGATAACAATATTCCATAGTGTAGGAGCTATCGGTAAGGATGTGCTCGGTGTGACAGAGGGTTCAACTATAAAACTTTGGAGCCCCGATAGGGGAGTATTCTACCAATACACGTTCAAGAATGGATTCAATAGTGTATCTGTTAAGGCTTCAAGACTTGGAGACAACTATGCACTGATATACGGCTATAATAATATGAACGGCTATAAGGGACCAGTATATATGACAAACCTAGTAGACCTCGATAGAAAGTTTGGGAAAGATGATTGGAGGATTAAATGGAATACATACGCACCAATACTAATAACAAACAACTACCTAGTAGCATCAACAGCGAAGGGATTAGGAGATGGAATAATCACGGTATACCAGGTTAAAACAATAAAACCAACAACCACCACAACTACAACAACGACAACACAGACAACGGAATCAACCACCGAGACCACGACTCAAAACACACAAACACAGCAATCTACAACAACTAGAACACAGGAGACAACGGGTCAGGGGACAACACATACATCATCAATGGAGAATAAGACGACGATAACGGTAACAGCTAGCGGTAGTGATACATTCATAATAGTGGGGTTATCGATAGCTTTAATAGCCGTAATAGGTCTCCTAGTATTCTTCATCATTAAGCGTAGATGAGGGTTGGAAGGATAATACATGGTATTTTTAATATTATCATAGACCTACCATATACTCTAGCTCCTCTACAGCTGGTTTAACCTCTATACCTAGTTTTGAGGCTAGTTCGCGGACACCCCTATCTATGAACCCAGCAATCACTACTAGTCTCGGTTTAACACCTATTTTCTCATCATATAATCTACCGATCCTATGAAGCTCTATTAGATCCCCCTTCGAAACCCTAGATTTAACCTCTATAATTATATGCTTATCGTCATGAATAGCTACATCTATATCGATTCTTGAGGGATGACCATATACTATACCTTTATCATCGTGGAGGGTTTTCTTCTCAACCTTTGCAACACCGAGCACGTCTTGAACAACATATTTCATACCCTCTCTAAATCCAGCTTCAGTTAATATGCCAAATCTATGAGCTATCACAGTTAAAACCCTTCTAGTTTCCTTCATCTCCTCCTCTAATCTCTGCTGCCTCTCCTCTAGTTTAGCAAATCTCTCTTCAAGTTTAGCGAATCTCTCTTCTAATTGTGCAAATCTCTCTTCAAGCCTTTGCTGTCTCTCCTCCAGCTTCGCGAACCTTTCCTCTAGTTTTTGCTGCCTCTCTTCCAGT
>JALVIT010000166.1 GCA_027028545.1 Desulfurococcales archaeon
GTATTAATTCTATTTTTGTGTAGAAAACAATAAGAACTGAAAGTGGTAGAAGGGTTGATAGGTGGAGAGTTGAGAAGTAGAAGCGTTCATCGGCCCTGCTTCATCGGCTAATAGGATCTCCGCAGGGGCTCCCATTAAATAATTACTGTTTCTAGAATCCTATAAAACCTATGGGCATGTAGAAGGGGCGTAGAAAACAAAGAAGAAAACTAAAAACATTTGGATATGTAATGAACATTATGGGGTGGGGAAATAAGAAGTCTGAGAAAACCAGTCAAATAGTTCTTAAGAAAGAGTTAAGAGAGCTTAGCAGTATGTTTTATGATCGGTTGTTGTTTCTCGGGTGAATGATGTGGGTGGGAAGAAGAAAAAGAAGATTAAAATTGTTAAGCCTGGTACTTACATGGTTGACGGAGTTAAGGTTGTCCTATTCGAAGAGATCACCGAGGATGCATTAAAGGCCCTCGTTAAATGGACTAAAAAATACGGATAACATAACATTTAGGTACAAGAGGTAAAAAGAGAGAACAGCTAGCTGTGATAATATAATCGCTATTACATCCTAGGAGATATGTAGTAATACTAAAGAAACCGGATAAAGAAGTAGGACTAAACAAGGTGTGTAGTTGAATCGTGAAAGGAAATGGTTTCTACAGGGAGACGGGCTCGGATATGGTCGACCCGGTAAGCTGACCTATATGATCGATATAGGAGATGTGGAATTAGTCTAGTCATTTTAAAGCATCTAGAATCCTGTAGAGGAAATCCTCCAAGAAGAAAGATTAACTAGAAAAATAGGATTAGGAGTTCAACATGGGATATGATTCGGCTATTTATTTAATAATTCTAAGGCTTCTCTATATGCTTTTTCGAAGTCCATATGGTATTTGTATACTGCTTTATCGTAGAGTTTTGCGAGTTTCTTGAATAGTTTCCTGTTATTACTTCTGTATGCTTTCTCGATTAGATCAAGTAGTTTCTCTTCATATTCATCCGGTGGATCTATGATTTCCTCTACGGGTCTAAGTTTGATCAACGTTTTTGACACCCCATTCATATTAATAGTCCTCATACAAAAATCTTAATTCCTCCGGGTTATAATCCTCAGCTAGATCCCACCAGTCCCAGAACTCGTCTTCTATTTCGAGGTAGCCGTATTTATCGATTAGCTTCTTAATTATCTTTTTCTTCTCGGGATCCATGCATCTCCGGTCCTCGAAATAACAATATAGGTCTTCCAATATTATACCTATTGATAAATACTTTTCCCTAAGCTCCTCGTATTCTTCCCTAGTCTTCCTCCTTTCTACTTCTATGTTTTCCACGATTCTTCCTATGAGTTTTCTTAGTATATTCATGGGTTTCACTATATTGTATTTATTGACTGTTTATTATTCCGTCTATCTATATATTCTTTCTTGGAGGGATTAATTGTTTTGGTTCGGGTAGCTGTTATACCTATTGGTGGTGTTGGTTCACGTCTATATCCTTTAACCGTTGATACCTCTAAGGCTATGATCAGGTTCTTGAATAGGCCGATCCTAGACTTCATAGTTACCAATCTAGTACTGCAGGGTGTTCGGGTAGTATATATGGGTGTGAGCGGTTATCACAACTATATACAGGTTCACGACTACTTTGGTACCGGAGGAGTTATTGCTAGTAGGCTTGGACTAGGTAGGGATGAACTACGTATAAGATATATGCCAAACGTGGTATCGAGGGGGAATGCTGAGGCAATATACATAATAATAAACTACTACGAGATCAATGAACCAATACTAATAACCCAGTGTGACAACGTATTCGAAGGCTTAGACATAGGGAATCTGGAGGAGGACTTCAATAGGAGGGGCTGTGATCTATCCATAGTATTATACGAGTTGAAGAAACCTGAAGATGTTAAGAGGTTTGGGGTAGCAGAAATTGGTAGTGGAGGACTCATAACTAGATTCGTCGAGAAACCTAGGACCGTATCTGAAGCGCCATCGAGACTGGTAAATACCGGGATCTATCTAATGGATCCCGAGAAGTATAGAGAATTCCTAAACACGGATTATGGTGGGAAGCTGTTAAAGGAGGGTATGATGGATTTCGGAAAACATGTAATCCCCGGAATGATCTCTATGGGGTATAGAGTCTGTGGATACGTTTTCCGAGGAATATGGTTCGATATAGGAACACCGGAATCATATATGGATGCCAGCTTCTACTTCCTAAGAAATGCTAAACCCGAAGTTTTAGGAATAGATTTCATATATAGGAATTTAAGAGCCTTCGGTAGAAGCCAGTTATCCCGTAGAGTCCATAAATCAATTGCTAAGATGATGGAGGAGGGGAGGCTTATTGTTGAGGGGGATGTACTGGTTGGGAGGCATACGAGTATAGGCGATGGATCGGTGTTGAGGAATGCGATAATAGATAACTATGTGGTTATCTCAAATAATAGCATCATCGAGGAATCCATAATAATGGACCGGGTATATATTGGGAAGAACGCCGTTATAAGGAATAGTATTATCGGAAGACATACATACATAGATGATGATGCATATATAGAGGATAGCATTATTGGAAACAATGTATTCATAGGTAGGAGGGCTCGAGTAATCAATTCCAAAATATGGCCTGGAAGATATGTTCCATCACATGTAGCATTAACCGGTGTAACCCTACCATAACTTTACCTACCTAATACTTAGTACGGTTAGAAATATCTTCCAGCACCACGTTAAAACCTTGTACCAGTAGTAGATAGTTCTTCTACCATTAACTGGTTTTAGAAGCATATATGTTATAGATACAATTAATAGTAGATATACTAGTGATACGAACTGGACACTATAGAAGCTATACTGAGTTCTACCACCGATAAACCATAATAATACATATCCACTCCACGTTCCAAGTAGGAGTAGATCAGAGTATCCAAACCTACGATCAACCAGGTAGCCTGGAAGGAATAATAATCCGGAGGCCAGGCTGATCACCCAGAAGGGCCAGAGACCTAGAGCTATGAGTCCACGATTATCCGGGAAATAATATAATGGGAAACCATTAGCTCCCAGAAACCAGTCTAGGGGTGTTGAAGTTAATGGGCATGAACCGGTGCATTTAACCGATGTATGCCATGCGATCGCCCCAAATATTGACTGGTCGAGCCATCCATTAACACCTAGATAGAGTATTAATGGTATTGATACTATGAATTGGGCTATCCCGAATAATATTATGATTATTAGGATTGATCTTAGAATCGAAGCGACCAGCGTTAATGGTCTTGGATCCCTCTTCAAATCATCACGGATATAAAGTATTATCACCGGTATTGAAGCAAATAATACGCTGAATTTGAACGTTGAGCCGATAGCTATTATGATGAATGATAAGATATACTTCTTCCTTATGAGGGGTATGAAGGCTAGTGTTGTGAATAATGCAACATATATGTCTAGGAGGGCTATACTAGATAGAGCCTTAGTCAATGGATCAACTGTGACAAATAAGCCTACGAGTAATCCGATCCACTTATTACTTGTAAGCATTGATGCTAGGAGGTAGGATGTGAAGACTAGTAGGACTCCGGCAATTATTGATGGTATCCTCCAGTAGAATGGTCGATCGCCTAAGAGGCTTATGGATAATGCTATGAGGTATTTAACCATTGGTGGATGCTCTGTATTCAGGTATTCATGTATGTTTGCTGCATCCGGTATCCTCCAACCATATACTATATCGATAACCTTACCATTAAACTCTGATGCAAACTCCTCTATATCCCTCCTACTATAGGCTTCAACATATACAGCCTTTATATCATGATAGGCTGAGTCAACTATTGAAACATTATGCTTGGCAGCGATCTTCTTCAACGTGTTATATAGTATGGTCTCGTTAAATATTATCGATGCACCATACCTACCGGGTATTGAAGCGTTTATTCCGAAGACCTTCCTTAGAAGATTACGTGCACTGGAAACATACCATACTTCATCCGAAACATACCCTTTACCATGCCTCTCGATCTCCGTCTTCTCCAGATCCATAGCTAGTGTTATGAAGCTGTAGGCTGCATAGATTAATAGTAGGAGCAAGAGTACCATGTAGATATTCCTTCGAAAAGTCTCCGATAGCTTCATTGTTTAAACCTTTATATGCCCAGCTGTATTATTTACATGTGTAATTGATAGGGCTATGTGTTTATAATAAGGTTTCTCTATGGTGCACCAGATGGTTAGGAGAAGTATTATTTATATGGTTTTAGTAGTGGTGTTTCTGGCCTCTTTCATCATCCATATGCCATTAGATGTTCAGAAGACATTATTCGGTTCAATAATTATATCTGAACCAGTGTATTCGGATATTGTAGCGCTGTATAATGGTTATCTGCACGGTATGAATAATACTAGGATACCCTACGTGGATTATCCCTTCCCCCATCCACCTCTACGCATGATATTATTTACAGTAGTCTATACACCTATATCTCTACTTAGTGTTGATCTTAGTAGTGGATTTGGTTTAACTCTATACTACTTATTGTATAGTATGCTTGTATTTGTGTCGTATATGTTATCATATATTGTGTATGGAGGGGTTGTAGGGGATAATAAGTATTCTATTGTTTTTCTATTCCCAAGCTTCGTTATATATCTGGTTTATGATTGGAGCATTATCGTTTTGTTTCTACTATTTGCTTCAATAATGTTTTTTGTGAGGAATCATTTGTTTATAGCATCTATATTCTCCGGACTACTCATAATGTATGATCCAGTGTTTTCTGTATTTGTCGTTGCACTATTATTTGAGTGGTATGTTCGTGGCGGTAATGGTTTTTTGATGTATGGTTTGCTCGGTGTTTTATGGGGTGCACTCGGTTATCTCCTCCTATTATTGACTCCTTATGGTGTCGGTTCTTTGACCGCTTATTTTAAGGGTTTGACGTGTATGAATTGTATCTATCTCTTAGCGATACACGGTGCTCGTAGCGGGCAGTATGTTAGGGCTGTATCCCTTGGAGTTGTCTATGCTGCATCTGTGTTCTTATTGCTATCTAGTAGTAGGGGGAAGAGTTTGATTAGTAGTGTTTATTCTAAGGGTTTAATAGTATTAGCTACTGCCTCGATCCTCTGGCTATACATGGTTCCACAGGTTATGATCTATCTACTACCAATATACATACTATACCTGGTTAGGAGGTCTGAGAAAATAACGCTACTAATAGCTGATCTATTAAACTCCATCATAATACTACTATGGTTCAAAGACATAATTCTTAGAAGAATGCTGAGCTTCACAAGGATACCGGTGGAACAGAATCCATGGAGCATATACTCGCCGATACAATGGATCGCCCAGGTAAGGAACATATTATTAATAATCCTCATAATACTAATAATATACAAAAACCAAACATGGAGAACTGGGAAATAACCTTAATAAACCATTCAGCAATCAAGAAATAAATGAGCCGGGGTCGCCTAGCCTGGTAGGGCGCCGGCCTGCTAAGCCGGTGGGGGAAACCCCGCGCGGGTTCAAATCCCGCCCCCGGCGCATATAATCCTAATACAGTCAAAATATACAAAGTTATAACGGGGTTTTGGACTGACTAAAACATATAATAGGAATTAGACAAATCTCTTATTATGTATTGAAGCTATGGATTAATGAATTATACTATCTGCTAAATATGGTTTTCTGAAACCGGATGATATTGTTCCTGGACCATATAATGTTACCTTTAAGAAAAAGAGTAGCGATGTTATTAGTATAGATGAATTAGTAAGACAAGCATATGAAAAAGGATTATATAGATATAATATTATCGTTGTGATTGCTGGTAAAGAATATACAAATATAGTTAAGAAAGTATTCCATAATAAAAAGATCGTAGAACCATTGAAGAATTTAAGATATGGAGAGAAGCCCCAAAAATTAAATAAACTATTATCTTCCCCCAAAACATTATGGGAGATAGTAAATGAGTTATCATAGTAAATATGATGCGTTCTGGCTTAAGAATATTGATAAGATAAGGGAAATAATTAAGAAAGCATATTTTAGTGGATCAGCCTCCATTGATATTAGCGAGATTGTAAAGTATGGTAGACGTAAGAGAGATAGTTGGTATGGTAAGATAGTTATATGTAGAGTTGAGATCGTCAAGAACAGTATCATGGTTCATCTAAGATCGCTTGATAGAATAATACTTGGTAACAATTTATTAAATAAATATGATTCCTGTTTTAGCTTTACCGTCACAAAGGATCTAATATTGCTTGTGAAGAAAATAGACAATACCAATATTCTTGATAGCACCTCTACTAAGACTATTAGTGAAAGCCATACCCTTGAAATACAAAATATTAATAAGCCTTCTTTGTCTAGCCATAATCTATTCCGCAACAAACCTATAGGGCCAAAATGTGAATGCGATCAAATACTTAAGGGTTTCCGATGGCATGAATTATCTACATTGAAATCCTCACAACTACCCAGAGAACCAGGCGTTTATATAATTAGAGTTATCGAAAAGGGAGAAGATCTAATTAACGCTAAGCTTAAGCTAAAGGAAATAGTTTTACAATCCGGTTGGGACGAACTAATTAGATACGTTACGAATAGACTAACAAGATTATTCCGTATCAGAAACTGTCCATTAATATACATAGGTTCAACAGGCAATATTAGGTCAAGATTTAAAGATTTAGCAGGAAGAAGACACACAGCATTCTTCCCAATACTAGCACTATTACTTAGCGGATGGAAGCTAGATTATGGATTCAGAATAGTGGCATCGAAGAATGCAGCAGAGCATCTAGAAGAAGAGCTTAAGAAAAAATATCAAAGGATACATGGATTCCTTCCAGCATTTGTAGAAGTCTAGGAATAGGAACTTTAAATAGGAACCTTATTTAATAAAAATAATATACCCGATTATTTGCTTAGTTCAGATCTAGAATTCATCAGCATTTGATATAGATCATATTAGAATAGTCTAAGTTTTTAGAATCCATTTATATTTATAGTAGAGTCATACTTAGTACGTGATTAATTCTACTCCTAATTTCCTTGTTTCACTTAGTATATCCAGTGTTGTCTTGGCTTTCAATGTCGCTAGTATTGCTTTTATGTTTTTATCCATTTTCTTAGCTAGATGTTCTTTTATCCGTGATAGCCTCCTGACATCTTCTATACTTGGCCTAGTTTTTACCTCAACTACATAGATCGCTTTATCGGTTTCAATATATAGGTCCACCTCGTATACATTAACTACATACATTCTCCTAGTCATTATGATCCTTTCACCCATTAGCTTGATCTCGTCGAAGAGGTCATCACGTATAAATCGCGATAATGTAGCCTCGGTTAACGCACCAATATCATTACCTAGAGCTCCAAGCATTCGGGTATGTTTGTCGAGGATCTCATTGTGTCTTCTAAGCTCCTCCCATATCCTCTTAATCTCCCCAAGGATCTCATCGAATTTCCTATCATGTTCAAGCAGCTTCTTTTCTATTGTTTCGAAGCGCTTATCATGTTCCAGCAATTTCCTTTCTATTACTTCAAATCTCTTATCATGTTCCTCCAGCTTCTTCCTATGAAGTCTAAGCTCTTCGAGTATTTCATTAAACTTTTTATCATGGCTCTCAAGCTTACTGAGTATCTCTAGTAACCCTATCTTAGCTGCAACAGCTAATCTAAACTCCTCATCCTCCTCAAGTAGTCTAAGAAAAACCTTCTTGTCAAAAACCATACCACCCAAAACTAGTAAACACCTCCCTACTTCCCCGAATAATGTTTCATCAATATATAAATCTGCTTAATCACCTAAATTAAGTATCTGATGATAATGGGATTTAATTAGTAAGTGTTTGTTGATGTAAGCATTGTTAGGTACTTTGCCTTATTGTCTTAGTCTATATTTTCTCCTATAGTATTTTAGTGTTTTCCTTAATCGTTTACTTAACTCCCTATCTACAGTTCTCAACCTATCTAAGGCATTCCTTAATTCTTCGTACTTTTTACCATGCTCTATATTTTTCTTCATTAGAGATCTTAGCTTAGAATATGAGAGTTGAGGTTTCTCTACTTCTGTTTTACAATTATATCCTAGGAAATATTCGAGACGTGATTCGTTTAGGTCAACATATAGATTTATTAGTTCTGCAAGATCATCGCTATTATTCAGCGTTTCTATTACTTTACTCCATAAATTCTTAGCTTTGCCATATAATTCCTCGTAAGAACTACACAAAAATATATATCTTATACCTATGTCAAAGATTGTTGAGACCGTATGGAAATACCCTACATTTCTTACATTGTGTAATAATTTATCCATAATACCATCTATTAAGCGGATAATCTGCTTCTTGTTAGCCTCTCTGAATAAATTAATATATGGTTTGTATACGAGGTATTCTTCGATCTCCTCTAATTCGTGACTAAGATAAAGATCTATAATTGTATCTATAAGCCTTCTATAAAGTTCTCTATCTATATACCCCCATATTCTATCTATTTCATAGAGGAATCGAACCAGATCTTTAACTGTACATTTAGTAGGTATAAGATCCATAT
>JALVIT010000167.1 GCA_027028545.1 Desulfurococcales archaeon
ATGCTTGGTTTATATAATTTTATTAAGAAGAAATAAATATTCAAATCAAAAATATTAACCACACATAGAAACAATATTTTATGTGATTAAACCCGTATATCCCTCCGAGGAGAAGAATAAGTATTGAAGCTAATTAGGCTTAACAGGGTCTTATCATTAACGTATGAGAAGCCAAGGATTTTCTCCGTGATATACCCAGCTAAGATTATATACGATCATGGATTTGAAGCCGGATTAAATATCTTAAAACCAGTTCTAGGGGAGGATTATAAATATATATTAAATAGGTTTAAACATCTACATGGGAGGGAGGATCCACTATATATTATTACACTCCTAGACCGCTACATATACTCGCCCCATAGCCGTAGAGAATTCATAGAATCTCTTAGAAACATGGTTAATATAGGTGAGCTTAGGAACATACCAAGAATATTGAAGATCTCTAATCAGGCTTTCAATAGGATAATGGATAATCTAAGTATGCTCTATAGATTCTTAGAAAGGCAATACTATGTAACTATAAATAATAATACAATGTTATCAATAATACTCGGCATCCCCCCTAGGTCTAGGTATTTAACAGATAAAGTCATTAAGAGGGTTAAATGGATAGCTAGACAGTTGAGAAACCATAATAATATTATACTCCTGGCACCCGATTTTGCAGGTAAAACCACCTATCTATACTTCACCGGATCAGTATTCATGCTAAAATATGATCTACCCTTAACATATAGTCTAGAGCCGACAAGGTATAATGGACCCCTACCATTACTACTCGATAATGCTAGACTCGATCAGTTAGCTTATTTGAGGGATAAGTGGTTTATTGCTTCGGCGAAAGAGATCAATATAAATGTTTTGAATAAACTATATGATAACATGGTAATATTTAGATACAATGAAATACCCTATGATAGGGAATATAGGGATAAGACGATAATAATTAGCACCGATAAACAACTCTACGATGAAGGCGAGGTAAAAAGTATAGCGTATAATATGGCTCTACCTGAAGAAAGGGAGTTATTAAGGCTCCATATAAAATATTTCTCCAAGAAGATAAATATTAGAGAAGAATACTATAATCTAGGCGAGTTTCTACGAAGAATACTTCTAAAACTACATCTAAGCAAATACGATTACGATCTAATGGCTTTACTATTATCACTCCACTACAATATAGTGATCATACCATTAAGTGTGATCAAAATACTATTAGATCTGTTAGGAGTTAGAACAGGAAGAATAAGATTCCTAGAACACATAACCCGTAGAGTAATAGCTATACCACATGAACAATGGATTAAGGCGATCGGGGAAATAATTGAGGAGGATAACATATTATCAAAACTATATAGGAGATATATGGAAGCAATGAATAAGATCAATGAAACAAGAACAAGTATCGTGCATGAAATAAGTAATGAATATGAAGCTATAAGTGCTGGTCTATCCTTCAGGGAAATAATCGATAGTTTATGTGGAAAAACCTATCGAAGACTACTAACGATCTCGCCGATACATTACATCGAAGAAACACAAGCACCTCGATTACAAATATTCACAAACGCAATACTAAACGGTAGGATAACTGAGAGGAATCTTAAGGAGCTATTACTTGAATATGTTAGAACCGACCACTTCGTAAATACAGCCGAGCTCGATATAGATAAGAAGATTGAACATGTGAATAATATCATCATAAAAACTATGGATCTAGATGAAGTAAACAACGCACTATACAAGATATTGATCGGCGAGAAAGAAGATATAATAGCAGAATACATCACTAGGAAGATTATAAGATCAAGCTCCAATTATAAGATACTAAAGGAAATAATGAAGAAGGAGAAAATCCCGGAAGAACTAATCAGTTTAGCCAGATTAAAGACTATGGATCTAAAAACATATATAGAGGAAGACTACCGCAAAAATAGAAGCTCACCTCTCCTATGTTATCTAATAGGAGATTATAAATGTCTTGTAAAGGATGAAGAGATCCTTAGAAAATACCATCTAGCACTATTCCTATCGAAAATGCAGGAATATCATAAGCTAATTGGCGTTGTATATAAGATGATAATTGGATTAGAGGAGAACATTAGGCATGGATCTATAAAACTATTACCAGTAATGTTCAATCTACACAGTCTACTATACTGGTCATATATTAGTAGAGGCGAAATCGGTAAGGCCAAAGAAGTAGTTAATGATATAAAGCAAACCTATGGTAAATTCCTAGATCTTCTTGATAAAGCAACATATAGAAGACTAACTAAGAAAATCGATATATTCGAAAAAATAATTAGTGGTAAAACAACTAATAAGACTGAAAACCTAGAAGAGATATTTGCTAATGTATTAATAAACTATCTTAATAGGAATATAGATGGTGTAATAAGGAATATTGATAAAATCCCCCTAGCTGAGATTAAGGAGTATGATCCTAAAAGGGTTAAACTAGTTGTAGATTCATATATTATCGGGTTAAAGACGGGATATAAGCCAAATATAATGAATATAATAAAATCCCTCTCATATACCAATCCATATTTAGGTCTACAGTTATTTAGACTAATGAATCATTATCTCCTCTACATAATACGTAATAGGATAGACCTACCGAGAGATTTTGATAGGATCATTAGAGAGATCGATGAGAGTTCGAAGATTATGTATAATTGGAACCTTCTATATAGGATTACGTTGAGGAGGAGGCTGGCAATATATTATCTAAGGAGAGATATGCTCGATAAAGCTGAGGAGGAGATAAATAAAGCACTTGATCTTCTAGATAAGCTGCAAAATATGCCTCCAGATCTTATATCTAAAATAGGGGACCAGTGTAGACTATGGCTTGGTATAATAAAGGCTAGGAAGAAGGAGGATCTAAACAATGTTGCAACATTATTTAAAGCCCTCATGAAGAGATTTGAAGACAAATATAAACACCTTGTAAAATACTGGTATGCATATACACTTTATAAGCTTGGACTCTATAGATCAAGTATAGATACCCTCTATGAACTACTCCTTGAAGATAGAGATCCGGTTAGGAAATTATTCTATCTGATACTAGCACATAAGATATCCCTACACATAAACCCTGCGATTAGTAGTAAGTATTTGGATATGCTTCTACTAGCTATATCTAGAATACACAGAATAGATTTAAGAATTATGAATAAACTATATAACCATGTAAAATATCTTGAACGTCGCAACTATACTAAATATATTGAAACTCTAATCAAATACCTTATAGATAAATTTGTAGGCGATGAAAACTTCAGGGGACAGATAATCTCCGATCATAGACTACTTACGAACTTCATAGGACTAATAGAATACAATATATCAAAACTAGGCCGTGATACAGCGCTTAAACTATACAATATATTAAAGGAATACAGTAGAAACTCTGATATAATTAAGATAGCACTAAAGATGCTTATAGTTAATAACGAGTTTAAGGAGGCTATGAAATACCTCGAGAATAATAAGAAGAGCTTAGAGGATCCGATATATCATGTATTCAAAGCTATAATACTATATAGGCTTGGAGAGGAGAAGAAGGCTTATAAGACTGTGGTGAAGCATAGGATCCATGTTGATGATCAATTCCTTAATTCATGGCTTAAATTCCTACGTGGAAAATATTTTAGTTCTAAAAAGAAGTATGCAGAGGCACAGAGAGAATATATAGAGTTGATATCTCTTGGGACGGGAAAGCTTGTTCCAACCCTTATGGCTGAAGCTAATCTCGATGTAGCGGAGTATTTAGCGATGAGAGGTGATCTAGGGAGAGCTGTGAAATATTATGTAGATGCTCTAAACTACTATGAAAGACTAGTCTTTGAGTATAGAAAGCTCAACCTCTTAAGTAAAATGGAGTATATCATGGGCAAACTAATATTGGTAAGTAATATGCTTAAAACAACCCCCCTAGCCGATGAGATTAGAGATACTATATGTAGGAGGCTGCGTAGATATTCTAGAAGACTACACCCCCTCCTCTATAGGAGGCATTTCTCAACGTTATCTATTAATTGCCAATAAACATATTTTATATATTATATTAAGCAATCAAGGATATTCTTATTTTAGGGGTTGCCGCGTTGAAGAGACCCGTGATAAGTATATTTTGTCTTTCGAGCAGTCTGCATGAGAGAGAATTTGTTAGTGGAATATGTGGTAAGGTGATTAATCTCTTCAAGAAATACACTGGTTATGGCGATATATTCGTATATGATGAACCAATAGAGGAACCGGTAGAACTACGTGATAGGAGTAATCCGGATATACTAGTCTTAATACATGCAACTGGTGGAACCAGTAGCTTGGCAAAGGATATGGCTCTAAGGAATGGCGGATGGATACTACTAGTAGCCCATGATAAACACAATAGTCTAGCATCAGCCCTATCAGCTAGGAGAAAGATCAGCGAATATATAGGATACGCTGTTAAAGGCGTTAGGCTAGTATATTTCGACAACTACGGCGATCTAGAGAAGACTATTAAGTCATTTATGGAGGCTGCAAAGACCATATATAGGCTTAAACAGTCGAAGATCGCGGTTATAAATGAGAAGGGTATACTCGGTGATGAAGCCGCAAAATTCATACTCGAGATCGGTGCATCCCTTGAAGCAATAGATTTCGAAAAGCTATGGAAGATGGGGGAAGAAGCTGGGAGTGAAGAGGTTGAGGAAGCCATACGTAATATTAGTAAATATATTGATCTTAGAAATACCTATAGGGAGTATGTGGATAGGATTGCTAGGATATATATTGGAATGAAGAAGCTTGTTGAAGAAGGTTATTCCGGCATAATAATAGATTGCTTCCCCCTAGTAGTGAAATATCGTGTAACACCATGTATACCTGTTGCGGTATTGAATGCTGAAGGAATACCTGTAGCGTGTGAGGAGGATTATCATAGCTTCCTATTAATGTATTTAGCCAAAGAGCTAACCGGTTTATCCGGGTGGATCAGTAATCCGAGCGGAGTTGTTGATAAGAAATATCTTAGATTCGCCCACTGCACAATAGCTCCAAATATAGGTGTTGAATGTAAGGCTACAACACATTTCGAAACTGGGTATCCGTATGCAGTTGTCTGTAAATCTAGGTTTAGAGACGTGTTATTTGGAAGGGTTGATCAAAACTATAAATTACTGGTTCTATATCGTGGTAAAGTTGTGGATTCGGGTATGCTGGCTCAACACTACTGCAGGACACAGATGATAGTTGAACCATTAAGTATTGACCCTTATAGGTTTATGAATGAAGCTCTGGGCAATCACCATGTATTTATACCCCTCATAGATGATATACTAGAGAAGATCAAGTGGGCAGCATGGCTTCTAGGTATAAACATCATTATAGAATGATGGGGTGGAGGGGTGTTTATACATGGATAATCCTAGTAGAATTATTGGATTGAACGGTGAGAAGAGCATCATCAATAAGATCATATATCCCCTACTATCACGAAGCGTTGAAGGAGGAACTCTAGGACCCCTAGATGATGCTAGAGACTTCATACCTAAAGCACCGAGAATAGTTGTTAATAGTGATGGAGGAGATGTTGAGGCAGCCAAGTATAAGTGGAGAACATATGCAGATGTTGGATGGAGCATGATTGTTGGAGCCCTCGGAGACCATATAGTTAAGGGTTCGATACCATATGCTATACTTGTGACCATGGGTATTCCGGCATCAATAGATGTATCAGTCCTTGAAAATCTATTCAACGGTATATACGCTGCCGTCAGAGAGTATAGGTTGAAGTATCTAGGTGGAGACCTTAACTCCTCATGCTCTATATGGGTTAGTGTGACAGCTATAGGTTTTACATCCGCCAAGAAACTTCCTAGAAGAGATGGCGCGTTACCTGGTGATAAGATAGTTGTTGTTGGAGAATATGGTGCTTCGGGCTTGATTGCTTTGGAGGGTGAAGAGTATGCGAATATGTATCCATGGATTAAAGAGGTTACTCAAAGACCGCATATAAGGATCGAGCTAGCGCATATTGTTGCTAAGCATTATCGTAGCATACATGCATCTATGGATGTGAGCGATGGCCTCGGATACACAATCTACGAGATCTCTATGAGATCCGGCGTTAGAAGCATTCTAAAGAATAAACCATTATACTATGAAGCTATAGATGATTACTGTAGTAGGAGGAGGAATAGAGAAGAATGCCTATGGAGCACAATACTTAGTGGCGGTGAAGAATATGGGGGAGTATTCTATGTGGATCCGGCGGGGCTGGAGGAATTTATAAACGATCTCGAATCCTTCAATATACCGTATAGGGTGGTTGGAGAAGCCGCAAAAGATAACCCGGGTATAGAGATTGAAGGAATTGAACACATAGATATAATGTATTGGGACCAGCTTCAAGGTTGGAAAAAGTTATAATGTGGGGACAAAATATTTATCAAATGGGAATAGCATTGTTTAAGGAATTGTTTATAAAGAACTTCAAAGGGTTTAAAAGACTGCATATCCGATACACTCCTGGAATAAACATTATCTATGGGAAGAGATGTAGTGGTAAAACCTCCCTTGTAGATGCATTATTATTCCTTCAACTATACTCTTACTATTATGGTTCATTTGTGAAGAGCAGATACATAACGGATCCATCGATATATTCACATATGGGTGAGACTGAATTCTATATAATGGCTAAATTACAATTCGGTGAGGACTCCTACTATTTCAGAGTAGATGTAGATGTAGAAAAACCAGTATATAGAGAGACATATATTATTGGCGATACTGTATTCACATATAGATCGGATGGTAGGCTATCGATAAAGGATGTTAGAAAGTCGAGATATGTACCGAAAAACTATCAGACACCTGGAGAGAGTATATGGGAACAGATCGGTAAATGGAGGATAATATTATCAAACCTTCCATGGCGTAGCTTAGGGCACTTAGTGTCTATAGAGGCTAGCTATTGGGGAGGGATTACTGAAGCTATAAAACATGTGCCTGAGATCATATCGAGAGTCCTTGTTTATAGGATAGAGCTTAAAGATAAGAAATTATTAAATGAGGTAAAGATGCGTTTAAAGAAACTCTTCGAATCGGTCTTCATTACACATAGGTATCTTAGAGAGATCGCTGTATTGAAGTATATAGATTTGAAGAATGCCATAGGTCCATCTAAACATGTATCAAGGATCTTCGACCCCTACGCCTCAAACTTTCCATGGATCTATCTACTACTTATACGTAGAGGATATAGCGATATAATACATGAATATCTTAAAAAGCTTGGATTAAAGCTTAAGGTATCCGTTGGGTCGACTATAGATAATAGGTACTACCTAGTATTAACAGCTAAATCTAAAGCAATATATTTGTTGAATATGCCTACAAGCTTAGTGAAAATACTGGTTCTAGTATCAGCTTTACTATACTCTAACGGAGTAGTTATCATAGATGATTTTGATGAATACCTTGATAATACGGTTGCTGAAAAACTCTTAGAGATATATAGTGAGAGGGCTAAACAAGCAATACTAACAACTAGGAGTGAAGGATTAAAGGGAAATAATATTATTTCCCTAGAGGAATATGGATCATAGGTTTAGAAGAATAATGCCTCAGCATAAAAACGTGTCGTCTAGAACCCATAGTATAGTTAGAGTTATGGATTATGTTTATAGATTTTTCGAGGGATTGCTCCTCTGGTTAATCCTATTTGTAATTATATATAGCGACTCACATGATATAATAAAGACCAGTCTTATCATGGTTCAAACCCTGGTATTGATCGGATATGTTGAATATATCTTCAAAAGTATATGGCCTAGGATAGTGTTACCCGTTAGCATGGCTAGTGTAACATATCTAGCGGCTAAGATGATAGAATACACAGTTATTCAGAGTATTTATCCATGGATCATATTGATCTACGGGGTTGCGGTATTCATCCTATACCATGCTATGTCTAGATTGATAAATGTATTCATGTGGGAGAGGAAGGGTCGTTTCAAGACGATATACGAGGATATAAGGATCGATATGATCCTATTCCTAGTTGCAGCATCCATTGATACATACATACTCCTAATAAATCATGCGATCAAGATGTGGGCTGCAATAATACTGTTGATCATAATGTATAGTCTATGGTTTACATCACCATATATTATAAGGGATTACGTATTAGCTAAGCTACTACTACTAACTGGTAGGAGGATTAAGGGATACGTCCACCCCCAAGAACCGGAGATCGAGAAGGTTCATCTGGCTATAGCATCTATAACTGTTTTAGCATCTATGAGTATACCATTCCTATACGCTTATGCATCACCAATACTTCTCCGTAGAGCCTTCGTCCCACTAGCATTGCTAGCTGTTTACGAGGTCATCGTTATAGCATTATTTGTTACAACATACATATTCATACTACACGGAGGATTTATAGAGGCATTAGCCGGCGGGAGATATGTCCGGGTTGAAGACTATAATGTTTTCGATGCATGGAGGGATATAGCATGGTACATGAATCGTAGTGC
>JALVIT010000168.1 GCA_027028545.1 Desulfurococcales archaeon
TTAGGGGTGGAATGTTATTCGAGATTATTGAAGAGCTCTATAAGAGGCTTCAACAAATAGAAGAGATCAATACGTATAATCTAGCTATTACAATCAACAACATAGTGAACGATTTAATAATGAAGATAATCCCCCTAGAGGAGGCCTTCGAAGAGGCTAGTAATGTACCGGAGCTCTACACATATGAGTATCTAGCCAGATATAATCTAGAAACAATAATACCCATATCAAGCCCTGAGATAGACTTATTAGATATTGGTAGAGGGGGATACGATATATCTAAAACAGTTGCTATAGCATTATCCCCAATATTATCATTCATCTCGATACTAACCGGTGGACAAGTCCTTTTATCAGACCATATAGGTGTTCAGAGGATCGAGCATGCAGTTGAGACCCCCCATGCTGTATTCCAGAATGCAGTATTCTACGATGTCTCTGGTAAAAAAGCTAGAAGGGGGCTGCCCCTACCAGTACATCTACTATATACTGCACCATTAATTCATGCATTAACAATTCTATTAAGGATTGAAAGGGTTGATGTGTCTAATGAATTCATCCGTTTATACTCCCTATATAGATCGGGACCCTATGTCTTCCATGGGGGGATGCGCCTTATAAATAGGATATTATTCCATATGGAGAACCCCTCCCGATACCGGAGGGATCTTGAACGATTAATCAACCTTATAAGGATGGTGTCCCTAATGGGTTTAGATATTGAAAGCCAAAAACTAGTCCAGATCTTGGATGAGCTTGTAGAGTGGATGAATAAATACCACTATGTTCAATCTAGAGCTAAGCATGGATACATAGCACCCCTCAATAGAGCCTTCGAATCCCTATTCTCAAAACTCTCACTAATCGATAAGCTAGGTAGGGACTCATTAATAGAGTTGGCAGCGGCTGAATTCGCTGAAAGGATTCGTAGAGATGTTGAAGCGAGGGGATACCATGCTAGGGTGGAGACTCTGGCTGAAGGGGTTTCCAAGGTTAAGAAGCTATTGAAGCTATTATTGGACATATATGTTGAGAAGAAGGATACCCATCTACTAAGGGATCTAGTTAATGATATATATAATTACGTTTTTATTAAGAGGCTAATATCCAAAACCCAGTCGGGAGGTGTGTAATGTATGGGTAAAAGGTTCGAACCCCAAAACCTATCCGAGCTAAAAGACAATCTCATAAAATATACTTCACCACCGGATACAGTCGTCCCCCGTGGGAAGGTTGTAAATGTCTTCATAACTATAAAGGCGTTGGAACCACTACTGATCAGGACTGAGGGGCAGGGGGATATAACAACATTCCGTATCGGAAACGTCTCGGTACCAGCAATCCTAAACACTAAGATGCAGGCTATGCTACGTAGGAAGACACTACAGATCCTTAGAAGCTTCTACGACACGGACAGTGAGGTTAAGAAACATGTTGAGGGATTGGTAGGTGGTGAGTGGAAATGTATGGCTAGTGTAACAGCTGGTGGTGCAACCGTAGGTTATTGCGGTAAATGCCCAGCATGCATGATCTATGGATTCGCCGTTCAAGGCGGTAGCTATAATGTTAAGAGTAGGGTTGAGGGAGACGTATACTATGCTACGAGTAGAGAGGAGGATTCAACATATACCTTCACAAGGAATGCTGTAGATGAAGCACTACACGTAACCGGACAAGCCCTACTACAGGAAAGGGCTGTTAAACCCGGAACACTATTCGTCGGAAAGATCGCCTTGAAGAATCTAACAATAAACGAGCTACTACTAGTATTATACAGTATAGTATCTATAGATAGACTGGGGGCAACACAAACGCACTTCGGAAGGGTTGAGATCGATATAGCGGGTATAATAGCTGGACTATTCGAAGCTGGAAGCGGGTATGAGGCTGCCAGTAAAATACTGGCTTCCTCACCCAAGGATCTAGGTGATGTTGTAAAGATCTATAAGGAGTATATAGCAGATCTAGGTGGGAAAACACCATATTCCATATACACGGTCTCAGCTGGATTAAAGGATATGATACTACGTGAAATGGATCTGAAAAGGATCGTTATGGATGCGTGGAATGATGCAAATACTAAGCTGAAGGCAATTGAGAAACTTGTTGGAGGAGGGAAGAAGGGGAGAAGGTAGAGGGTTGAAGAAGGTAGCAATAGCGTTTCTAGAGGTTCATGGACTACTAGTATTTTCGAAGATAACTGGTAGTTTAAAGAAGTCGGTATTATCCTCTGGCGCATTTATAAGGTCATCACTATTCATACACAACTACCCATTAATATATGGATTCCTAGGCTATAGCTCTGAAATGATCATTGATATCGATGAGCCCAGGTATAAAGTTGTTGATGAAGCATTGGAGGAGGGGTTATATGTTTATCCGGCTGAGCCCCTACACGTATCCTTCACCAGGTTATTCCTATCGCCAACGCCTGAAACATATGTGGTTCCTGAGAAGGCTAAACCATCTATAGCCCATCCACTCCAGGTTCACTACTATGCTATAGCTCCTGGATCAATGTTTAAGACTGTGGTTGTCTATAGAGAGGGTTTCGAGCTACCCAGGTATATTAGGATTGGTAAGAAGAGGTGGGGTATTATTAGGGTTAGATACGTCGTCCCGGAGGGGATCAGTGATGTATCCGACACGTATAGGGGTTATTCATCAATACCAGTTAATCTCGGGGATATGAGGGATAGGGGTGTGGTTGTTGATGATTATAATACTGTATTGGTTACACGTAATAATCCATTCATTGGTGATAGGAGTATTATAGCATATATACGTGGTAGACCGATGCATATGATCACTTATGAGTATGGTGGTAGAGTTAGGAGGGAGTATCTACCACTACCATGGAGTATACCATTGGGTTAGAGTTCTATACCCTCACCCTTTTTATCCTCGATCCTAACACTTATGTGTCCGAATCCATTCGCTCTACTAGATCCAA
>JALVIT010000169.1 GCA_027028545.1 Desulfurococcales archaeon
ATACCGGGATAGTATGGATGAATCAAAGTATAGGTATAGGCTACTCGTAGGATTCGATAAGAACAATATACAGGTGGAGATCACACGTCAGGAATACGAAAGACTTAACGTATCTAAGCCGGAGGAGTTAATCGGTAGAGAGGTTGAGATTGAAGTAGTTAAAACCTATGAGGACACCATCAATCCCCCACCACCCTTCACAACTGATACATTACTTGAGGAGGCTTCTATAAGGCTTGGACTAGGATCGACGCGTACAATGGAGATCGCTCAGGAACTCTTTGAACTGGGACTTATAACATATCATAGAACGGATAGTACACGTATAAGCGATTACGGTATAAATGTTGCCCGTCAATATCTAGAGGAGAGATTTGGCGATAAATATAGGGAATACTTCCATCCACGCACATGGGGTAGGGGTGGAGCACATGAAGCTATAAGACCAACCCGCCCGATAGATGCTGATAGATTAGCGGAGTTGATAAGAGAGGGAGCATTAATACTCGCGAGACCCCTCACAAAGAATCATCTCAGGGTTTATAGGCTTATATTTAACAGGTTTATAGCTAGCCAGATGAAGCCTATGAGGGTTGAGAAACAGGTTTTACGCGTAGTGATTGATGGTATTGTTAAGGAGGTTGAGAAGGTCAAGAGAGTGATCGATGAAGGATTCAACATGTTCTACCCGGTAATAAGTATGGGTGAGGTATGGGAGATCCAGTCCGGTAGGTATCCAGTGGTTGAGGTTAGGGTTATAAAGCCCCCACTAGCCAGGTATCATGATGTGATTAGATGGATGAAGACCAACGGTATCGGTAGGCCGAGCACGTATGCCAAGATCATACAGACCCTCTTAAACCGTAAATATGTGTCATTATCTAAGAAGGTTAAAGCCTTCGTCCCGAAACAGAGGGGTATTATGGCTTACGAGTTCCTAACAAAGTATTATGGAGACGTGGTTGGTGTCGAGGTTACACGTAAACTCGAAGAGTTGATGAAGCATATTGAGGAGGGTAAAGTTGATTACCAAGAGGTGTTAAGGAATATATTCATAGAGCTCAACGAGAAGGTTCTGGGGAGGGATACGAGCTTCATACGTAGAGAGGTGTGCGGAGATCAAGATAATTTATTATCCAGATGAATCAGCCGGAGACTATAGGCTTGGATACATAGCAGTATTCCATTCAGAAGTACATGTTTTGGGTAAGAAGCATAATCTTGAGAAGGCTAAGAAGATAGCTATCTTCGCCGGTAAATATAATGCAAAGATACTAATATACCCATATATGCAACCCCATGGACCACTAATAGATTATATAGTGTTTAAATCTGAGAAGAGGGAGAAGTATAGGAGGGTCAACGAAGTTATAAGGATTCTTCGAAGCAATGCCCTATCACTAAAGGGTAGCTATCTGTTAAACCTATGGATCACGTGTAGAAACCACGGTGTAGATGCTATAATCCCCGGTCTTCTAGAGGTTGCCGGTCCAAGACTATACGTTACGATGGTAGCCCTCCCCAGTCTTATTGGTCCAGATATATTTGCCTCTAGGAAGATAATCCTCAACAGGTATGAGAGGTATTTTGGAGTTAAACATGGTAGAGAAATCCATATCTTAAAGCTTCCCGAGATAAATATTGGCATGTTTCTCGACGACGAAATATATTATCCAGAGATCATTAGGATGATGAAGTTTGAGGGTGCATCCATACTAGTATATGGTATGTCTCAGATCAGCCCCCCGAAGAACTATTCAACCCTTCTAAAATCCCTATCCCTAATGTTTAAGACGTGGATTATACACCCTGGCTCTATAATATGTGATCGTGGATCATGTTCATGGCGCACGCCAACCATCATAGTTGATGATAGGGGTGAGATGTTTGAGTATCATGGTGGTGAACAGGCATTAATACTCATACCATTAAGCATTATAAAAACAACACCCTTACCAGATGATTCATCTAGGCTTATAGCTAGAATATATTATAGATATATAGCTAGAACAAGTATACATAAGAGGAGGATAGGTGGTTATAGTGGGAGAGGTGGAGAAAGCATTAGCCATTAAGATGAATAGTTTAAGGGATCTTGTTAGGCTGGCAGCGTCCCTATCCTCACCACCGCATATAGTGATCTATATCTGGAAGTTTAAACTAGACGATAATAGGGTTGTATTAGGTGTTATGGCTATACATAGAGACTACTATAAATACTATGGACTACCAATATTCTACTACTACATCGTTGAGGGAGAAGAGGCTGAGACTATTTGGAATTCAAACTATATCATTATATCGACTAGCGATGAAGGTATTAGATTCTCAAAAACACCTAAACCAGCCCTATCAATACCGTTAATAGGCCTCGCCGAGAAGCCGCCAATGATACCGGATCTAGGGTAGATCGAGAATATAGTGTCTACCTAGTCCTAACAATCATAGTTTTACCCATAACTATCCAATACTCAACCTCAACACCAGGCTGTAGCTTACTCCTCAGCTTCTCATCTTTAGGCTTCTCAACCTCGAAGGTCTCAAAGGTCTCCATATCCATTACCTGAACCATATCACCCATGTCGGCAATTATCTGTCCAACACGCTTCTCGATAACTGGGACCTCAACCCTCTGACCAACTGGTGCTACGAGGGTCTTCTTAGAACCCGTGAATAAGCTTATAGCTACTACATGGGCTTTAGCACTACCATGCTTACCCGTCTTAGCCTTACTCATCTCAACGATCCTACATGGTTCACCATCTATTATGATGAAATTACCCGGTTTAAGCTCTCCCAGTGTAGCATATGTTTTACTCATATCTTTCCACCCCCTATATGTAAAATAATCCTATTATGGAAATATATTGATGAAGTAAATATATAGTTTCCCATACATGTTAGCCGTCGTCATCCATAAACTATTGAGAT
>JALVIT010000170.1 GCA_027028545.1 Desulfurococcales archaeon
ATATTTCATGTGTCTGAGGGTTTATCAATATAGTTTAAACCCATTATTATAGTGGTGATGGGATATGGGTGTTGAAGCACTAGTTAAAGCTGGTGAAGCACTGGCTAGGGTGTTTGGAGGGGCTAGCGGTATAGGTTCTGCTATGGTATTAACGGGGTTAGCGATACTACTGGTTGTCGGTATAGGCTTCGGACTATACACGCTAATTAAGCTGGTGAAGTATCTACCTAGGATGACTCCATGGCAATTCATAAAATTTGTAGTATTCACAGCTATAGCGTTAATAGTTATAGGTGTCGTACTCCCATAACTAATACAAAAATGTTTTTATAGGATAAATGTTTTAGAGGGGCCTCCTAGGGAAGGGTTTAAACCCCGGATACTCCGGCTTATCCAGCTCAAACTCTATCTCCAACAATCTATTATACTTTGCAGTCCTCTCACCACGTGCTGGTGCACCAGTCTTTATCAGCCCCGCTCGAAGCCCGACGGCTATATCTGCTATGCTCGTATCCTCAGTCTCACCGCTTCTATGGCTTATGATCGTCCTATAGTTATTCATATGTGCTGTATCTACAACCTCTACGGTCTCAGTCAATGTCCCGATCTGGTTAACCTTTACAAGCACAGCGTTTGCGGCACCCATCTCAATACCCTTCCTAAGCCTCTTAGGATTAGTTACGAATAGGTCATCCCCAACTATTAGGATTTTGTCTCCGAGCCTCCTGGTTATCTCGGCAAACCCCTCGAAGTCCTCCTCATACAATGGATCCTCTATGCTCACAATAGGATATTCATCAACGAGCTTCTCATACAGATCTATTAATTCATCCCTCCCATACTCGACATCCTCAATAACATATACACCCTTATCCTCACGGTATAACTGGCTACTGGCAACATCCAGAGCTAACGCTATCTCCCTCCCAGGCTCGTATCCAGCAGATTTTATAGCTTCAACCAATACATCAAGCGCTTCAGTGATCTTCTCCATCGGGGGAGCATATCCACCCTCATCACCAACATTTACAGCCTGTGCACCATACCTCTCCTTCAATATCCTTTTAAGCTCGTGATATGTCTCTACAGCAGCCTTCAACGCTAACGTGTAGGATTTAAACCCTGCTGGAACGATCATGAATTCCTGGAAGTCCAGCTTATTCCCCGCATGAACCCCTCCATTGATTATATTGAGCATTGGAACCGGTAATAGGTTTGCATGTCTGCCTCCGAGATACATGTATAGTGGGACTTCTAGGGTTGAGGCGGCAGCTTTAGCAACTGCTAGACTTGTAGCTATTATAGCGTTTCCCCCAAGCCTACTCTTATTCTCGGTCCCATCGATCTCTATCATCTTATAGTCTATCTCAGCCTGTCTACGTGAATCCATACCCTTAATAGCCTTACCTATAACATTGTTTATATTATCAATAGCCCTCGACACACCCTTACCATGGTAATCCCTCCCACCATCGCGTAGCTCTAAGGCCTCATGCTTACCGGTTGATGCACCGCTTGGTGCAGCTGCTACACCAACACCATAGCCCTCGGTAACTACTATGGCTTCAACGGTTGGGTTACCCCTAGAGTCTAGGATCATCCTACCCTTTACATCTCTTATCTTAAATATCTCCTCTGGAGTCATAATTGTATAGTGCATAGCTTCCAAGCCTCCGACATGTATTGGTGAGTATTGTTATGGGTAAAATATACTTCGATATAGTGGTTTTAGCCATTACGGGTATATTATGGATTATACTATCCTACTATTTGAGAGGGGTTATTAAGAAGCTTAAACTATACACTCTATTCCCATACATATTCTACACCATAACCCTCTACACGATACTACTCCGAGAGGATGGTCAGCTATTAATATATATGAGCATACCCTTCACGGCAGTAACTATAGTATTCATCTATAGATTTATCAATGGGTGGAGACTGGGTGATACATTAATATTTCCACAAGCTATAAACATCTTAACAATAACAACACTACTAGTTGAGGGGGGATGAATAAATGCCTAGACGTAGGAGGGAGAAGGAGCTGGTATGTCCGAAGTGTGGTAGTAGAGATGTAGAGGTTGTAAGGACATGGCAACTAGTATCACCATTCCCGGATAAATATGGTAGGATAACAGTCACCGTTATGGGGATGGTAGAGTGTAGGAGCTGCGGCTATAGATGGAGGGCAACAATCAGTAAGTTAAAGATTGGTGAGAAGGGAGTAGAGGTTGAGGGTAGAGGAGGTAAGAAGAAGGTTTTAGGTGGTGAGGAGAAGCCTAGGAGGGTTAAAGAAATAGTGTTAGACCTTGAGGATCTTGAGGAAGAGTAGAGGATTTATGCTGGGAGTATTTGAGAAGAGGATCCTAGGGGTTAAACTGGGGGAGATTGTTAAGATAGCTTTATTCATAGCTGTTATAGTTATAGGTTTTAATATGAGATACATCCTCTCAGCCGTAACGGGTTCATCAACACCTATAGCAGTTGTTGAAGGCTATAGTATGTTCCCGCTGCTTAGAGAGGGTGATCTAGTCTTCGCATATAAACCCGATCCCAACGACCTACATGTAGGGGACATTGTAATTTATAGGGGTGTTGATGGTAGATTAGTCATACATAGGATCGTTAAGATCGTTAGGATGGATGATAGAACCTACTATGTTACACGGGGCGATAACAATAATGCACCAGACTATTTCCAATTCGGCGGGAAGCCGGGGATACCTTATAGTAGGATCGAGGGTAAGGTCGTCGAGGTTAATAATGCAATATTCAAACTGCCATATATAGGATACTTATCGATATGGTATCATAATCTCTTCAAGAGATAAATACTATAATATCTCTACTACTTCCCTAATCCATCTACCCGTTGATTTAAGCTTCTTAATAGACTTGATATATTGTTCCCAGCTAACCCCCTCTCTACGCCTCCACTCCTCATAGGTTTTCTTAACCTTCTCCAAGGCTTCATAGTGGTGTCTGCATAGACCCTCTCTATAAACCTCTCTACTACACAGCCTACACTTATTCTCGGGCTTTAAGTATCCGAGCCTTATCGATAGGAACTTACCGATCCTATACTTGTTCTTATCGAACTCCCTTAGAAGCTTTAATAGTGTTGTCTTGGCTTCATTTACAACCTCCCTCCTACTAATCCTACCCTCCCTTATCATCTCCATACGTGATTCGAAGTACCTGGTTAGCTCGACGCTCGTGATCTCTGGGAAATACTCCATTAAAACCTCTATAACACCCATACCCAGATCTGATGATGTCGTTGCACCACCCTTACTAACAAGGTATCCTCTATTGAATAGTGTTTCAATAATCCTAGCCCTAGTAGCTTCGGTCCCGATCTCGACGTTCTCCATCCATCTAAGGATCTTTATACGTGAGAGCTTCTCGGGTGGACGGGTATATGTTCTACGGACTGATACCTTAACGATCCTAACCCTCTCGCCGGGGTGGAAGACTGGAAGGGGCTTCTCCTCAGGCATGTTGAAGACGTAATAGCGTAGCCATCCATGATATAGTATCTTCTGCCCTGAAGCCTGAAATAGTATATTCCTAGCCGTTGGAGAATATAATACTACGAGTCTCCTAGCTATTAGGGCTGGCTTAGCAAATACTGCTAGAAACCTCCTAACTACTAGGTCATATATCCTCCACTCATCCCTCTTAAGATCACCCGGTTTAACACCAGTTGGATATATTGCCGGATGGGCTGGATCCTCCTTCTTACCCTCAACCGGTCTGAGAACACCCTTAGTCTCAGCTAGTAGTTGTTGAACCAGTTGTCCATATCCATCTATGTATGAGATCCTTTCTAGTATGCTCCTATAGTTCAGTGTTTTTGGGAGCTTCTGGCTATTGGTTCTCGGATAGCTTATTAATGCGTCGAGATATAGTTTCTCGGCAATACTCTGTGTCTTGTAGGGGCTGAAGCCATAGATCCTTGAAGCCTCCTCCTGTAGATCGCCTAGGTTAAATGGTGGGGGTGGGTATAGGTTGATCTTCTTCTCATCGAATCTATCAACAACTAGGTATCCGGTCTTCCTTATCTCCTCTGCTAGTTTTAGAGCCTCCATTCTAGACTCTAATACTCCGCCTCTATACTCTAAATGGATCTTCTCCCCATCCTTCTCGACATATATACTTAGAGTGTATTGGGGTAGGGAGATGAAGAGGTTCCTCTCAATATCCCTCTCAACAACGTATTTTAGTGTTGGTGTTTGAACCCTTCCAGCGCTAAGTATAACCCTTTTACCGCTAATCTTTCTAACTGAGTCCATTAATGCCCTACTAATATTTATCCCCCAGATATAGTCTAGTTCATGCCTACATAGACCGGCCTCGATCATCTCCCAGTCTAGTCTTGTAAGCTTCTTGAAGGCCTCCCTCAACTCATCCCTTGTAAGGCTTGAATATTTTACACGGTAACTCCTATTAGGGTCTCCATGGAAGTTTATGACCATATACCCTATAACTGAGCCCTCAATATCGTAGTCGCATGCATTAACATAGTAGTCGGCCTCTCTACAGATCTTGTCTATAACCTTTATGAATTTACCAGTATATTCAGCCCCCTTCTCGATCTCGTATAGCGGCTTCCACGTATATGTGAATACCGGGTAGCCCCTCTGATCGGTGTATAATCCGTATAGGTGCCCTGCAGCACTGACAACATATATTATTCTCTCCCCGGATCCCCCGCCTATACTGTAGTATGGTACTCCATTCATACTATACTTCTTATAGTTCCTGCTGAGTGCTGCAACTATTTTACGGGCTGCTTTAGGCTTCTCAGCTATAACCGCTATCCTACCCTTAAGATCCCATATACTGATAGTCTCCTCAATCCTCTTAGCGGGTTTCTCAACAATTGTTTTCTCTACTACTGTCTTCTTAGCTGGAGCCTCCTCTCTCCGTGTTTCTGGCTGTTTAAGGTATTCCAGTATGCTCTTCCTAGGCTTCTTCCTCCCGGCCTTAACCATACCGATCTTCCATATACTCCTCTAATATTCTAGACGGGGATGGGCGTTGTTGATACTAGTAATAATATGTATATAGCCATATATATTGGGGAATGCTCTATGGAATATTGATTAGCTGGTCCGGGATGGGGGTATCTGCCGAATATTATCTTGAATACTAGCATTATTATGGATAATAATATGTAGTATAGCCCTATATCGCCGCGGAGGAATAAACCGGTTAATGCCAGTATTATTATCACAGCATAGTTTAGTATTTCATATGTTTTAACGGAGAGATACGACCTAACAACATGTCCACCATCAAGCTGTCCTATAGGTATTAGGTTTAGGAAGGTTACTATGAATATTATGAATCCTATAAAGGCTATGGGGTGTAGGAGTATAGTATAGCCGGGGGGTATGTTTCTAAGATACATCAATAGGGAGAATACTAGGGGCATGAAGCCCAGCTCTCCGGCTTCACCGGACTCGATCATTGCCGAAGCCTTCTCGATAGTAATTATCGGTGAGACCAATATACCAACTATAGATATCAACAATGCAGCTATGAATCCATTTATAGGACCAGATAAACCTATCCTCGCGAGACTCCTACGTGTAGGTGGTAGAGTCTTCATACTAATAACCGCTCCAAGCGTCCCGATAAATCCAAGCTGGATCGGTGGGGCTGGTATGAAGTATGGTCCCTCAATAACAACTCCAAATCTCCTAGCAGCCTTCATATGTCCATATTCGTGTAGTCCGAGGGCAGCTATGAATAGTATAGTATATATTGAACCCATGATTAGTGGATGTAGTATTTGGTCATATGGTAGACCCATGGAGGAGTAGAAGGATTGTGATAGACCATAACCTGTGAGATATATCGTGATAAGCGTTAAGACAAACAATACTATCTGCTTGATACGGGGATTACCCCTTCTAACTGGTAGTAGCCTTATAACGGGCTGCTCGGATCTAACCTGTATCAGTAATAAATTGTACTTATTAACCATGTATTTATATAGCTCCGAAAAATCGTCGTCGCCTAGGGGTTTATCGAGGAATATATCCGTTATAAATCCTATCCTCTCATTATGAAAGGTGTGAACCTCACCTACCAAGTATCCAGCTCTGGAGAGTCGTTCTAAGATATCTCCTATTATCCTCTGATAATAATCTTGAGACTGGGATAAGCTCATATCTTCCACCGGGTCTGGGACGTTTAACCGTCATGGGTAAAACATTATTCAACAACTCAAGGATGGCTATAGCGACAGGATCCTTAGCAGGGGCCTTATCCGGGTCTACGAGGGGTGGAGCACCTAGAGCGAGCTGTAGAGCTCGGGCTCCAACAATCCGTGCGATCTCGAAACGTGTTAAACGTGGAGGCCATATACCGCTACTATTCTCCACACTACCCACCTTTTAATGGGATATGAGTTTTAATGTTTAAAAAGAATATATTCTTTACCCCTCTCTTGGATACTAGGAGGGATGTTTAAAAATTTTAGAATCCACCGCCGCCGAATTTCGGCGTCTTACCGGCTCCTCCCTTCTCCTTCTCCTCCTTCTTCAGGGGGCTTGCCGCTATTATATCGTCTATCTTTAGGATCGTTGTGGCAGCCTCCGTGGCGCTCTTGACAACGTTCTTCTTAACTATTACTGGCTCGATAATGTTCTTCTCGATCGCATCCTCTATAACCTCGCCCCTTACAGCATCGATCGCGGCGAATACCTTACCCTCTGTATGCAGCTGTCTGAGCTTCATCAATGCATCCAGTGGATCTAGACCGGCTGTCTCAGCCAGTATCATCGGTATCTCTTCTAGAGCGTTTGCGAATGCCTCGATCGCTAGCTGCTCCTTACCACCGATCGTTTCAGCGTATTCTCTAAGCTTTAACGCTAGCTCGACCTCTGCAGCTCCTCCACCACCGATGATCTTTGGCTCCCTCATAACGTTTCTCAAGACGTTTAATGCATCCTTAAGGCTTCTCTCAACCTCGTCTAGGATCATATCGTTGGCTCCCCTTAGTAGGACCGTTATAGCCTTCGGGTTCTTACATCCCTCAATGAACACCATCTTATCGTTTCCAACCCTCCTCTCCTCAACTAGCTCGGCGTATCCTAGATCGTTTGGCGTTAGATCCCTTATACTGCTGACAATCTTTCCACCTGTTGCTTTTTCTAGTTTTTCCATGTCTGATCTCTTTACTCTTCTTACTGCTAGTATTCCCTTCTTTGCTAGGAAGTGCTGGGCAACCTCATCAATACCCTTCTGACAAATAACAACATTAGCACCGGTTGAGGCGATCTTCTCAACCTGGTCCTTGAGTATTCTAGCCTCCTCGTCTAGGAAGGCTTTGATCATGTCAGGGCTTGTAATGTTTATCTTAGCCGTTATCTCCGGCTTCTCGACCTCTAATGGTGTATCTAGTAGTGCTATTTTAGCCTTCTCAACTCTACGGGGCATTCCTGGATGTACAACCTCTTTGTCCAAGACTATACCATAGATTAGCTGGCTGTCTAGTACGCTTCCACCCTTTTTCTTCTCAATCTTTACATCATCGACCTTGAATATTAATGTTCCATCCGGCTGTTTCTCGGCCAGTGTTAGTGCAGCCTCTATAGCCATATTAGCTATCTTCTCCTCAACAGCTCCACTACCAATGTATTTACTTGATACAGCTGTATCAACTATCTTCCTGAGCATAGCCTTATCCGTTGGATCAACCTTCACGGCTATCTGATCCAGTATCTCCAATGCCTTCTTCATAGCCTTAGTATATCCATCTATAATGGTTGTCGGATGAATGTTCTGCTCTAAGAGCTCCTCAGCCTTCTCTAGAAGCGTACCTGCTAGTACTACTGCAGATGTTGTCCCATCACCGACCTCTGCATCAACAGCTTTAGCAACCTCTACCAATAGCTTAGCTGCCGGATGCTGAACCTCCATCTCCTTAACAATTGTCGCTCCATCATTTGTGACCGTTATGTCTCCGAAGCTATCTACAAGCATCTTATCTAGACCGCGGGGTCCTAGACTGGTCTTCAATACCTCGGCTAGTGTTCGAGCAGCCATAATGTTTGCTCTTAACGCATCCTTACCAACTGTTCTCTGAGTCCCCTCTTTAAGTATGAGTACGGGTACACCGTATAACGCCATGACTCTACACCTCTAATAAATACGATTTATTCCTTAGAAGACTCCAGTTGGTTATGATAAAACCGCTTCTATATAAATCTTACTCCTAAAACCTATTAAGATATAGAAATAATCCCAATGCCATAGACTCTATAGGGGTGGTTGAGATGGTTAATCGCGGAGAGATCGTTGATAGAATACTTAAAACATATACTAGATACATAGATGAGGATCTAGACATATACAGCGGTAATAGATATCTAACCGTAGCAGTAGAAACACTGATACATGAAGCCCTCAAAAACACCTTTCCGAGG
>JALVIT010000171.1 GCA_027028545.1 Desulfurococcales archaeon
CAAGGCTCGATGCAGCCATACACATATTCGTTACTATGGAGGAGGCTGTGCGTAGGCTTAGTAATAGATATATTTGTCCTAAGTGTGGCAGAATATATAACCTACTATTCAACCCCCCCAAGAACGATCTAAGATGTGATGATGATGGAACACCGTTGATTAGGAGATCCGATGATGAACCTGAGGTTATTAGGAATAGATACCGAATATACTATGAAACATTCCAGCCAATAATAGATTACTATAGGGAGAAGGGGATCCTAATAGAGATCGATAATACGATCGGAAGCGATAAAGGTATACCGCTACTAGAAAAGATACTGATCGAGAGGGGAATTCTAAAGCTTAAACCATGCAATCCAAATGTAACTGTTAAGTGAAGGGGTTTAAGAAAAAACTATGGGTTATATCTTATTTTTCCTACTATCTATTGTTCCGGTGGTATGTAGTATACCTTTGGAGGCATAACCACGTCTGTCATTAGTCTTGGTGTTCTCTTCCTACGCCTCTTCCTAGACCTTCTAGGCTTCCACTTCATACCGGGTAGTCCTAGGCTTCCATCCGGATATTCCATGAGGATCTTTAAGGCTAGTAGATGGTTTACCGCTCTCCTAAGCCTATCTTCTCCGGCAATACCGCTGAACTCCTTCACTAGTTCGTCGAAGAACATTGGTCGGCCCTTATTCTTAATTGTTTCCAGCACCATTTCGGGTAGTTCTTCGTCGCGGGGGGCTAGCTCTACAATTACATCTGTATCCTCATAAACAACCTTTTGACGCTTGGGCATGTTTTTCCACCTCATGTTATACTAGTGGGATTGGCCATATATAAAGTCTATTATTAGTCTGTCCCACCGCTATCGAATCTATACGATATAAACCTATTTTAGGCTGGTCTTGTTTAAGTAATTAATGTATCTGAAACGTTCTTTATAAGGAACGGGTTGTAAGGGTGATCAGGGATATCTAAGTACTTATTATCTCCTAGGGGTTCAAAGATCCTATTACTCGGTAATGAAGCTATAGCCCGTGGATCGCTTGAAGCGGGTATATGTTTCGCATCAGCCTATCCCGGAACACCATCAACGGAGATCATCGAATCACTGGCCAGTGTCGCTAAGGATGTCGGGATATATGTTGAGTGGAGCACTAATGAAAAGGTTGCCTTCGAAGCAGCATATGCTGCAGCAATATCCGGTGTGAGGAGCCTAGTTGCTATGAAGCATGTCGGTGTCAATGTTGCAGCCGATATATTGATGAGTAGCGGATATGCAGGTGTTAATGCTGGATTCGTAATGGTTTCAGCAGATGATCCCGGTCAGCATAGTAGTCAGAATGAACAGGATAATAGATGGTATGGATTGATAAGCCATATACCAGTTGTTTATCCGAGTAGTCCCAGAGACGCCTACAACCTCGTCAAGGAGGCTTATAGGCTCAGTGAGAAATACATGCACCCAGTAATACTTCGATCAACAACTAGGATAAGCCATACCCGCCAGATAATAGAGGTTGAAGAAGACATATCGAAAGAGAAGAAGTGTAAGGGAAGATTCGATAGAAGGATCGAGAGATGGGTTCTAGTACCAGCACATGGTAGGAAGCAGAAGAGACGTATGATGGATGCATGGAAGAGGATCATGGAGGAGGAGGGGCATCCACCATTCATAACAGTGGTGAACCCCGGTAGGAGGAGGGTGATCATAGCTGATGGCATAGCCTACAGCCATGCAGTAGAAGCCGTAAACACTATATCAAACCCCGATGAATACACCTTTGTAAAGGTTAATCTACCCGTCCCACTACCATATAAGCCGATAGTCGAAGCCGTTAAGGATGCTGAGAAGGTGTTGATCGTTGAGGAGCTCGACCCGGTCCTCGAAAACCAGGTTAAGAGGATACTATACGATCACGGATTAAACGTTGAGATCCATGGTAAGGATCTAGTCCCGGAGAATGGTGAGCTAGACCTAGATAGTGTTTCAAAGGTTATACTAGAATTCGAGGGTAGGGAGCCGATCCTTCCCTGGAAGCCGATGGAGCCTCTAAAACTAGAGCCCCAGATACCTCCAAGACCCCCAGTCATGTGTGCTGGATGCCCCCATAGGAATAGCTTCTTCATAGTTAAGGTTGCAGCTAATAAGGCTAGATTGAAGAATCCAGTATTCACAGGAGATATTGGATGCTATACACTCGGATACCTACCACCATTCAAGACACAGATGACAAGCTTCGAGATGGGTGGTAGCATCGGTGTAGCCCATGGATTAAGTAAGGTGTCCGATGAACCAGTCATAGCTGTTATAGGAGATTCAACATTCTACCATGCAGGTATACCAGCATCAATAAATATCATCTATAATAAGGGTAGAGCAGTCCTCCTAATCCTAGACAACTACTACACAGCTATGACCGGGCACCAACCACACCCCGGTACCGGTAAGACAGCTATGGGTGAACCAACATATCGTGTACCAATCGAGGAGATCACTAAGGCTCTGGGATACGAGACATACGTTATAAACCCGATGAACGTTAAAGAGTCTATCAACAAGGTTGCTGAGGCGTTGAAGAAGTATAAAGAGGGTAAACCTGTAGCGATTGTTTCGAAGATGAAGTGTGCACTTGAAGCACTACGAGATGCGAGGCGGATGGGTATAAAGCTACCAGTATACACGATCCTAGAGGATAAATGCACTGGATGTATGGCATGTGTATACCCGATCGGATGTCCGGCAATAGTTGTCCCTAAGGGCTCTAAGAAGCCAGTGATAATAGGTGATCTGTGTGCCGGATGCGGACTATGTGCACAGATCTGTCCGTTCAACGCTATAGTGGTTAAAGAGCCTGGATCACCGGATTGGATCAAAGCATGGTATTAGGGTGGGGGTGTATGGGTTTGAGGAGGTATAA
>JALVIT010000172.1 GCA_027028545.1 Desulfurococcales archaeon
CCGTGGTAGTATCCTTATAGAGATATATTATGGGGAGATCATTGATCGAGTTGTCTACTATCCTATGAATTGTATCATCTATTTTCGAGGGCTTCAACACTATACCTCCTAGAAAGCCGTGTTCCGGCTCGATACTATTACCCGTTATTGATGCGCCATCACTAGAGAAGAGCATTATTGATATAATCTGTCCCCGGAACAAGTTGTTTTCTAGTATGAGTCTGCTACCCGTATTGTTGGTGAACGAGTATACATATATGCCATACTCAGCGTGTCCGATAATGTTATTATTTCTTAGGGTTAGACTCCTACCTCCGGAGCCGGAACTGGTGGCATCTAAGTATATAATTGATTCTATATAGCCATTTCCTACGATTGCCTCAAGCCTTGAATCATTCACCAGTACTGATCTTGGATTATATAGGTCTAATACACGTACACGTGAAGAACTGCTAGGATTCTCCGCTTCAACGGTTAGATTCGATGATTGAACCACGATATTGTTATCGTCTATGACGGCTTTATACCCGGCTTCAACGTTTGAGTTCTCTATTACGAGGGAATGTGGAGAAGCTATATCTGTGAGCCCTTTTGCTTCTATCCCTATGTAGGGGCTTATGATGCTGGAATTTAACATGTTTAGATCGGAGTACCAGATCGCTTGAACAGCTATGGAGTTCGACTGTGTTGATACTATGGTTGTATTAAATACTACTAGATCGCTGAAGCTAATTATTAATCCATTAGCATAGCTGTAATCGCTTCCCCCACGTACATTTGAGTTCCTCAATACGGCTCCGGCAGTGTTTACTATCGCTATGCTTCTAGTATAACTGGCTGTTGTAGAGGAATTGATCTCTACCCCGTCTAGAACTATGTTTTGTGAGTCTAGGATTAGGATTGCATAATGGAATACATCATTACTAGTCGATACATTACTGATCTCGACATTCTTTGACGCAGCTACAACCAGTGGGTTTGGAATATTAGCTGTAAAGGACATATTACCTACTTCTACATCGCTACAATTATATATGAATACTTGAGCATAGCTCCCAGATATACTGCCGCCCACAGAGTCTCTATAAACTATTATCGGCTTCCCATCTAGCGAGGATTTGACGTTTGAGAGGTATAGGTTTACGTTCTCCGACAATCCCTTACTAAACGGGCTAGTTTGTCCTGTGGATATCTTTATACCCGGGATCGTGGAGTCCGATACATGTATTGCGGCACCATTTGCATACTCGATAAATATACCCGGAACATTTTCATCTCCCGGCTTCCTCGTTACTGTTAGGTTTTTAATATATATCTCTGTGTCTTCGTTCCATATAGATTTTATTTTTACACCGCTATTATAGGAGTATTTAGATGTTACATTGATCACTCTTACATTTGTTAAGTTGATATATGTGTATACTGTCGTTGATTCATCTATATATATCCCATCCACACTAGGGTTGACTATATCAGTATCTAGGATCGTTGCGTTGGTATCATATATTTTTATGGACTGAGCCGTTACATCCTCTACATATAGGACTGAATAACGTGTTTCTAAACCTCCTGTGAATGTTGAATTAGTTATATCTACATCTAGTGATCTTAGTAGCCCGCTGCCTGAGCCTGACATGGTTAGTGTATTCCCTGTTATATTGTGGAGTTTTAGGCTGATGCCCCACCATGTGGATATACGAATATCGTCTGCCCTAGTATCGGTTATATTCATTAATGCTCCGGGAGGGAGCTTCACGTTGCTAGTGTAGTAGACATACACATCATAATAGCTGGCTGATAGATCAAATTCTACACCTGATATGTCGAATACTGTATCTCCTTCAATATCGATCATATAGCTTTGTGGTGCTCTCTCATCTTCGGATACGGTCTTTAAACCACCTATATATAGTTTACCCAGTGTAGAGGTATTACCGTCTGGATCGGTGTTTACCTGGATTATGCTCTTCATATATGATCCTTTGTAGCTTATAATGGCGTTATAGAGCTTGATCTCTGGCTCTGCTCCATAGGCTTTAATACCTGGCTCATAGTAGCCTCCTATATTTTCTAGGATGGAGTTGTTCATATCTAATGTTCCATTATCTATGTAAACCGTATAACTGTATCCACTGCTAGTATTGATTTTAGAGTTGTTTCTGAGGATGAGTTCTCCCCTGATCGTTACATTATATTGCCAGTCCTCCGTCTCATCTAGTATTATTGTTGAGTTATCCAGGATCAATTTCCCTCCGGGCTGTATGATTAGGCTTCCGTGAACAACCAATGTCTGGTTCCGAAGGGTTGTAGTATTTGTTATAACTAAATCGTTTGAAGACTCAATATTTACATGAGTAGTTAAAAGCCATACGGTTAGCATTAATGACACTATCAGTATCGGTAAAAGGGGCTTCAACCATTTATAATTCTCCAAGAGTCACCCCTCCATTATACATTCCATTCAATTTATCGAAAACTATTTTTTAAACCTTACCTTTTACCGATTTCTTCAAGATCGACAATGGTTATTCATCAGAATAAAACAAAGACTAGATTATTCATTCCTGATAATGATTTTTAGAGTAAAAACTAAGAAAGATAATATAGTCTCGGAGATAAGATTATTTTGTATATTAATATCCTACATCTACTTCTAGATACATACTACGAAGATCCATCGCGTTTACCTCCTAAAGCCTATAATTTCACTGATCCATCCGAACAACTTCTTTCTTCCATCTTTAGTGAATCAGACCTAATAAGATTCTATATAGGTTAAACAAAGGAGATCATTGGGAAGCTATATGGAGAAAGGATTTTGCCATCTTATGAATACTATTTAATAGGAAGGGGTAGTCCACGATAAGGGTGGAGGGAGCTGTCAATGATGATTATAAACATTATATAGAGG
>JALVIT010000173.1 GCA_027028545.1 Desulfurococcales archaeon
ATATTCAACACTATAAACAATTAACAATAATAAACAATATAACGATATTTTTCCAATATATCATAACACATAATAAATCTATTATCAATGTATAGTATCTCAACGGTAATACCATAAATAAAAGACTTAACAGCAATACATAGGGAGAAACTAGATATCACATGTCTAGAAAGACGGTAAAGCCATAGATCAGTAATACCAATATGAAACACTAACACATTAAATAATTAATTAACAATGTTCGATATTCTAAACATATGAAAACACGTAAAGTATCAGAACCAGAAGATATCAGTGATTTTATACTAAGTAACAATATTTCATCACTATAATAAAGTATTAACATAGTAGCAATCTATATATCAGTGTAGGCATCGAGTAGAGACATCTTATTTGTATCTTGGGATGATAGAGGTTAACTTCCCATATGGATAGTTAATATCCACTTAACTACCCTATAACAGTATTCATAAATTTTAACACAATATGCTTAAGGCTAATATAGAATATAAGGGGTATTTAGAGTATTTAAAGTGTTTTTACATATCAATCGCGCTTTATTAGAATGGATAACTATGCTAAAGCGTAATAACAGTATTACATTATCTTATACATTGTATGTAACTGCCAATTATTATCAAAGATCTCCGAGAAAACAAATATATACTAAAAGTCTTATGAGATGTAGAGTAAAGCTTATGTATCGTATATGGTGTTTGTATGGGTGACTCGTTAAAATATTTAGGTATACTGTTATTAGTATTATCCATACTACTAGGCTCAATACCCATAATATCTACTACGAAATCCTTATCCAATGATACAGTCGAAACTACTTGGAGAATATATAATGTACAACAAATGCCAACATTGCATGAACCTATAACAATTATTGGAGATGAAAACTTTACGTCAGAGAATGGTGTAATAGGAGGTTCTGGTACTAAAGAGGATCCATATATAATTTCTGGTTGGGAGATCCATGTATCTGACGAACGTCCTGGGATTTATATATACAATACTACAAAATATTTCATAATCAAAAACTGTATAGTAGTTGGAACAAGACAAGGCTCAGGTGCTGGTAGTTATGGAATATATCTAAAAAGGGTGAGAAATGGGATAATAACTGATGTAACAGTTTATTCATATCCAACTCTATACTATTTAAGCACTGGAATATTGCTAAGCTCTTCAGAGAATATAATAGTTAATAACACCAACATATACTATAATTTCGATGCACTCATAATTGATAACTCTAATAACATTAGGGTTATCAATAACGATATACACCATCAATACGAAGGAGGAATACTTCTATATAGTGGTGAAAATATAATAATACATAATAATACAATATTATATAATGGTTGGAGAAGCATACATGTTATGGCATCAAATAATTCAATATCATATAATCTAATAATACAATATTATGAAGATATACCTTATCCATCGTTCGGCATATTAGTAGAGGGCGAAAATAACACGATAACATATAATAATATCTTCCACGAGCTTGTAGGGATAGAACTTTATTCAGGATCTAATATCATCATGCACAATAATATATCAGAGTGTAAATATGGTATCTCTATAACTTATACTGGCTTAAATATAATTGCACAAAACAATATAGTCAATAATGTAGACTATGGAATATATGTGAAGGGAGAGAATAATTACATTTACAGTAACAATTTCATTTCAAACGGTATACAAGCCTATGTAGAGGAAGGGATCAATTACTGGGATATGGGGTATCCTATAGGAGGCAATTATTGGAGTGATTACAATGGCTATGATCAATATAGGGGACCTTATCAAAACATCAGTGGTAGTGATGGAATAGGCGACACACCTTATATAATAAATGAAAACAATACTGATCACTACCCCCTTATTTACCCCCTCAAATCAGGAAATATAACATTGATCTTTAGAGTGCATGGACTACAGAAAGGGGTTAAATGGGGGGTAACTCTACATATGCCTAATGGAAGCAGAATAATAAAGGAAACTACTGATAGATTTTTAATATTTATACTATCCAGAGGATACTATTCCTATTATATACATGTTCCAGAAGGATATTATACACAGAACCCTTATGGAGAATTTTATCTTTATTCAGATAAGATCATAGATGTCTGGTTTCGGAGAGTGGATATTGAGATATACTCCGAATACGGAAATATTTTCTATAATAATATGAATCTTACTAATAGATTTTATGTGAAAATATTAAACATTAATAGGTATGAAGTAGATAATGTAACTGGCTATATCGACGAATATTCCAATACTATAAACTTCTCATATAATAAAGATCTTGATATGTGGTTCAGCGTATGCAATCCCGGAATACTACCGCCCGGTAAACACGTATTATTTGTTAGGGTTTATAGTCATAATAGAATAGCTATTGAGGATGAATACTTATTTAATGTGCTTCAAGTACCAGGTCTGATACTTAAGCTTTCCAGCGAGAACGCTGAAGTTGAAGGTAAAGGGTATAAAATAGAAACCAGTACGGAGTTCAAATATGAACATAAGGGTTTATGGGATAATAGTTACTCATGGTCTATCTCATTAACTGTTTCATGGAGGCCTTTCAACAAACGTATTGATGCGGCATACATCGGTGGTGAATGGGAACTTGGTGCTGTGGAATTCGATGCAGAGGTGGATCTGTATTCTAATGGAAATGTATCAATATCTGGAACTCTTAAGCATGTCTTTAAGGGAAAAATATCATCCGTCGACGTAGATATAAGTCTATACGCTTCAGCTTCAGGCGAATTATATGTGAATTGGAGTAGTCTCTCGGTCGAACTCTCCAAAATAAGCATCAACCTAGGAATCGAGGCACAGGCAAGCGTTATAGTTCCAACACCATGGAGCATATCAATACCTGAAATAGGTAATTTCGGATTAACTGTAATGTTTAGCCCGGGTATAAGTGCCAGCTTGGAGATAGACCTTAAACCAACAAATAATACATCCGAATACCTCTTTGGAATTCTACCTTTAAAAATAGACAGTGTCAGCGGGAGCATAGTAGGCTCAGTAATTATAAGCGGACAGCTAGGAGGCAAGCTTGGCTCTAATAGTGTCAAACTCGGTGCATATATCGGCGTTGCAGGTATTCTAGGGGCAGGAGTATTTCCACAGTCTCTAAACGATATTATGAAGAGCGGCGCTATTGTCGGAGAAATAGATGCTTTTGGTATAGCTTATCTTGGTATTTACACTATATTTGAGAGAATACAACTCGTAGGGCCGGGTATAATATATTCGTGGGGTAATATTACTAACAACGAATTAGATGAGTTAAACAATATTATTAGCGACCAGTTAGATAATATTGCGGACCTTCTTGACTGGGTTAATGGTTCGTGGAGTGGATATGTAATTCAGTACAGCCGTATTGGCGGAGATTATATAGCCCATTACTATAACGATTCATTATACATATATTATACGTTTGTTAGACCGGATGGAACCAGCTGGATAAAGGGATACAAACTCTACGAATTTAATAGAAGTATGACTAATGCACCTATACCAAACACCGACGCGTTATCAATCCTCTCACCCTATATCTTTGAACTTCCAAACGGCTCTCTAGCAATGCTATATGCTATGGTTTCACGAGGAAATTATAGTCTGGATAATTTAACTATCCTACTACAGTTAAGTATTTTCAATGATAGGCGGAACATGTGGTGTAAACCTATAAATATCACCAATAGTGGCGTAGTATTATCATATACATCCGATGGGAAAAACATCTATATTATATGGAGTAACAGTTTTAATTATACGGATACAAGGCTATTAGTATTTAATAATGATGGAGTACTTATGAGAGGAATTTATATACCAAATATGTACTCCATCATCGATGCTTATAATGATACCATACTCATACGTATGTTAAACAATTCTATTGTAGAGATCCATAATAGTGAGATAAAAATCCTTAATAATATATCATCTGCAGGGTTTATGAAAGACGGTATTCTATACCTCTTGTATACAAACAAAACCATGGAGATATTATACCCTAATCACGAGAAGTTTTCTATTAACCTGCCACAACAGATTATAGATGTGAAGCCCTATGTGATAAATGATACAATATATATCATCGCGGTAAATCTAGAACGAATACTCATATACAGATACAACAAATATAATGCCATGTTAACAATGGTCAAGGACTATGAAGTATCTAATCTTACTCAGATAAGAGTTGTGCTCGGAAACAAATTCTTATATCTATTGCCCTTGATAACTCATAATATCACCCTCCAAAATTCAAGTATATTATTATATATCTATAAGCCCCCCGAAACCGGCTATATAACTATAAATACTACATTATCAAAATACTATGTAAAAACCGGAGAAGCCTTATCTCTTAAAATACATAATTCTCCACCTAATACAACATATAATATATTCCTCGATGGAGAACTTATAGGTACTATCACAACTAATGGTTTAGGGGAGGCTATAACTAATCTAACAGTTCCACTAGTACCTGGCGGTAGGCATACGATTAGTGTTCTAGATATCAATAATACATACTATGGCTCATCATGGTTTGAGGTAATACCTAACGTAAAGACAGATAAGAATGAAACATATACTCCTGGAGAGATCATACTCACTGGTACAGGGTTTGCGTCCAACCAGCTTATAAACATCTATATAGACGATAATCATCTAACCACAGTGAAGACAAATGAATCTGGCGCCTTCACAGCTAAACTGAATATACCATTACTACCATCGGGTAGTCATACGATCAAGATACTAGACTATAATACCTATACCTTACTGTATTCTATGAATATCACTACTTTTAGTATACTCGAAATGGTGCATGAGAATACTGAAACGGAGATAAATATGCTACAAAATATAACTAATCACATAATAGGGTTGATCAATACAACACAGTATATACGGTTAGGTATCGAAACTATAATTCTAAAACTAGACAAATACAATATAACATTGGATTTAATAAAAGGGAAGATTGAAGAGATAATAATAGATCTTGACCAGGTAAATCATTCAATAGATGATATAAGTAAGATACTTGGTGAAATAATAGGTATAGTTGACAATATATCAAACAATACAGGGTATATCAAGACTATGATCGGATATATAAATATGAGTATTAAGGATATGAATGCATCATTAATAGGATTAATAACGACAAAATATAACCAGACATACGCGCTCATAACAACTGGTATTGGAATAATACTAACACGTATAGATGATTTAAGGGACATAGGTGTATCATTATCCGATAGACTAACACTCATAATCAAAAATATCGATGAGCTCAGAGATATGATCGATGAGAATGATAGGGATATCCTAAACCTATTAGCTAATAATACCGGGCTATTACTAGATATATTGAATAGTACAGCATTCATAGAATATAGTTTCGGCATGATATCGGTTAAACTGGATGATTTAAATGCGTCAATAATGGGATTAATTACATTAAATAATAAAAAATATGCATTACTAAATACGAGACTTGGAACAATATTAGCCGATGTAAAACGATTATCAGATATACGGGATCTATTAATCAGTAAGTTAAACGATATACTATCGAAGATTGATAGGGTAGGGATTAGGATCGATGAAAAATATAAGGGTGTGAGTAGAAAGATTAATGAAAACACTGACAAGATCATTGAGGAAGAAAAAGATATAAAGGGGGCAATATCGTCAATATTATTCGCGATCTATACTTTATTAGCAGCGATTATAACAGGTGTCTTCATACTATATGTTAGGATCGATCGATTAAAACGGTTTTAATCAACTACCCTGTCTTACTCTTCTTTTTTCTCTATTTTTATGTGGAGGGGTGTACGGAACCATACATCGTTCTGTATGAATGGTATCTCTATGCCTGCATCCGTTATAGCCTTCTTCATCTTCCATAGTAGGTCCTTATAGACCTTATACCATAGCATACCCTTCGATGGAACCCATACACGGACCAGTATGTTCACACTACTACTACCGAGCTCGTTCACGAATATATCCGGTGGTGGATCAATTAATACTAGTGGGTGTTGGTCTAAAACCCTCCTAATAACCTGGTATGCCTTCTCGGCATCCTCACTGTAAGCTATACCTATAACGAAGTCAAGTCTCCTAGCCTTAGAGGCTGCATAATTCTTAATCCTAGACTGGAAGACCTCCTGGTTCGGGATCCTTATCTTAACACCATCCAGTCCCAATAGACGGGTAGACATGATCGATATGTCTAGAACCCAGCCCTGCATACCATTAATCTCTACCAGGTCTCCGGGGTTGAAGGGTTTCTCCCAATATATGAATAGCCCCGAGAATAGGTTCGCGGTTATATTCTGTAATGCGAAGCCTAGGATTATACCTATAATCCCCCCAGCAACCAGTAGACCAGTCAGGTCTATTCCTAGGGCTCCGAGGGCTGATGCTCCAGCTATGAAGACTATGATATAATATATTGCTCTAGCGGTATTACGTGCTGTGGGTTCGGGCATGAACCTTATTGTGATCTTATATGTGATCTTCCTAATGATCTGACCAATAAACACGCCAACAACGAGTATAATGGTTGCCAGTATTATACCCACCCAGTTTACCTCACGTGTCCATGCGAAGACCTGTGTAAGATTAACACCATCCATCACATCAGCCCCCAGAGCATTTCGGTCTTACTTAGGAGTCGTGGAGGGCGGAGTCCAGGGGGATCTATTACTGGTTTGAGCTCTGGATTGATCCTCCTACCATAATATATTGATGCTGTAGATGTAGAATTAGTTATCATCGTGATCTCTTGTGTATATGAGTTCCATGTACCAGGTTCATAGTATAATTTAAGTATCTGTGCGTCTAAGAGGATCCTACCGATCTCAACCCATGTATCATGCTTATTACGTATAGTTATTTTAGCAACGGCTTCACCGGGCTTAATACTGGGACGGCGTAGAAATATCCTGGATCTAGCATATCTAGCTATAACCCCCCTATCCGGTGGACCATATAGACAATACTTTATCGGATTAATATTGAGTACATCAACTATAGTGAAACGGTGTAGGCGTCCGAAGGCATATACAGCTAGATCAACCGGTATCTTAATATAAACCTCCAACTCACCCCTACTGGGAACATGGATATACTGATCCAGGTAAACCATGATATAGGTGGTTATCCTATGAGGTAAGAGGACAGGATATATTGGGACAAGGTCGATCCTTAGGGGTTCATGTATGATCTTTGAAACCTTGACACCATTACCTTCACGTACATATTTCCTCTCACTACCAGCTCCCTTAGAAATAGTTATCCTATAACCAGCTATCTCCCCACCCTCACCGAGTGGTCCATAACCCTTTAAAGCCATACCTTAGACTCCGCCCCAGCGAACCAAGATATTCCTCTCCCTAATTGGGATATGCCATATGCTTTATTATTTAAATATTAAGGGATAAATTAAATGGCTACAATCCAACAAGGCTAAACCATATGCTTCACCGGTGTATTCGAGATGATGAAGAGGGTTAGTGGTGGATGGATAATAGTCTTAACAACAACTAGTAGTAAGGAGGAGGCTGAAAACATAGCTAGAGAGCTATTAGAAAGGAAACTTGTAGCATGTGTCAATATTATCGATGGTGTTAAAAGCCTATTCTGGTGGGAGGGTAGGATCGATGAAGCTAGGGAGGCGTTAATGATAATCAAGACTAGGGTTGAAAGGATAAATGGAATCATAAAAACTATTAAGGAGAAGCACAGCTACCAGGTTCCAGAGATCATAGTATTACCAATATTAGCTGGTTTACCGGAATATCTACAATGGATTGATAAAACAGTGATAATGGAAAGGGAGGGAAATGGATAATAGACATGTATGGATACTAATACTCCCGGACAATAAATGGATCAAAACCGTTAACGGCGCTAAGATTAGGGAAGTACTGGAGATGATCGATATAGATGATCCGGATGAAGTAGCCGTAGTTGTAAATGGTAGGCTCATAGAGGATCTAGAATATGTTTTAAAAGAGGGTGATGATGTAAAGATTATTAAGCAGGGTATAGGTGGATAAACACCCTATCAACACATCTACTCCTAAAACATGTAGATAGTGTCTTAGGAGGGGTGAAACCATATGGGTGGTAAGGTAAGGGTTACAACGGTATTCCTAGCTAGAGCTGGTGATGTTGTTGGTAGACATATAGCTGTCCTAGAGTTTGACGATGACCCTACACTCAACGAATTGATCGAGGAGATCGGTAGGAGGATAAGCCCTAGATTTTACAAAGGTGTTAGAGAGGGTAGACTAGTCTTCGCCGTATTCGTCAATGGTAAACCCGTCGATGAACCGAACTATAAGTTGAAAAATGGTGACCGCGTAGTATTCACAACTCCGGAGATGGGGGGTTAATAGTATTCTTTACATGCTGGACAGTCTGGACCCATAGTTATCTCAACGACTTCGAATAATCCAATTGATCCGTCATAGATTAATAGTTTATTAGCTAATAGATTATCCCTACCCAGTAGTAGTTTTAGAGCTTCATTAGCCTCCAGGACTCCGAGAACACCGGGTGTTGTTGGGAATATTGGGAGGGGTGATTCCTCGATCTTAGGCTTCTTAGGGAATATGCATCGGAGACATGGTGTCTTACCGGGTATGATAACTGTCAGCTGTCCATAGAAGCCGTAGACACCGGCATGTATGAATGGCTTCCCATACCTATGGGCGACTCTATCAATGATCATTCTCCCCTCCCAGTTATCTAGACAATCAACTATGACATCAATATTTCTAATAATCTTTGAAAGCAGACTCTCTGTTAGATCCTCTTGTATAGGTTCGATATCAATATATGGGTTAAGCCTCTTGAGCCTCTCGGCAGCAACTATGGCTTTAGGCTTACCAATATCATCTATGGTATACATGATCTGCCTCTGAAGATTACTCTCCTCAACAATACCATTATCCAAGAGAAATATCCTACCAACACCAGCGGCAGCCAGGTAAAAACTAGCTACAGAACCCAAACCACCAACACCAACAACCAGAACACTAGACTTCTTTAGCTTCACCTGCCCCTCAACACCTATAAGAGGGATCTGCCTACTATACCTCTCCCCTTCACGCCTAGACAACATAGACTCCACACCCACACTATCATAAATACCACATAGCTATTAATACCTAAATGATAAATGAACATGTTATATAGTATTATACAGAATAAACTCACATATACAAAGTATTTTATAATTGAACAAAAAATAAATATAACAAATTCTAAAGCTATTATTGAGGGGGATATGTATGAAGCTGATAAACGGAATATACATCCTCCCCCTAACTATAATCCTAATATCGCTACTATCTATTCAAGCAGCAGGATGGAATACCTATAATGTTACAAAGAATTCGTTATCAGCTATGATAAATCCATCCCAGTCATACTACATAGACAAAAAATATACTATTATCATGTATGCTGATGGAATGATAAATAGCGAAGACAATAAGCCCCATATAACTCCTCTTCAATATGCCGACCAAGCCTTTATCGATCAATTATTATTTAGATTCAATAATTACGGATTCACAAGAGTAAGATATTTCAGAATGTTTAACTACATACAAAACAATAGACCGCCCAGTGAGCCGTATGATGCCGTTGCAGAGTTATATTATAAAACATATTTCGAAATACGCAACCATATAACGCCCAGAGGAGTATTTGTATTAGTAGGGCACGCTGATTCGAAGAGATACGCTGGATATACATATAACTACACTAGTATAGATTGGACACCAAATATATTATTCCCAGAGGATTGGGCTGCTAAAACAAGAGAGGCTGGCGTTATACATGTCCCAGTATCAGCCCACGCTATCGGGGCATACTATACTAGAAGATTAAGCTGGAATCAACTACCTGCATTAACGTTATTACTAGGGTGTGAAACCACTAAAGAAGATGGAGAAGATACATGGAGATGGGCATTTAGATTCAGTAGAAGATTTGGTGACTTCCCTGATTACTGGATTGGGAGGGCATTAATAGGATTTAATACACCAGCACATGTACCATATAGCAGCAATACCTACTGGTATATAGTAATATTGTACATGTTTGACCATATATTAGATGATAATAAGAATATTTATGATGCAATACATGAGGCTTATCGAGAAGCGAAAAGATTACCACAGCCTAATATATCTCTTATTGTTAAAATAGATTGGGTAGATGATCAGGGTTATGGATACGATGAACTAACAGGCATAAATGGTATTAAAGATGAGGTGGAGATATTACATATGTTTGTATATAAAGATCTATATATTGATCCCTCTGCTGACGAAGAAAAAAGGATGATCGCATACAATATAGCGTTAAATTGGTTAAAAGACTATCTGTATCATCATTATCCGCAGATATATCAATACATTACTTTACACGGATACGTTATTAATATAGAAAGTGAACTTAAAAGAAATCACACATATCCCGATATTGTATATATAACATTTCGTAATCTATATAATGCATATATAATATCCGATCATATAAATATAACACTGTCAATAAACCTTACCAACTCTAAGGTGATTGGTTATACCTTCGAGATCGAGCATAGGGATCAGAAATTTATTGAACAAATGGTTGGAAGGAATCTGAACTATATATATAAGGATATAAATAATTGGATGGAAGCCATTAAAAGTCTTGGAGTGGATCTTAATATAAAAATTCATAATAATACAAATAGATATTTCTGGAATAATACAAATAGAGGATACCTTCTACAAATAAATACATATACAAAGATATACAATATAACGTTTGGCAGAATCATACATGTACATCATCATAATAAAAGCATATTAAATATATCCGACGAATACTTAACCGATCCTTACCATGCTGGTGTAATGGTTGATTATGATAGAGGGTTACCAAGGAGGGTTTATTATTCCAACGATTTACCCATGATTTACTGGAATGTTAAAGGTATAGGTAGGGAATTATTGGGGAAAGCTCGAAGGATAGCTAGAGAGTGGAGGGATGATCCTCAGCTCGTAGATAATGTTGTTAAGAAGCTGGTTAATGAGTGTTCTACGAGGAAGTTTAAGTATTCTAGAATGATAGTATATTATGATAAAGATGTACACCCGATCTATGAGATTATGTGTTCTACGAAGGAATACTTCTACTATATAATATTCTTCGCTGATACAGGAGAATACTTTATCACACGCTACTATGAATTCCAATATGGTATGCTCCCCTATTCATCGTCGACTGGGAGGATGGAGACGCGACATGCTATGAATAAATCATCGGGTAGAGAAAACAACATAGATATAAATGCTACAAATACCCAAATAGGTAATGAAGAAAATCATGGAGTCCCAGAAACTGTAGACACCACTACGACTATTACAATAAATGAAACAAGAAACACTAATTCTCGAACCAGTAATGAAGCGATTCCCATATATCTTCCAATAGCATTATTAGCGGTATCGGTGCTGGTTATAGTAGTATTTATCTATAAACGATGATTTTTTATCTAGAACGGCTTGATGTAGAAGGGTATTTTTCCTTTATGGTAATCCCTTATTACCGTCCTGGCAGCCTCCTCTATGAGGGGTTCTCTCGTCGTCCTATAGTACCAGCCCCTCTTAACAGCTATTGTTTCGAGTATTTTGAGGGGTTCTGTCTCCCTGATACCATATGCTTGTCTGAAGGCTGTTGGAACATGTCTGAGTATGAGCTTTATCAGCTCGATCGCGGGAGGGACTGGATCGGATAATTGTTCGGGGCTAGCCCCTCTAATAACCTTCTCAATACCTGAACCCTCAACGGGTATTACACCGGGTGTGTCCAGCATTAGGATGTTTTTATCGATCCTATAGAGCTGGACGTGGTGTGTGTATCCGGGGCTTCCAGGTATTGGACTTGTCGATGCTGAATGTCTACCCTTCAAGGCATTTATTATCGATGACTTACCAGTCTTAGGATATCCGGTTACAGCTACTATCACTGGTAGTGTTGGTGCAGCTTCTCTAATAGCCCTCCTAAGAACTCTCGTACCCCAGTGTTTTGTTGCTGCAATATATATTGCTCTATACCCCCGATCCCTAAATATATCAACCCATTCCTCAACAATACTTCTAGGAACTAGGTCGCTCTTATTGAGGACTATTATGAGCTCCCTACCAAGCTCCTCGATCATTCTTTCAAGTCTCCTACTACGTGTACCCATAGGGTTTCTGGCATCAACTACCTCTAACACTATATCAGATCTGGTAATTATCCTCCTTAGATCGCTCCACCCGGCTAGTATGAATCTATAGGGCATATCTAGTATTCACCGTATTTCTCAATGATTTCTCTGGGGAGTTTCTCCAACCAGTCAATCCTTACTCCGGGTTTAGTTTTCCCAGCCCCCCTAATAATATCTACTACAAGATCCGCTACCTCCTCAACACTTAGATCGCTAGTATCGATCTCGTAAACCCTATCCTCTCCAAACTTCTCCAAGACATTGATAGCTACAACACCGAGTATCTCAGCCATAACATTCTCTCTAATCTTCCTTGCACTCCAATCCTTAGACCTCCTAATCCTCTCCTCTAACACGAGCGGGTGTGTTCTCAATAGGATTATGTAGTCGACGAGGTCTCTGGGTAGGATCTCGGGATAGTGTGTATCTATGATCACTGATTTATCGGACTCCTTAACCATATTGATTAATGCCTTAAGGACCCTGTCTTCATCTATAATATATGTATCCCTCTCCTCTTCATACTCTCTATAGAGTCTATTCCTCACTGCAAACTCGCTAACATCTATGTGTATGCCGCCGATCCTCTCCGCTAGAAGCTTGGCAACACTAGTCTTACCGGTACCGGGTGTTCCGGCTATAACTATAACGATCCTCCTTTCTTTCTCCACGTATAATCCCCCCTATCTCCCTCTTGACGAATTCATTAAACCACTCCTTATCCTCCAACTCCTCTCTAAGCTTTTCAACCATAACGTATTTCTCGAGACTAGTTAATGCGGGGCATATATAGCATCCGAGCCTATAGAAGCCTAGATTATATAATGGGTTAATCTCTAATCTGTTAGCCCAAACATATAGTTGAACTAGTATTGTGGGCCATTGTTTCAATGGTGCAGCCTCCAAATATCCCCTTCTACGTCTAACAGGTGGTTTCCTAGCTCTAGCTTCAGATTCGACATCTCGATCTCCAACTATCACTAGAACCCTTCTATACCTATCGGTTATCTCTCTGATCTTCTTCTTGAATGCAGCTGTTTTCAATAGTGTGCACCATCTATTCCTCCTTGTTGGTAGTCCGTAGCGGGATATATTCTCTTTCACCGGTGCATATACTCTATAGATTTCTACGTTCAGCCTCTCCGAGACATTATCGATATATCTACTTGTTATCGGGAAGTCAACACCTGTATCGACGTATATCCCCTTAACCATTTCGCTACCATAATGTTTTACAGCTAGATCAAGTGTTACGAGGCTATCCTTACCCCCACTGAAGCTAACTATGACTATATCTGGTTCTCCAAGGCTTTCTAGGAAATGCCTAGTTATTGACAAGTGTTTGGATAATATATCTTTGTTATATTCTATGAACAGCTCAATATTATTGTTGAATGTCCTATCTCTCATCTGGATACCATGGATATTTAGATCCTCGTCTCCGATTATGAGTTTGGCTATAGGTATGTCTCCAGAATATATGTAGTGTTCTCCGCCAAACCTTTTATGGAGTAGTGGGTTTTCACCATACTTCAACCCTATGTTTTTGAGTATCCATGTCTCCTTACTCCATATGAATAGGTCGTATGCTGGATGTATATCTAGATCGGCTAGTTGTTCTCCCTTGGAAATGTCTAGTATGTATGTTTGTCCATTCCACGATATATTATGTCTTAGTAGTGCTCTTCCATACTCTATACTCTGCCTAATTGAATAGATATTCATCCTCTCAATACATGTCCTAACTATATTTACATCCCTTATCTCATGTCTATTGCATTCCTCTATGATTATATTGTATGAGTATGGGTTGATATTATTCGATAGGTGCATCCATTTACCATAGAATCTTCTAAGGGTCTCTACGACTAGGCTACGGTTAATGCCTTTACCGGCTATGACGTTGAATAGCCAATACTTCATTTTCCGTCATCTCTTAGATACTTTTATCTTAATAGGTGTTTTTCTAGGTTAGCTGGTCCATGTCTCACATTATTGTCTAATATTGTCCCACTCTATGAGGGATAGGTATAAAATGTTGTAATGTTATTGTGGGTATAGAAAGAGATAAAAATTGAACCGTGTAATTAAAGATATATAACGGATAAGGGTATTCATTAATGATCACCCCTAGACTGGATGGTGTAAGAATTGACTACAACACTTGTTAAACATGCTGGAGAGATCTCGTATAAACTGCCGAAGATCAAGCATGGGGAGGAATTATTAGCTATAACTCAGAGCGTATGCCCCTACTGTTACCGTGTGCTTCCAGCCGTGGTTGTCGAGAGGGATGGTAAAGCATATATTAGAAGGGTTTGCCCTGAACATGGAGAGATCGAGGAGCTATATTATGGTGATATAGAGATCTATAAGAGGATGGTTAAATGGAGTGAAGAGGGTCGTGGAGCCCGCCACATATATACACCAGTGTTAAGGGCTTGTCCCTTCAACTGTGGGCTTTGCCCTATGCATAAACAGCATAGTGCTCTCGTAAACATTGTGTTGACTAATCGCTGTAATCTGAGTTGTTGGTACTGCTTCTTCTATGCTGAGGCAGCTGGCTACGTCTATGAGCCTACGATAGACCAGATCATACAGATGGTTAGGAATATTAAGAAGCAGGGTATAGCTGTAAACGTCCAGTTAACCGGTGGCGAACCAACCCTTCGAGAAGACCTAGTAGATATCGTTAAAGCTTTAAAGGCTGAGGGCGTCCGCCACATACAGTTGAATACTAATGGTATAAAGTTCTCACTACTATTCTGGGAGGATCCGGTCAAGGCTGTAGAGTATGCTAGAGCGTTGAGGACCAGCGGTGTTAACACGGTCTATCTAAGCTTCGACGGCGTCTCACCAGTGACAAATTGGAAGAATCACTGGGAGATACCATATATTTTCGAAACATTCCGTAGGGCTGGTATGACAAGTGTTGTACTTGTTCCAACAGTTATAAATAATGTTAATACACATGAGGTTGGAGCAATAGTTAGATTTGCGGCTAAACACGTAGATATTGTCCGCTCGGTAAACTTCCAGCCGGTGAGCTTAACGGGTATGATGAAGAAGCATGAACGCTCGAAGTTCAGGATAACGATACCGGATGTTATAAAGCTTATCGAGGAGCAGACTGAGGGTGAGGTTCCACGGGAAGCATGGTTTCCGATTCCGGTTAGTGCTATATTCTCACGGTTTATAGAAGCGTTCTCTGGAGAATTCAAGTTCGAGATGGCTAATCACCCAATGTGTGGTGCTGGAACATACATATATGTTGAGAAGAAGGGTGGTGAGGTTAAAAGACTCGTACCCATTACAGAGTTTGTAGATGTTGAGGGATTCCTAGAGTATCTACGTGAGAAATGGGAGGATCTACTGGCTGGATCAACGAGGCTTATGACTGGTATGAGGATTCTCTATAGTATACGTAAATTCATAGATCAGAAGAAGGCTCCGGAGGGTTTCAACCTATACAAGATCCTGTTAAATATTATATTGAGGAGGAACTATGAAGCACTCGGTGAACTACACTATAAGATGGTATTCCTAGGTATGATGCACTTCATGGACCTATATAACTATGATATACAGCGTGTCCAGAGATGTAATATCCATTATGCAACACCTGATGGGAGGATAATACCCTTCTGTGCCTTCAATATATTCGAAGACATCTATCGTGATAATATTCAGAGGAAGTATGGTATTCCGTTGGAGGAGTATAGTAAGAAGTATGGATTACCACCGAAAGTTATAACTAGGAAGTATATCCGAAACCGTAAACAGCTTGAATCAACCGAGCTCTATAAGAAGACGTATGAGGGTATAATCGATCTAGTTAGAAGGTAATCCCGAACTCACGCTTTTACATGTAAATACACTCTTTTTAACCATGGAGATGGAAACTCCTTCTATAAGACTCCACTATAGGCTTCATCCCTCCATCCTCTCTAACCATAACATAGTATTCTAGGACACCTGTCTCCCTAAGGATATCGTCAACGCTATACCTTGGATCATAGAATACTATGACGCGATAACCACGGATATGAACTCCCCTAACACCGGGATGCTTAAATAGATGGATCTTAACCGGCTCGATACAGCTAGCACAACCCCTACCCTTAACTCTAAACACAGCTATGGAAAACGCCATATCTAGACACCTTAATCATTGAGGGGGAGAATGGTAGCCGGGCGGGGATTCGAACCCCGGTCACGGGGGTTCTTCCCCCTATCTATTAGGGGTCCAAACTCGGGGGCTACAGGGATCCCCCTATAGCCTGCCCCGCATCCTTGACCGCTAGACGACCCGGCTACTTCTCTATTTTCTACTGTGTTGTTATTGGGGTTTTTAAGTATTTATTATTGAGGTTAGTTTTATTATCTCGTATATCATTTATCAAGAATATGAGATTATACGGGTATGGGCCCGTAGCTCAGCCTGGTAGAGCGGCGGGCTTTTAACCCGTAGGTCCCGGGTTCAAATCCCGGCGGGCCCGCTATAGCTCCCTTATAGCTCCCTTTGGATCCTATGTAATCTTATTCTCCCTTGGGGGAAAACCATTTATAATTTCGTGTCAGAGATATATTTAGGCTAAATATACAAGGGTGTAGATATATTGGGTGAAGAACCGACAGCAGCATGGATACTATCGCTTATCGGAGGCATACTTGGACTCATAGGTTCCCTCTATATTGCGGTTGCTGGAACAGCCCTCCTAGCAGTCCTTGGGCCATTAGCGGCTCTAAGCATTATCTTCTGGTGGTTTGTCATAGCACACATTATAATACTGGTAGGAGCCTTCCAGATAAAGTCTGGCGAACCCTCAAAGGTTAGGACATGGGGAATACTAGTACTTATCTTCTCGATACTCGGTGGATTCAACATTTTATCATTGATCGGCGGAATACTAGCACTAACATGGAAGCCCTCTAAACCAGCCGCTGCACCAGCACCCGCTGAAGCACCAGCTACACCGCCACCAGTGTAGGGAGAAATAGATAAACAATAATGTGTTTTTAAATAATATAGGATTTTTATCTCTATAGGGTTGAGGATTCATATATTCTACGTGTAATTAATGATGCGATCATATGTGCTATCCTTAATGGCTCCGGTATGGGGCTATAGATCATGAGTCTTCTCAGTTCATCGGAGACATCTAAGTCTTCGGGGTAAATATAGTATTGTATGGTTTTCCACGGTGTATCTAGATATTTAAATCCATTATAAACCCTATAGATAGTGTTGAATCTTTCATATGCATCCCTGAAATGTCGCTCTAGAGCTGATCTGATCCTGTCAATGTTTAAGGGATACTGCTGGATAACAGCTATAGGTGTATGTGTTTCATCATGTATGGTCCATGGCTCGACAACGTCGAATCCGGCATAGGTTACTCCGTCGAGTAGGACCAGATCGGGCTTGTTCATAGATTTTAGAATGTCTATTATAGCATGTGTAGTCTCCCTCCCATCTACTAGAACCCATCTATAGCCTAAACCCGTTATTATATAGCCATCTAACGTGTAAACCCCTAAAACTATAGTCCTACCTCTACCACCCTTATACTCCGGGGGGAAGTATCCGTCATCGAAACCCACTATTCTAGATCGTAACTGCACGATCGAGAACCTCTAGGAGTTCGGGGGGTATTCTAACGATCTTTGTCTTACCATATCTACCCCTACTAACAACCGTTGCACTTAACAACCCGATCATGTCCAGCTCTGTGAGTATCTCACTGATCCTCCTCCTAGTTAATGGTTCGAAGCCGTATGTTTCAGCTATATATAGGTACTGGTTATATACTTCACCAGTCGTTGCAGAGTTCTTCTTCTTGACGAGATCAATCGCCGCCCTCAATACCAGCTTAGCGTGGAGGGGTAGTGTTGAAGCAGCCTGATAGATCCTTCCAACCTCAAGCTCTATTGAAGCCTTCTTAACATGCTCAATCGTAATCTTCTCAGCCCCCTCCCTCTCAGCTATCTCACCGGATACACGTAGGAGATCTAGAGCTCTACGGGCATCACCATGCTCCTTAGCGGCGAGTGCTGCACAATAGGATATTATCTCACCGGATACAACACCCTCATAGAACGCCTCCCTAGCCCTCTGCTCGAGTATATCCCTAAGCTGTTCAGCATTGTATGGTGGGAAAACTATCTCCTCCTCGCCTAAGCTGCTCCTAACCCTTGGATCAAGGTTTTCGATAAAGTTTATATCATTGGTTATACCGATTATCGTTACACGAGCCCTCTCCAAATCCTCATTAATCCTTACAAGCTTGTATAGTAGGTCATCGCCCTCTCTTCTAACATAGTAGTCGATCTCATCCAAGACTATGATGTGTATCCCTCCCCAGTTGTCAAGGGCTTGTATGTATCTCCTATAAACCTCTGAAATAGCTATACCGGTTGATGGAACCCTTAAACCCGTTGAGCGGGCAATCGATGCCAGGACCCTATAGGTTGTATCAGTTTTACGAGTATTAACATATGTGTATAGTAGACGGGCTCCATACTGTGAAGCTTTAAGCGAAACATTCTTCATAACATATCTAGCTACAGCGGTCTTACCCGTTCCGGTTAAACCATAGATGAGGACATTACTAGGCCTCTCACCACGTAGAGCTACAACAACGATCTCAGCCAACCTACGGATCTCATTCTCACGATGGGGAAGTGTTTCAGGAACATAGTCTGGATGAAGCTTCTCCTTATCACGGAAAATACGGCTCCTCTTCTTTAAACGACTCTCGATAATCTCATCTATTATATTACTAGCCAAAGCGTATACCCTCCAGAAACCTATGGAACCACCGATACTTCCACTAGAAATCACATATGTTTAACCGGTGAACAAGTATATAAACTACAAGGGTATATAAATCCGGGAAATAACTAGACTCGAACCATAGTTAAACGAGTATTTAACATTAGCGAAAAAAAAATATAAACTAGTATATCCAAAATATGTTTTTGGTGGGAAAGTGAGTCCTCGGATACGGCTCTTCAAGTTATCATCGATTCTGATACTCATGATAACTATAACATCATTATCTATAAACCCGATCATTACTAATTCGACAAGCCACTTATACGTACTTGGAACTAAATATGATATGGATGATGAAGAAAAAAACTATGTATCCAACCTAGTGTATTGGATCGTTAATGCTGCCGTATATGGTTCACATGGAGTCGTCATGACCACCTACACTGATGAAGCGAATAAAGACGACATTCTAGAAGCTGCTGGATGGTATAGTGGAAATCCTAGACATGTAGTATTCATAGGTCATGGTATCTACTGGTATGACGATGGACATATGAGATTCAAAATATACACTAATAATGGAGAAACAGTAGAAGACGATGAAATATATGGAGAAACCGAGAACAGATATGTTAAACTAGCATTTCTGCACTCATGTTATCAAGGACGTAGAATAGGTGAAGTATATACAAAGTGTATATTATTCTTCTGCTACACAGTACATTCAGGCATGCCTCAAGCATGGCTTCATACAACAGATTTATCAAGTGACGGATATAACAACCCGGATGGTAATGGCTATGTATTCATTGGATGGTATGGACCAGCACCATATTTATCAGCTGATTTGTTGCTAGACAAAGATTTCAATATACACCAATACACTGATTATATGTATAAGTTCATAGGATACTTCTTCTCAAAACTATACGGCTACTATATGTCCGAGGGAGATGTAAGAGAAGCTTTAGATTATGCAACGAAGAAAGCGACGGATAATGAATACCAGCATTTTGATGAGTCCCCCTTCTATAATGGTTTTTACATGATCGGTGAGGGTCTTGAATTAACGAAGATGGTTGTGTATGGTGATTCGACATATGATTCGTGGTAATATGTATATTCATGTGATATTTATAATATCATTGTTCATAGCGATCATACAACCTGTATCAGCGATCTACATTAATAATTCAGTAACGACAAGTACTACGGATTATAATAGATTAGCACACATTATACTTAATGCGGTTAAGAACTACTTATTTGTGAATACATCTCGGTATAATGTTGATTATATTGAGCTATGGTGTAATGATTGTACATTCTATGGCAAATATGGTGTCACATATGAAGCGCGGCTAGTCAGAGATGATAAAATTAGTTTTGTAGTTAGATTTGATTATCTTAAAACTCTTAGAGAGATAGTTGAAATAGACTTAGAATCATTACCACCAGTCGACGACATGGAAAGTGTAACTGTCACTATAGATCGAATGAATAAAACGGCATTTATAGATCTGAGCGATGTAGCTAAACGTATCATAAAAATACTAGATGTAATCCGGTCAAGGTCTCTATCTAAAGATTATGATAAACTATATTCCTTATTCACCAGGAACACCAGCTTATTGAAGAATATTAACTGGGTATTGCTAAATCAAACCAAGAATAGCAGTCTACACAATACTATACCTATCAATAGGGACTATCTATTATTTGTAAGCGTTAATAACCCTATTGATAAACCCAATATTATAAGCTCGATAAATGTTATAATACAGAAGAAGTTCTACCTAAACGCTAAAGACTATGCCACCCATAATATACTGAAAATATTCCTTAAACCGCTGTTTATGCAGGGAAATACTGGTAATGACACGTATTTCATCAAGGCTGTTAGGTATATCCCATTAAAAATAATTATAAAACCTGGCAAATATCCACCAATAACATCATTCATTGAAGAAGCAAACTCTTATGCTGAAAAACTTATACGTAGAGAAGGATATGATCCAGCGAATTGTAGCTATAAGTTATTCATAAAAGCCCCTATTGTTTATAAGCGAGAAGTGATCAATGAAACGATATTGGAGGTTAGAATCATATATGTATATTTGTATAGAACACCATGTAGCTTCGGATTACTCGCAGTAGACGTCGATCCGTTAACGGGCAATATATCTGGGGAATTCCTAAAACACTATTCTAATATCCATAGAAATGATAAGAAGCGAGCAGCAATTACTGATAATCCATTATTCTACATCATAGCAGCTATAATAGCCGTGACCACAGCAATATCCACTGTATACTTCATTAAGTGGAGAAAGAAGTAGAAATATATTATCTTTTATCATCCACTTAAAACTTATAAGCTGGATTTTATAGTATCCAGATACTAGGATATAATATAGGAAATGGGCCGGTAGCTCAGCCCGGAAGAGCGCCCGGTTGGCAACCCGGAGACCATGTGTCTCCGGGGCAGACTCCGGGAGGTCCCGGGTTCAAATCCCGGCCGGTCCATTCTTCCTAATAATAGAGTCGTGGAAAGCTTAATTACTAGGATAAAAACGTAATATTTTATCCAGTATCCCAGCTTATCTGGAGGGATAAGTTTAAGACCCCCAAATAGTATTCTGGGTTTAGAAGTAATCATATTATGGTTGTGCGCGTGCTCCCTATTTGGTATTATGTATGGGGTTGAGAAATAATATGCCACATAAACATGTACCCAAGACATTTATCCTGGAGCATGAACTAGTCCCCGAGCATGAGGTTCTTTCACCTGAGGAGGCTGAGGAGGTTCTCGAGAAGTATAATATTAATAGGTATCAGCTACCATGGATCACCATTGATGATCCTATAGTTAAGCTCCTAAAGGCTAAACCGGGAGACATTATAAGGATTAGGCGTAGAAGCCCTACGGCTGGCGAAGCAATAGTTTACCGAGTCGTAATAGCCGACACATTCCAGCCTAAGAAGGGTGGGGGTAGGAGGGAGAAATGAATAAGACGAAATTCCCAACACCAGATGATCGATGGATTATTATGAAGAGCTTCCACCTAGAGAAGGGATTGGTCCGACAACACCTAGACAGCTATAATAGATTCGTGAGGAGGGAGCTAGACGAAATACTCAGAGAAAACCGTGTTACACAAATACAGGGTGTTGGAACAGCAGAGTTCGAACCCTTCGAGGATGGAAGATACTTCAGGGTTGGAAAACCAACTATTAAGACTGTGGAAGCCTATGAGAAGGAAGTAACACCTATGGAGTGCAGACTTAGAAACCTAACATATGCAGCACCAATCTATGTAAACCTAGTGGTGAAGGATCTTTACGGTAGGGTTCTTCAGAGGGAGACGATCAAGCTCATGGATTTACCTATAATGCTCAAATCAGACCTAGATCCACTAAGTAAACTCACACCCGAGGAACTGATCGAGAAGGGTGAGGACCCTAAGGACCCGGGAGGATACTTCATAATTAATGGTAGTGAGAAGGTACTCATAGCACAGGAGGATCTAGCCAGTAATAATATATTGGTTGATAAGGGGAGTGAGGGTTCATCAACAACCCATCTAGCTAAGGTTATTAGTGTTGCCAGGGGTCGTAGGAGCCAACTAGTTGTTGAGAGGAGGAAGGATGGCATAATATATGCGAACTTCCATGGACACAGGATCCCAGTAGTAGTCCTTATGGCCGCCCTAGGGCTTACATCTGAGCTCGAGATAATGCATGCTGTAAGCCTAGATCCAGAGATCCAGAACTATTTGATGCCAACCCTCTCATACTCACAAGCTATATTCTCACAGATAGTGATCCCTGAAGACGCTAAGCCCGAGGAGAGGAGGAGGCTTGAGAGGAAGCGTAGAGAGGAGACGATGAAGAATGCTCTAGACTATATAGGTGCTAGGATAGCTATTGGTAAGCCTAGGGAGGAGCGTATACGTAGAGCGTTGAGGGCTTTAGACGAACACCTACTACCACATATAGGTACTGAATCTAATAGTGATACTAGGCTCAAGAAGGCATACTTCATAGGGCAGATGGTTAATAAGCTGATAGAACTAATGATCGGTAGGAGGAAGCCGGATGATAAGGATCATTATAGGAATAAGAGGCTTAAACTAGCCGGGGACCTACTAGCCCAACTGGTAAGATTTACGATCGTGAATAATTTCAAGAATGAGATTAGAACAGCTATTTCTAGAAACTATGCTAGGTATAAGAGGGTTGACTTAAAACTAATAATTAAGCCCGGAATGCTTACCGATCGAATAATGCATGCAATGGCTACTGGAAACTGGCCGGGCGGTAAGACGGGTGTGAGCCAGCTACTCGATAGGACGAATATTATGAGCACATATAGCCATTTGAGGAGGGTTGTATCACCACTAGCTAGGACACAGCCACACTTCGAAGCTAGAGAGCTCCACCCGACACAGTGGGGCCGTATGTGTCCATTCGAGACACCGGAGGGTGCTAATATTGGTTTGGTTAAGAACTTGGCATTGATGGCTCATGTGAGTGTTGGTGTTCCGGAGCAGGAGGTTGAACCA
>JALVIT010000174.1 GCA_027028545.1 Desulfurococcales archaeon
ACCTAAAATATTTCGCGTTATTTACCACATCATAGACGAGTACCTTAACAGTACCACACCCAGTTGTACAGTACCACCAAGGCACTAGAGTCTCCGTTTTAAACTACATCTACGTACTACTATAGTACTCTCCGACAAAGTATTGAAACAAAGAGAACTACAAGTTACGAAAAACATACAAGAACTTATCCCACCTAGTCGTTGAAGGCCAGAAGAAGGAGCCGTACTCTTGGAGAAGGAGCTCCCATTAAAACTAGCTGTAGTCGAAGTCGCGAAAAGAAGTTACAAGATACTTGCTCACAGTTATAGCCCTAGACAAGCTAACAGGAGACTCCAAGCCCCGGAAAAGATGTACAGGAGATAAGCAAGCAGATCAAGAGAGATTACAGGAAAAGGGGATACCAAAGTATTTAGCGTTTATTTTATCCTCATAATTTAAGTATCTGTATTCTCTATGATAGTATTAGGATTGAGGAGTACTGTATGGAACGTATTGATTCTTATACTAAGGGTGTGGGCTTTGAGAAGTTTATGGCCGAGTTGTTTAGGAAGGCTGGCTACATAGTTGAGCACAATGTTGTTCTTACTGGTAGGAGTGGCGTAAAGCATCAAATAGACCTCCTAGTAACATATAAGACTCCTATTATGGATTTCAGAGTTCTCGTCGAGTGTAAGAACTGGGATAAACCAGTTAACAAAGACGTTGTAATGAAAGTATATAATGAGGTGCAAGACCTGGGACTCGATAAAGGAGTTATCGTAACACAATCCTATGCAACCCCCGACGCAACTATTTTCGCCAAGAGTGTTGGCATAGAAATAATTGATGGTGCAAGATTAAACGAGCTTACCAAAACGCTAGGAATAGAAACTACTACCGAGGAGGCAGTAGGAGAAATATACTATTTCCCCACTGATACAGAATGCCTGCAAAAGATAATCAAGAAAGAGACAGTTCAATACAAGGTATACTACTACCCTTTATACATGTTTAAACTCAAAACAACGAGAACAGTTAAAAGAGGACTCTTCAGAATAGAAAAATACGTTGTCGAAGAGGAACACTTAGTTTTCATTGACGCAGTAAAAGGTCACTCTATCAAATTTACCGATAAACAGATATTATTCAAAGATCAAGTACCAGTAAAACTAAGCAACGAGGAATTAGCAATATACAAGTACATAGTTAAAGCAAAAATGGTAAATGTAGACCAAGTCGCAGGACACTTCGGCATATCAGTAACCAAGGCAAGAAGAATCCTCGAAGGACTAGTATCCAAGAACCTCATAGAACCAACAAGAATAGGTAAAAAGAAACACTATACACTAAAATCTCTCCTCACCCTCTATGGGCCAATAGAAGAAAACATTCAACTACAAAAACACAAGTCCATAGAAGGCATAGAGCTAAGACCAAGACTATCAGTAGCAGAACTAATAAAAATAGTAGAAGCAACCACAAACTCCAAGATAGAAGACTATAAACTAGTCTACTACCCCATAACCATGATAGTCCAAGACAATAAGAAAATACTAGTAGACACATACATATGCAAACAAATGAAACATATAGAAGAAATAATAGACATAATAAAATAGCTACTAGGATTTATGACTCTAATTTAAATCTATGTAACTCCTAACTTTTAAAAGATAGAAAACTTTTAGGAGAAGGTTATGTAAGACATCTTTTTAAGTATTGTATTTAGTCTAATTCTCTAGCAAAGATTTAGTGCATAGTTTATGTCTTGAGGAACATGGGATGCTGAAGTTTCTTGTAAACATTGTTTTACTACTGATATTCTCCCTGCCAGCTATCTACATTATTATTGCCTTCCTTTCAATGATATTAAGAAGTAGAGTACTTATCTTCGTGTTAAGAATTCTTACTCCTGTACTATTAATGATAGTGTTCGCCGTAATGGTCTTTCAAGGTAAGATATTATTTATGTTCTTTTCAATTTTCCTCTCAATTATATTGATGCTTATTCCTTCAGTAGCCCTCATTCTAATACTATACGCTCTTATATCAATAGGAGTATACATAGTATTACTACAATTATTTACTATTCAAATTGAGAATATACAGAATTTCAATCTTCTAATAATTCTTGCTGTATCAGTAGCTTTTACTATAATGTTATATACCAAAGTAGTTGACGATATCTTCAAAAATAATCCATGGCTATTAAGGCCTCGAGAAAGAACGGTTTATGAACCATTATTTTTCGCTAGCCCATTAAGATTTAGTACCTGGCTAATAGTATTTGCTGACATCTATGAAGATGAGAAAAATAAATGTATAGAATATTTCGTTAAAAATAAGGGTATTAGTAAGAAGGAGTCAGAGAAACTTTGTAGAGAAAAATATATTGTAAAACCGAAAATAATCTTATCAATCGATCCTTTCTACTTCATTTTACCACATGGACTTAGAAACATTGTCTGGGATCACATTATTTCAATTATGCCTAACAAATATAAGGAGATATTCATTAAACTGAGAGAGTTAAGTAGAGAACCAGTACCCTTAGATAGGCTGAGAGCGCTTCTAGTACATCCTCCAACACGGGTAAGTGCTCCAGAAAAACTGGAACCGTTTAAGAAACTAATACATTACCTATTAGTTCTTGACTACGCACCTCTCTACGTCTCGGTATTTGAAAAGCTAAGATTACCTGTTTTTAATATAGAGGAATCGTGAATTACTATAAGCTAGCTTGAAGCTAGACGACCCCCTGCTCTTCTCGTACTAGATTATCTCCATACATTATGTTATATTATTTCTCTACTAGTGGCGGAAGCGTTCCGTGGATTTCCTTGTATTTTGCTTTTAGTTCTTCCTCTAAACTTTGCGCTTCTTCCTTAGAGC
>JALVIT010000175.1 GCA_027028545.1 Desulfurococcales archaeon
GTATTCCATGGGAATATTTTATAGAAAGACTTAAATGTTGAATTAAAACTATATCCTATATTGATCAGCTAGTAAGGTGTTTTATCGATGGCTAAGGATAAGGCTATTGGAACACTGCTACTGATTATATCAGTAATTGTCATATTAGTCTATATATGGCTATTATGGTTTACAAATGAAGATATAGCCTTCGCCGTAGTAAAGATCACGGTGTTCCTAGGAATATTGGTATTATTTGGAATAATCGGGTGGATTGGATACACGCTGGCAACAACACCACCGCCAAAACCGATCGAGGAGATCGAGAAGGAGATCGAAGAGGAGTTAAAGAAGATCGAGAAGGAGAGTTCAGAGAAGAAAGAGGCTGGTGAAGGAGAGAAGAGTGGTGAAGAGAAACAATCTCAATCCTAGACATAACGATAATACTTCTCTATTTTTAAGCTGTTAACTAATAGGTTTTAACGGTGAATAATCCTGGTTAGGAGAAAGGATAAGAAGAAGTATAGTTTGAGGAGGATAACACATATCTTCATAGCTATCCTAATACTAGCAGTTATTGTCTCATCCGGTATAACATGGTTCATTGTATCAAGTAATACCAAGTCTGAGTTTAGTAGGGAGGAATATTTAATGGTTATGGCTAGGGGTAGCCTTGTACCCGTATATCGTGATCTCGATGATCTGCTTCAATCCCTCTATAATAATGACTCTAAACTATTCGCTGAGGCTTTAGATAATCTAAAGAAGGATTTAATCTACTTGAAATACTATGGCGACTACCTTTCAAGTATAGGTGTTGAGAATAACTTATCGAACGTAGTTAAATTGATGAATAAACTAGTTGATAGGTTTAAGGAGCTTGGATTCGAGAAGATATATAGCCTCTATCTAAACAACGACGTATTCTACACAAACCTAATGACACTATACAACGCCTTCAAGAATAGAGCATATACAGTCTCAACCACGGGCATAGATAGATTCTCCGACCTAGTATATATCCGAGCCATAAACAACATACTTAGAACACTACCATCCTAAACCCTAGCCTCCGGCTGCAGGCGGAAATATAGCTATCTCGTCACCATCCCTTAATATAGCATTTTCACCGCCTAGGAATTCTATCCTACGACCATTAATCATCACCACCAATGGGAATCCTCTACCTTCATAGTCTCTATAGATCTTCTCCAGATCCGGCATCTTCCCTAATAGGTCTATGAATCTAAGTTCATCACCATCTATCTCAACTATCTTCTCCCTCCATCCAAGTCTCTCGGGTAGTGTAAAGTATACTTTTATCCTGATCCTAGCCATGAACCATCACCATGATTGATCTATAGTGGGCATCTAACCATATCCCTAGAGTATGGGCATGATGCACATGATGGTGTGTTCCCCCAGCAATCCATCCTATTATCGAGGGTTATTGTACAGTAGTCTCTTAGTGGGCAGTCTAGACATGATGGATAGTCCATATAGTATGTTTTGAATCTGAATACTAGTTTATTCCTATACCATATATCCTTCAGAGACTCCCTGTTTAGATCTCCGAGTATGACTGGGTATATCTCCCTCTCAACTCCAAATAATACGTTTCTCCAATGGTGTGCGTAGTATATGCATGGTGCAACCTTTCCATCCCATCTGATATATAATGCATTCCTCTGGGCGAAGGGGCATGTTCTCTCACTGTATGAGTTGCTGAAGTTTGGTAGTGAAACCTCTACACCGGTGTCGAGGCTTATCCTAGCCAGCTCCATTCTGAGCTTCTCAACATTCTTTATACACTCCTTATCCATGTAGCATGAGATCTTCTCCTCGAAGTCCTTAGTGATCGGTATAATGTTTGATACCGTTATCTTCGATGCACCGAGCTCCTTGGCCAGCTTGATCATTGGTGCTAGGTTTTTATAATTATATTTATTTATCGTGAATTGAAGATATAGTTGAGGAACCGGTGATACATCTCTAATCCTATACTCCTTAAGTTTAAGTAATGCATTTATCAGCCGTGGGAGATCTCCACCGATCCTTATAGTCCTATAAACATCTGGATATGGTGAGTCTATACTAACAACTATCTCGTCAACACCCAGACTATATAGTTCATCTATGTATTTCCCTAGGAAGTATCCATTGGTGTTGAGTAGGACCTTAACCCCCCTCTCCTTAGCATATCTAACTATGTCTATTATATTGGGGTGTAGAAGGGGTTCGCCCCATCCCGATAGACTTATCTTCTCCAATCCTATCTCTAATCCTTCATCTATGATCCTCTGGTATAGCTTATAGTCTAGAAAACCCTTCTCTTCACCGGTCATCCTCCTCCGGAAACAGTATATGCAGTCGTAGTTGCAGTGGGTTGTTAGCTCGATCATTAGCTCCCTTAACCTACTATTAGGATTTATCCTCACACTCCATATATGATCGTTGAACTCATCCAATAGTATGCACCATAAACCCCCAGTAGGATTTAGATTTTCACCCAAAAGACTTAGATACCATGCCCTCCTTTATATAATATTGTGAGAAGCCTTGGTTCTCGGAGGATATATGGGTAGGGTATTAAGGGTAAATCTATGGAGCCAGAAACTATACGTCGAACCACTGCCGCCGGAATCAGTTCTTAGGAAGTGGATTGGTGGTAGAGGACTTGGAGTATATCTAGCGTTGAAAGAGATCCATCCCAAAGCCGATCCCTTCGGTCCTAGGAATAAGATATTCATCATGACCGGGCCGATAACCGGTATTGCTGGAGTTGCGGAGGCTGGCAGATGGTGTAGTGTTACAAAGTCACCATTAACAGACACTGTACATGATTCTCAAAGTGGTGGTAAGTTCGGCCCCGAACTGAAATTCGCTGGTTTCGACTATATAATTGTAGAGGATGTTAGCGAGAAACCGGTATATCTATGGATACATGATGGTAAAGCCGAGCTTCGAGACGCCTCCCATCTATGGGGTAAGGATGTATGGTCTACAACTGAGATGATCCAGGAGGAGCTGGCGGCTGAGATCGGTAGGGATGAGGCATCCAAGATTAAGGTTGCAGCAATTGGCCCAGCCGGTGAAAACCTCGTAAGGTTTGCAGCTATAATTAACGATAAGAGCCGTGCAGCTGGTAGGGGCGGTCATGGAGCGGTTCTCGGGAGTAAGAAGCTTAAAGCGATAGCTGTCCGTGGACACATGAAGCCCCCAATCGGTAATATGGAGAAGTTCCGAGAGGTTGTTAAGGATGTTGCTATGAAGCATAGGACTAACCCGGTAACATCCGAGGGATTGCCGAAGCTTGGAACAGCGATACTTGTAAACATTATCAATAAAGCCGGACTATTCCCAACAAGGAACTTCCGCACCGGAGTATTCGAGGGTGCTGAAAAGATCAGTGGTGAAACCCTGGCTGAGAAGTATCTCGATAGGAAGAAGAGTATAGAGGAGTCATGCTGGGGATGTGTAATAACATGTGCTAGATATTCACGAGTAGGTAAATCACCATTCAGCGGTGAGGGTGGAGGACCAGAATATGAAACCATATGGGCTTTCGGAGCACAGACCGGAACGGATAATCTCGAAGCGATCATCAAAGCTAATAATCTCTGTAATCAGCTCGGCTTAGACACCATATCTATGGGTCACACGATCGGTACATTAATGGAGCTGGTAGAGCTTGGAAAGGTTCCAAAGGAGAAGCTTAGAGGGCTAAGGGTTGAATGGGGATCCCCAGATGCTATAGTGGAGCTGACATGGAGGACTGCTTATCGTAGCGGTATTGGAGACGACCTAGCAGAGGGATCATGGAGGTTAGCAAATAAATATGGTGCACCGGAGGTATCTATGACCGTTCGTAAACAGGAGCTACCAGCATATGATCCACGCGGGGCTCAGGGCCATGGATTAGCCTATGCAACTAGTAATCGTGGAGGCTGCCATCTGAGAGCATATATGATCTCTCCTGAGGTATTGGGTGTTCCAACACTGGTCGATAGATTTGAGACTAAGGGTAAGGCTGCACTGGTTAAGGAGTTCCAAGACGTATTCGCAGTTATCGATTCGATGGTTGTATGTAAGTTCAGCAGCTTCGCAATATGGGATCAGGAGTATGCTGATATAATAGCTGCTGTAACCGGCTGGGACTTCACGAAGGATGAAGTCCATAGGGTTGGTGAGAGGATCTATAATGCTGAGAGGGCTTTCAACGTATTAAGCTTCGGCGATGGAGAAGAATACGATACACTACCGAAGAGGCTATTAGAAGAACCAATGCCTGAGGGACCATCTAAGGGCCATGTTGTCCGTCTACACGAGATGCTTCCAGAATACTATAAGCTACGCGGATGGATTAAGGGTAGACCAACAAGGGCTAAGCTTGAAGAGCTTGGATTGAAATGGGTTGCAGATATGCTTGAAGAAGAAGGGTTACTCCCTGGCTAGTCTAAACTCTTTTTTCAACAACTCCATCACTGCTTCAAACCACGTCTTCGGACCCTTCCCATCTCGATAGATTATGTATTCATCCTTTTTAACCAGTAGTAGTTTATTATATAGCTCCATATTCCCCAGAACAATAGCATAGTCTGTTACGGTGAGCATGGGGTAATCGTTTAAACCATCGCCTACACCAATACTCTTAACCCTCCCCCTTCTAGACACATACTCTATTATCTGTCTAGCTGCAACACCCTTATCATGACTCCCCGATACAACATATACTCTACCAGATCCAGTGAACGCCTTCAACCCCCTAGACTCTATCTCTCCTATGACTGTTTCAAGCTCCCTCCTACCGATCCTTAATGGATGGAATAGGGTTGAATACTCCCTCTCAAGGGCTAAAACGGCTAATTCGACCGGTAACCCGGTTATATATGAGAAGTCTGCAGGACTCATATCTTCAAGCCATAATAGTTTACCCCTAGTCTTCTCCTTTAGATCCATTATTTTCTCATCGATAACTCTCTTCTCAACACCATTAACGATCCTTTCAAAATCCCTCCTAGTAGGGATGTATACAGCTGCACCATTTTCGACGGCGAATATATTGTTTAAACTCCAAACCCTCCTATAGTATAATTGTTCCAGCCTAGTCTTCGAAGAATTAAATATGATCTCAATACCCATTTCCTTAATCTCATTTATATAGGGGGACGCCTCCTCATGATCATATGTTTTAGTATCTAGTAGACATCCGTCTAGATCGGTCATGATAATTATCCTGGTCATAATATAGCACCACTAATATGTAATGTATAATCCATGGCTAATATAGAGTTATCAGTGTTTGGAAACTATAATATTAATTACGAAGCTGAATAATTCATATTATTATAGTTTAGAAGGAGGGGGTTATAATGAGGATCGAGATGCCGAAATACATGGAGAGACTGGGAGCATTAAAGATCTATGAGCTGCAGAGGGTTCTAGAGCTGAGCGGTGGTAAGACGTCTACGAAGCTTAGCGAGGAGGCTTTAGGATCGATAAATATAAGCTCAAGCGATCTTGAGGATATCATAGCCGATATGACGATCATTATCCCGGTCAAGAATGAAAACCCTAAGGTGCTGGAGGGTGTTCTAAGCGGTATACCTCATGATGCATTCCTCGTAATAGTCTCTAATAGTTCTAGAGAACCCCTCGACCGCTACAGGATCGAGCTTGAAACAGTGTTTCAATTCTACAGGTTAACTAGGAGACCATTCATAATGATCCATCAGAGGGATCTGGCTTGGAGCGATGCCCTACCAGAGGCTGGTTATCCGCATATACTTGGAGATGAGGGGTTGGTTAGGAATGGTAAGGGTGAGGGGATGATCCTTGGATTGCTCATAGCTAAACATATTGGTAGGAGATATGTAGGATTCATAGATAGCGATAACTATATTCCCGGAGCTGTTAACGAGTATGTACATGTATATGCAGCTGGCTTCTACATGTCAAGATCACCGTACTCCATGGTGAGGATTAAGTGGCCCTATAAGACTAAGTTTGTCGGCAAGAGATTCTATTTCCGGAGGAGGGGTAGGGTTTCAGAGATCACGAACAAGTTTATGAATCTATTGATAGCCCATATAACGAAGTTTGAGACAGACATTATTAAGACAAGTAATGCAGGTGAGCATGCCATGACCCTAGACCTCATAGACAAGATCGGCTACTCGAGCGGCTTCAGCATTGAACCATATCAGCTGGTATACATGCTTGAGAAATATAGCGGCGTATACGGTAAGTCCGAAACCCTCAGAGAGGTTTTCGAGAAGGGTATCGAGATCTTCCAGATAGAACCACGCAATCCACACATACATGAAGAGAGGGAGGAGTCCCATATACCCGAGATGATGAAGTATAGTCTAGCAACAATATATCATAGTAGGCTGGCGGATGAACAGTTGAAGATGCTTATCGAGAGGGAGCTTATAGCCCGTGGAGCATTAAAACATGGTGAGAGGGTTCCCGAACCAATAAGGTATCCTCCATTGGAAGGGGTTAATATCGATAAAATGTTTAAAACATTGGAATCTACAGCTGAAACATTAGTTATTAAGGGGTAAGAATTCGCCCTTGATGTTTACCAATTACATGTTTAATACATTGTGGTGGAACATACTCGACAAGGTATATCTTATCCGTTGCTTTATACACCTTAATACCCATACTCGATAAACACCCAGCATCTACCACAAGAACCACTGGGTCACCATGCCTCCTCCCAGTATCTAGTGCTGTCTCTAAATCATTTGTTAAGTGGACATAGAGCCTCTTCATAGGTTTTAATCCTTCACGTATGATCCGGAATAACCTATCCCTACTAGTTCCATGATATAATACGCCATCATACTCTACAACATCGTATTTGATCCTAACCCTAATGCTGTGTCCATACCTAGCTCTAATATATCCATCCCTAACCTCGAACCTACCCTTAGGATCGAGGAGGGCTATTGCTTCTACATGCTCCCTCCTAACCCATTGGTATAGTTCCTTATTCCTCCACCTCTCCCTAATACCCTTCACCAACTCCTCTATCCTAACCCATCCCTCCTCATCAGGTTTAACACCTATCTCCCATGGATAGTGTCTGAGGATCCCCGATAATAGTTTGCTCAGCATAACCCTCCTCATAGAATCTAGGACGGGTATAGCCTCTACACCGCAATGTATTGGTTCTTCAACGTATCTCCCACATACTCTGCACTTATATATGTCCCTCAACCCTCGCTCCCTTCAACTTGTTAAGCATTTTAATCATTAGGTCTGGTCTATCGGTTACTATACCGTCGACACCCATACTATATAGCCTCCCAGCTGTCTCTACATCGTTTATAGTCCATGCTAGAACCCCTATATTCTCCCTATGATAATCCTCTATAAGCCTCTTATTTACTAGTCCTATATGGATCGAGACCATATCGGCTCCGGCATCCCTCGCGATCTTAACCATATCGATCGCTAATATATTTATGGATGCTATCGTTACATAATCCCTCCTCAACTCCTTAATCCTCCGAATAACTGGGTGCAGCTCCGATGTGACATATACCCTACCCTTATAACCGGTCTCCTCAACAAGATCTACCAGTTTCTCCTCAACACCCAGCTGTTTAACATCAAGCATCACATCAGCCCTCCCACTTAAAACCTCTAGGATGTCCCTCAGCCTCAAGGGTTTGAATAAGGGGTCTCGGTAGAAGAACCGGTAATCGATCAAAGCCATGATCTTACCCGGAATACTAGCCCTCTTAATACTACTAGGACCATGGAGTGCGTAGAAGTCTCCATTAATAAATCTAGCATCAACCTCTATAACTGGTGTATTAACCTTTAAATACCACTTTATGATCCTCCAAGTATTACCCCTATGCCCAACGATCAGCAAATACAGCACCATGAACTATTAAGGCTATTATAATCCATAGTATAAAATAGTTTAAAACCTATCTATAATGGTCACGATATATCTATAATGATCAGCAATATAGCTACTCTTATTATAGGCTAGGAAGGAGTTTAGAGTTTTAAAAGGAAAAAATTGTTATCCTCCAGGGGATCCATGCCATGGGCTATCCTTCCATATAGCATCCCATAGTTCTTCCTCTGTAAAGGTCTCCCTCTCAGCGATCTGTTTCTCGATGTCTAGTAGTAGTTTATGGTGTTTTAATTCGTCGGCATGTATTGCTGAGAATATTAGTTTAAGCCTTGGATCATCAGCTTCTAATGCTAGTTTACGCGTGAATTCAACCATTTCAGCCTCCATCTCTATAT
>JALVIT010000176.1 GCA_027028545.1 Desulfurococcales archaeon
CGTCAACATATCTCTCCGGGTGCTCCCTACCATAATAATCCCTAGTATGGTTTGAAACCAATATGCCGGCGAAGCGATAGGGTTCAGCACCATCCAGGTATTCCTCAAGCCTCTCATGCTCCATAAATACTTGACGGGCAGCCTCCAAGACACTGGGGTCTTGTCTATAGCTTATAGAGAATAGTAGTAGCCATGGGGAACCACCACCAACTATGGATTCCCGGAGACCCTGCCTGATCGCTAACGGAGTTGTAGAGGAGACAGTCCTATATAGGTGGAAGTAGTTCCTGCTACTCCAAACGGGTTTACCACCGCTCATAGCCCTCGTAAGCTTAGTCATCTCGGTAATGAATCCCGGAGGCTGGTGATCGGCCTCACTACACTCGGCGAATACAACGTCTACATAGTCCCGGATCATCTCAACAACCCTATTAGTCCTACCAGCCCATCCTCCGGGGTGGCTATTATACATGAAGAGTCTATCCCTACTAATCCCCTTCGACAACTCGTATAATCCCTTAATCCTATCAGCTACAACCCTATACCTCCACTCCCATAGGGTCCTCCATAAACTATTAGTCCAATCCGGTTCGCGGGGCATATCGTATCCAGTCTCACGTTTAAACCTCTCACGACACCATCTACAATAACAAGCCCTCTCAATATCCGGCTGGTAGCGGAAACTGTCCAGGAATACTCCGTCAACACCTAGACCATGGGCTTCACGAACCTCCTCCATAACATGCTGGTAGAAGGGGGAGTTTATACATAGCTGGGGCCATTCAGGCTCATAATGATGGGCGGCGAAGGGTACATGCTCTAATAGGATCGGTTCACCATCCCGGTTAACCTGGGCCCAATCACTATGTATATGGAACAAATACTTGTTGGCCGTATGTCCAACCATAACAACTATCCTCACACCCCTCCTCCTACCCTCCTCCACAGCCTCCCTAACAATATCCCCAACCATTTTTGGATGTTCAGGACCTATACTACTCCCTCTATAGAATACCCGGCCCCAAGGATCCCTGGCAAAGATCACCAGTACGTTTGCGTGCAGTCTAGAAGCCAGATCGACGAGCTCCCCACCGCTCAATGTGGAGACATATCTACCATAACGATCCTCAATATTAAACTGTAAAACCCTAACAGGCTTCATCCACCAAGGCTTCAAGTGATCAACCCCGAAACAACCCTACTCCTCTAGACAAGCTCTTATAAAATATCCAATAGTATTTATATCTAAGGAACATCTAATATACATGGTAGATCACCGATCGATCCTTTCATCCCTCATACTTCTTATACTCCTCCCAGCATCTGTAGCTACTCTAGGCTCAATAGGTGTTATTTCAGATGATACATCTCTTCTACTCTTTAAAATCTCCTCTAACCACCGTATAACTATGAGCTCTGGTATTTCCTCCTCTATAGCATCCTCAACGGTTTTACCTAGACTCCCTAATCCCCCTTCACCATATATCTTCTTCTTAAACTTCTCCCAAAGCCTCCTATCGATCACAATATTTATTTTAACCTTATCCTCCATATACCAGCCCCTACTACTCTATAGGGTAGAAATAGTATTAAAGTTTGTAATCTTACGGGAGAGAAGGTAGAAGGGGTTTCTTCTGTGGAGATGTTCTGCTTGTATAGATCCTATTTCTGTATTTCGAGGAGTTCTCTAGGTGGATTTATCGCTACTGCCAATGCACCATATAATACTATGTCTCCTCCGAGGGGTGTTGTCTCGATTAGTGGTGGATCCGTTACCAGATGATCCATTATTCCCTCGATAATCCTCTTCTTGAATATATCTTGATTATATAGGTATATGCTTCCACCGATCGTTACGAGCTCTGGATCATATGTGTTTATCGCTGATGCTAGTCCAGCTATTGTTGCTTTAATTATCTTCTCGACTACGTATTTTGCGAAGGGGTCTCCACTCCTATAGTATTTGAATAGTTGTGGGGGTGTTAGTTCACCCATTATAGCGGTCTTGTAAGCCTCTGTCTCGCCACCCCTCCAATGCTTCTCGGCTAGTATCCTACTGGTTCTAGGTATGTTTCCGCCCCCCGCATATGCCTCCCAGTGTCCATATCCTCCGCATCCGCATGGTATATCGCTATCGTATTCTACGACTATGTGTCCAACCTCGTGTGCATTACCCATCTTACCCAGTAAGAGGTGATTGTTGACGATCACCCCCCCACCGACGCCGGTGCTTATGGTTATGTATAGTAGGTTTTCATAGTTCCTCCCATGACCAAAATACTTCTCACCCCATACGGCTGCAACGGCATCATTCAACACATATACCGGTTTATTGAGCTTCTCCATGAGTGGTCGGCGTAGCTCAAAGCTATGGATCGGTAGGTTTGGAGTATTAACAACCCTACCCCTCTCAACGTCTAATGGACCGATCGTTCCTATACCGATCGCCTCAACACTCCCGATCTCATTTCTGTATCTCTCCATGATAACATTATAGATCTTCTCAGCTATAGTGTATTCATCTCCCTTCCTAGGTGTTCTATAACTTACCCTATCTATAATACCCCTCTCGGATCCCAGTGCTATACGTGTATTTGTAGCACCAATATCCACAGCTATATAGTATTTCAAAGAGGCAACACCCTCATAGAGGAGATCTAGCCATATTATTCTAGGTGTAGAGCCTTATAGAAGGCTATTAGATCCCTCCTAAACCTATCCGGTTGATCGAGGTATGCTGGATGCTTAGCACCCTCATAAACCAGTAGTTGCGCATCTAATAGTTTGGATAACTCCCTTAATTCCTCCTGGGATACCACATGATCCCTACTACCCCA
>JALVIT010000177.1 GCA_027028545.1 Desulfurococcales archaeon
CTTAACCCATCTATAATTGATGAATACTAGTCTACCACCTATTGGAGAAGTTCTTGAAGTTCCTCTGGGATTTAACATATACTACTGGTATTCCCTCTAGTAATGCTTTGTATTGGATGTAGCTCTGTATTCTCCTATAAGTCCATAAATGTATTTTCCAGCTAAACCTGTTGCCTCCATTAACTCTATCTCTCATTCTCCTCAAATCCTCTAATACTATTACCGCATCATATTCCTTTGCAACTTCAACTATCCTCTTAGCGATCAAGTGACATGAATCATTTAGAATATTCCTAGCCCTCCTTAACCAACGTGCTCTAACAGTCCTAACCCATTTAATGAACCTCCAACTCCTAGGGTGCCTCTTCTGCAGGTTCTCAGCCAACCTCTTGAAATGTAGTGTTTTCCTAAGACCACGAAACAATAGTGTATTCATAGAAACAATCTTCCCATTATTGCTGAGAACTGTATATGCTACTGAGTCAAAATTAATATCAACACCTATAACATTCCTTACCTCTCTTAGCTTTACCATCTTCTTAAACGTTAAGTAAACCCATATAGTATTGTTCTTAAAACTTAATAGTATCTCTCCTAATCTCCATGAACCATCAAGATACTTATCTAGGTAGCTATACCATTTCAGCCTGAGCTCTACCCATTCATTATTTAGAACTGCAATTCTAATTGTTTTGCTATCAAAATGTATCCTATAGTCTTGATAATCTAGCCTAGCAGTCAGTTTTCTCAGTATTGGTTTACTCCCCCTGTTTCTCTTGGTTGCCTTGACTATTTCCCTAGCTCTTCTCTCAATCTTATGTATATGGTGTGCCCGAAACCCTTGTTTCCTCAAGTTCTTGTAGAATCTATGATGTAGTTCTTTAATAGATGGTATATGGTCTAATTCCCGGATCTCATCTATAATGTACTGGGTCCAATCCCGATATGCTCTTAGGAACTCTAGTAGTTTAACATGGGAGCTGGGTTCGGGGGTAACCGTCTTCACCCGAGCGGTTACTATAACCCACATCCCCTAGCTCCCCAAAATATTATCTGCTAGAAATACTTATAAGTATTGCTATCAATACTCTTTGATGGTGATTGAGGGAATGCCTGAAGTCTACATTTTTGAAGCTAGAATAGTCAAATACTCTAAAGATAGAGTAGTATTATATCCTCCAGCAAAATACCAAGAAAAACTAAAGAAACACTATGGAAAGAAAGTAAAAACACTCATACTAATAGAAGACTAAAGTTTCCATAATAACCAAAATATCTCAAAATGTTCAAACAAGCGAATAGTCTACGACCTTATAGCCCTTTGCCGCACAGTATTGTGTTAAGTACTGTATTTGTCTCTCTAAATCGCTTTTTTGGTCTGAGGAACTTACACGAGCATAGATTATGGCTCTAATCTCTTTAGCTTTAGGTTTTCCTCCTAGGATACGCTCAACTTCAGAATATGGTACTCTTATTCTTCCCGTGGGTGTTCTAACAACAGTTATCCTTCCCTCGGAGACCCATCGCTTGAAAGTCCTATAACTAATACCGAGCAACTCACAAAACTCCCTAGGCTTCAACAACCTCTCTGAAACCGTCATCTGACCCTAACCGTCTATAAAATTCCCCAAACGACCCTAATAAAGGTTTCAGCCCCTCCTAAATAATACTTTACCATTCCGATCCCTTATCTCAGCTACGCGGTGGTAGGGTATCATAGTGTCTCCAACATATATGTAGCCCCTACGTATATCATCGATCAGTTTAACCGGTATGGGTAATAGTTTCTCTTCTCCAGCTTCTCTAAACCTTACATATATAATGTATTTCTCTCTATTACCACCGAAGAATACTCTCCTAAGCCAAATCTCTATCTCACCACGCTTCCTACCCATACCCCATCAAACCCAAAAACCTATACCCATTATACTACATTAACCATAGATTAATCTCTAAAAACACTATGATTAATCTAACTACCTCAATCATTCCTAAATAAGTTAAAGATCTATTTAAGCGAAAAAAAATAAAACTATTTCTCCTCAAAATTTATATTAGGGGTGATAATATGTATACCCGTAAAGGAGCATTACTCATAATACTCCTTATAGTGGGTCTTTCATCACTCATATGTTGTTTTATATATGAACCTAACTACGTACAAGCATCCAATAACTATACAGAGATTATTGTTGATAAAGCACTATTAAATGACTCGTATAGGGCTTATCTATTCATTGTCGTGCCTACACCCTACAACATATACTACTATAGCTTTAAGGTTAATTCAAGTAATAACGTTGTAAGATTAAACCTAGATAAACCACTCAGTGATTTTAAAAAATATTATGAACTACATGGATATTTAGGAGACTATATTGTTCCTACATTAACGATTAATCTCTTAACATACGATAATGATGGTAGTTTAACTGTTAGTCGACTAGTATATGATCCTCTAACGTATTATCTTAATAGATATAATTATAACTATATAGAAGCATTTAATAAAGCGATCAGAGATCCTTACTCAGCGTTTAGAGGACACAGCATACATTTTAGTAATAGAAACACCTATAATGTATATACCTATAAACCATCTATAAAACACATCAGTATTACACAAAACATGATCATATCCAAAAGTACTGATTATTTCCTAGTACTCAAACCTGGTTTAGAACCATTATATAATTCTAAAGATGACCCACCGGATGAATGGTTTCAGCACATAAATGTTAAGGGCGGAGATAAAGAAGATGTTGTAAAGAATCTATGGAACTACTTTGCATTACAATACTCTATAATACAATACTATAATAC
>JALVIT010000178.1 GCA_027028545.1 Desulfurococcales archaeon
TCGAGTACATTACATACTTGTTATCTCCCTCTCTAGACGCCATGCCAAAACCTATAAAGTTACGGCCTATTAGATTACCTTGTTCATCATAGAAAGCCGCTGCAACGATAAAGCTCCTATTCGTCATAGTATAATTAAAATCCCACACAGCACGTGTAGCAACTATGAACCGCAGAACCCTACACACATCTCCTCTGACTGGAACCTCAATAGTCCCATTCCACATATAACCATATACCGCGGATCCCAAGAACGCTGAACCAACTGTTTTATTGCCTACCTTATACTCTACCATGGAATTTGCAGACTCGGGAAATACACTACCAAACCATTCTATAATATATTGAGGATCCATAGACTTAGGACTCCACGAACCATTATCATATCTTACATAATAGCTGGAGGGATTAATGAGAACATATCCCCAGGGATCCGAGAAACTCTTCTCAATCGTCCTATTATCATAATTGTCTATTAAAATACTAGTCGAGTTAAGATAGTAATCCTCGATAGTGGCATTTATTTCATCAGTAAGTTTGCATGAATAATACAGGTTATAGACAAGGATAAATGAAATAGCGAGTAAAATTAACAATATTATTAAACTATATCGCATTTCACTTCGTCCTCCTTGCAGTGATATTTATCTATGCTCACCAATATCAGTAAAATCTCTGATGAGAGGTCTCGTCCACAATACAGTATCATTCCTATCTACACCTATTTTTAGAATCTTATATTTTACTTGTACGTTAAGAGGAGAGTTTATTATGTTGAACTCAGGGGTTATTATCCAGTTCAAGGAGTTATTTTTACTTACTCCTACTTTAGCTACGACATATTTAGTAGAATTTATATTTATGTTAGATTCGTATTCTCTTATCTCTGTATCGTTAGGAGCGGTTGTTCCAGAATAAGTATATGAGTAAAATGCCCATATTAAGGGATATTTATTTTGACTTAGATCGTAAGGTCCTAAATAATCTATGAGATTAATGACTGTTTTATCTGGAAGACCGCAGAATTTATAGGTGACTTTATTGATTGCGGTACTGCCAAAACCTCCATGGGCTAGACCATTTATTTTTATGGATCCCACCGTTAATCCAATGTTTACGGTGAACTCTTGAACGTTACTTACTGTAATTTGCCGTGTTATACAGGATGTGCCTGGTGTCACTACGACATAGTCATCCATAGTTTTGTAAGTAGCATTAAACCAGTTTTCACCTGCAAGATAGCAGTTTCCAGATGAACAGATATATGTTTGCACTAATGGAATAGTATTATCAACGGTGTCTCCTTCATGTTCGTATTCCCATAAATATGCTCCTGGTAGTCGCTCTACGGCAGCAGCCATCCGTCCTATATATGTACATTGCCAACTGAATGCTCGGATATATACACAATTATACACGTCATAGACATTCACTTTCCATGGCTCTAAAAGTGCTGTACTAGCTCCATCCTTTAACGAAACAGAGATAGTATATGAGGTCTCTTTACGTTGGCTTGCCAAACTACCGAATTCCCACCAGAAAGTGTTACTCATTTCAATTGAAGCTTCTCCAGCATAAGGAGAATTCATAGCAACAGGGATTATCCATAGATTTTTAGAAGTAACAAGCCTATAATCCATTCGTTCTGGAGTTATGCTATTATCATGTGTCCCAGCAAATGTTTGAGGTATTAATATAGTTGAGAAAAAAATTATTGGTAAAAGAAATGCTATTAATAGTTGTCTAGGATAATCCATGGTATTCACCAATCCTTTATATATACTTGGAGATATATATATGTAACAAGAACCTATATATGAACTTTGTAGTCTTGTTAATCCAACATGCTAGTATTTTTATCTTTCGCATGCTGACTCAAAATGTGGTGATAGATCTAGTGAAAAAAGGTTCAATAGATCCTGCTAGAGATCCTAAAGTAGTAAAGAGAATGGCAGAGCTTATGCTTAGAGGTGCTGTCATGCTTGCCGATACCTGTCCTCTTGATGGCTTACCATTATTCAAGCTTCGAAACGGCGATATAGTGTGTCCTGTCCACGGTAAAATAATACTTGTGCATGACGAGAAAGAAGCAGAGGATCTTATGATTGATAATACGTTGTGGAAATTGGAAACTTTTGCTGCTAAGAGAATAGAAGGATTAATGGAGCAGGGAAAGCCGAGTGAAATAATTGAATGGCTAGATGTCATAGAAGCTGTGGAACGAATAAAGAGCCTTCGTAGACCAAAGACTGAGACACTCCAGGAAATAAGAACGGAGAAATCAGCTAAACGTGGAAGTCGAGAAAGATAGTTGGCTAGCCCATAGCTGTTATGGTATTATCTTTATATATTGAAATATACGGCTACGATATATAATTATGAGATGAGTCATATATAACACAGAGTAATCATAGCCGTATAACTGCGTTGGTGATGTTTTTGTGACCGAGGAATATCCCTTAGTATTCAAGGCAAGAGTGAGAAATATTGTGACTCCGCGTAGCGGGTATCGCTGGTACGGGCTTCTAATCGTGCAATCAGGAAACTGGAAACTCCTAGGCCTCCTAATGACTGGCTCTATTGCCCGCTGGTTTATCCCCGGTGAATACGTTAGGATAGAGTCAAAGGCTGAGCCAAAGCCTGCAAGGGGCCTCTATATTCTGGAGCCCGGAGACTATAGGCTGTGGAGGCTTACAAAGTGGGAAGAAGTCCTCGTATGGCCAGTATGGCGGAAGGAGATCACAATTGATAAGCCCTACTATAAGGGAAGAATACTTGTACGGGAAGCCGTGAGCGAGGAAGA
>JALVIT010000179.1:0-12610 GCA_027028545.1 Desulfurococcales archaeon
GTGGTCTTACCGGAGCCTGAGGGACCCAGTATTGACAAGTATTCTCCACGATAAACCTCAAGGTTTATACCCTGCAATGCTTTAACAGTTTCACCCTTCAACACATAGTATTTATGTAGGTCGACAACCTTGATCACAACCTCACTACTCACTCCTCCCTCACCTCAGCCTCGATATCCCTCCTCATCTCAATCTTCTCGATCCTTCCATCACGTATCCATATGATCCTATCACTTACATCAACCATTTTCAGGTCATGGGTTGCGGTTACAACTGTAACCTTTTGCTCAGTATTGATCTTCTTCAATAGATTGATCAGTTTGAGACCGGTTACTAGGTCTAGGTTCCCGGTTGGTTCATCGGCTAGTATTATCGCCGGGTCATTTGCTAGTGCACGGGCTGCTGCAACCCTCTGTTGTTGTCCACCGCTGAGCTCACCCGGTTTATGGTGTATGAATCTTCCAAGTCCTACTAGTTCTAGGAGTTTCTTAGCCTTCTCAACCGCTTCATCATATGGTTTACCTACGAAGATCATTGGTAGCATAACGTTTTCGAGGGCTGTTAGTACTGGTATTAGGTTGAATGTTTGGAATATGTAGCCTATAGTGTTTGCACGTAGCCATGCCAGCTCGTAGGCGTCTAGCATCGCTATATCTACACCCTCAATATAGATCTTCCCAGCTGTAGGTCTATCCAATCCACCGATCATGTTGAATAATGTTGTCTTACCGGAGCCTGAAGGACCCATAATGCTTACATACTCACTCCTCTTAACATTGAAGGATACACCATCTAGAGCCTTAACGATCACCTTACCGAGTTTATAGTATTTCTTAACATCCATTACCTCAACAACGTATTCAAGCTTCCTTCTACGGGGGACGAGCTCTGTTTTAACCTGTGCTTCAACCATATACTACACCCCAGCTTAAACCTCTACACGTAATGCTTCAACTGGGCTCATACGAGCCGCTTGGTATGAGGGGTATGATGCGGATATTAAGCCTATCAATACAGCTACACCTATAGCCTTACCTAGTAGGAATACTGGGTCGCCGGAGCCTCCGAGCCCATATCCTATACCCAGCCCTATTAGGTATCCTAGGAATCCCCCTATGATGGTAAGTATTAACGCCTCGATCATTAACAGCTCGAATATATGTATATCTCTAGCGCCGAAGCTCTTCATAGTCCCTATCTCGTGGTATCTCTCAGCAATCATTATTAATAATGAGTTCATCGTGCCGGCAGCTGCAACTATGAAGGCTGTCAAGTCTAGTAGGAACAGGTATATTCCAACACCATTTGGAGGTATGCTTGAGGCTAATATCCTGCTTAAAAGGTCTAGGCTAACCATGTAGGCTATACTAGCGGTTATAGCAATGATCACAACTAGTATTCTCCCAAGCCTTAGCCTAATACTGTGTAAAACCATATAGATGGCCTCTCCAAAGGGTAAAACAGTCTTCTCCTCACTCTTCCCCAAGACTCCGTATCCTCCATTTTATAGTCAATGATGTAACCCCGTATAAAAACACATATATTACCTATACTTTAATATCTTACCTTAAGCATTGTAAAGAAGGTGCATGACCCAGTAACGGCATTCTCTCCGGAAACACGCCCTAGTGGTGACGCTTATGAGCACTGAAGAATATATACAATGTCCTTGTGGCAGAATCTATAAATCGCCTGAAGAATATAAACTGGTATTCCTTAAGAAGGAGCAGTGTGAGATCGATATATTATGTGCTAATCCAGCCTGCCACCTTAAAGAGCTTGGATATATAAAGTTTAAAGTAGACCATGTACATAGGAAGGCTCATGTAGAGATAGCATCCTTCTACCCACCCTTCGTAACATGGAATGCTACAAGGCTTGGAAGGGATAAGGCTAACAAGCTACTCGAAGAACACCTAAGATACATACTTGAGAAGAGGATAGATTGGAAGAGGATAGCATTAGAAGCACCCGAGAACTGCTCGGAGATACTGGAGATTAGAGAGATTACCGGTGAAGAAGCTGGGGAGAAGGGGTCTGGAAGCTAAGGCTTAATGGTGTATAATATATGGATGACCCGTCGAAATACTCGGCATTGATCCCGGTAAACATCGTGGACGGTGTTGAATCCTATATTGTCCTCGATAAACCAATATATAGGGAGGGGGCTGAAGCCCGTCTAATCATATTATTCAAAAACTACTCATCGGACAGTAAGAAGATAAAATACTATGTTATGAGAGACGATAAGGAGAAACTGGTAGAGGCAGAGATCGATCTAGGTGGGGGAGAATATAGGAAGGAGGAGCACATGGTAGATATAACAAAGACTGGGGGGTTCCATAGGCTGAAACTATATGTAGATGGTAAAACAAGGGATGAGATCAAGTATATAGTTGAGGATCCAGCTAAAAGGAAGCCCTACTATCTAGGATTCGTATGGCATCACCACCAAGCACCAAACTACCTACCTGATGGAAGGATTCACAGCCCATGGGCATACACGTATGTATGGGATAAACACCTAGAACCCTATGGTCTAGGACCCTACCACTACCATGCAAAGATACTGAGCATCCATGGATCGTTTAAGTCAACATATAATCTAAGCCCAAGCCTTCTGAGACAGTGGGAGATGATCATTACAGAGGGTGTGGAGTTCATTGATGGTAGGAAATATGGTCCAGATTCGGAGGAGGCTAAAAGGGTTAGAGAGACCCTAGAAATGTATCGTAAAGCATTGAGTAATGGGCAGATCGATGTATTAACATGCATCTATGCACATACTATAGCTGGATTCCTAACAGATGTATTAAATATGCATGACATAGTCTCAGAAGAGATCAGGTATGGGATAGAGATAACTAAGAGGGTTATGGGTGGAGACTATGAACCATGGGGTATATGGACGCCTGAAATGGCTTTCTCCATGAGCTTGGTATCGATATACTATGATCATGGGATAAAGTATACGGTTCTAGATGATCAGCATCACTTCCACTGGGCGGAGGGTGATAAGGATAGTCAGTATGAACCATATATACTGGTAGATACCGCTACGAAGAAGAACATAGTAGTATTCTTTAGGGATCATGTCTTAAGCGATGTATTAGGGTTTAAGAACAACTTCTACAGCGAACCCCATGCATGGAGGAATTCATATGAGACAGCATACCTACTAGCCGAGAAATGGTCCGATACTAGGGTTAAAACACTCGTATTAGCCCTTGATGGAGAAAACTGGATGGTATTTCCTAAGAATAAGGCTTTAACAGCCTATTATCTAAAACACCTAGTAATATACCTGGAGGCTATGCAGGATCTAGGATTCATAAAGATATCAACTCTAAGGGAAATGTATAATGAGGTCCCATCGAAGAGGGTTCTAACTAAGATACCAACCAATACATGGCTCGGGACATTCAGGAAGTGGCGTGGTGAAATAGGTGAACATGAAGAATACTGGTATAGGATTGCAGACGCTTATAGAAGGCTTAGAGCATATGAGTCATTGATCCAGGTTGAACCCGGAGGAGATGATATCAGTAAAAGGATTAGATGGGCCCTATGGCATGCACTAGATAGCGATTATTGGTGGGCTGAGTTCTGGAAGCCAGATATAATAGATGCATGGCTCGGTGAAGCGGATAAATTGTTGAACGATGTATTATCTAGGGTTAGTATTAGAGAGCTTAGAGTTAGAAATACATACTTCGAAGACACACCCGGCGAGTTATTAGTTGTTGTAGAGAATAAGCTCGATAGAGAAGCCTTCGTCAGGATACTGATCAGTGGCCCAAATACCATGATTCTCCGCGATGAGATAAAACCCCTCAAAATACACCCATATTCAACACATAGTAGATCGATCCCATTTAAACCGGGGTTAGCTGGAAGACTCGATCTAACTGCATCGATAATATCAAATAATTACGTCGTAGATTATAAGAATATAATGATAAATGTTAAACCACGCCTACCTCCAAACCCTATTTAGTCTATATATAAGTTTTTCTGTAACAATAATGTTGATTCATATTTCAATTAGTAAAGATATATTATATACCATTATTTCAAAGAATTAACATGGATAGCGGTGTTTGGGTGGTATTTATGGTTTTTAGATCATTTGCTGTTTTTATACTGTTTTTTCTCTTCCTAGCTTTATCTCTAAACCCTATCTACTCCGATGATATGGAGCCCTTCACGCTGGATATTAGGATCATGAAGCAGGGTATTAGTGACGGTTTTCTAACAGTTAGGATTCTTGTGGTGATAGTTAATCATAACAATGAATCATATAGTGTTGAAAGTGTCAAACCGTTGAACATAGTTGTTCTCAATGATAAGGATGATCTCCTACTCAATATTAGTGAATCTATAAATATATCGAGAATATATCCAGGTGAAAACAAGATCTATGATTCCAATATAACTATTTACATAGATGATTCAGATAAGATAAGCTTCCAGGTATTCTCCGGAACCTACCTTATAAAGGATCATGCTGAGTATAATTTATCCGGATCTATGAGTTATGATATAGTTATAAGGAAACCCATGAGGACTACAAGCCATAAGAATATGCATATAGGTGTGTCCCTCAACCCTCCAACAATAGAAACTCCTGAAAATAGGGATTTAGAGAAGGCTAAGCCTAAAATCACTGAGTTAAATGCCACCCTAGTTATAGGGGGGAGGGGTGTAGAATCCCTAGTCTTATTCCGGCCGGGTATTAGGGGTGTTAATGTATATGATGCGTTAATCTATTTCTACCTATTAGCTATCATATTCTCCATAATATTTACCTATAGAGTAGTTAGATTGATCTTCTCCTAGAAAAATATTTTACTGGTATAAGCCTATCTATATAAATTGGTGTATTCCTTTGCTTTTAAGAGCTAAGAGGATCGTTGATAGGGAAGTTAGCGATCCATTGATCGAGTTAAGTGGTAGTACGTTGGATGTGTATTTAACACTATTATATGCTAATAGACCCCTAACTATTAGAGAGATCCAGAGGATGATCGGTTTTAAGAGTCCGAATAGTGTCAGGCATCACCTTGAAAAACTCATATCTATGGGTTATGTGAAGAGGGAGAATCTCGGATATACAGCTGTAAAACCGTCCCGCTCTCTCCTAAATGCATTAATATCTATCGGTAGACTTATCATCCCCCGTCAATTCTTTACATGGCTAACAGTATTATTGATCTCGATATTCTACTTAGTAGTTAATAGCTTCAACCCCATGGCTACAATAGTTCTAGTAGCTATAAACATTATCGTCACATATGACTTCCTAGACACTTATTTAAAAATTAGATCAATATTTAGCCTAAGGAATAGAAAAAAGGCGAGAAGATAAATACCGGAAAAACACTTTAATAATAACACCATATACAGCGGAGAAAACACTGTGGATTAAGATACGGTGAGGACTAGTGGTTGAGAGAAAGCAGAGGAATACTGTGGTTATAAGCCACTGGGATCTAGATGGATTAGCCTCCGCTACAATGCTTACAGAATACTATAAACCTCTAAGAACGATACTATCATCTATAACAGCCCTACCACGAAACATGTTGCAGGGTATTAAGACCCTTGATAGGAATGGGTTAATAGTGATAAGTGATCTTAATCCACAGGTTAAACATGTTAAGGATTTAAAGGAGATCCTCAGACTCTGCCGTGAGAGGAATATATCGGTTAAATGGATCGATCACCATTTATGGGATAGGGTAATCTATAGATTATTCAGTGAATATAGTGATGTATTAACATATATTGATGACACGTCGACAGTTGCAGCGGATCTAGTTGCTAAACTATATGGTTTCACAGATAATATATTCTATAATAGACTAGTCGAACTAGCAATCGATGACGACTTCTTCCTAAACCGCTACGAGTTGACAATAATCTGGCGTAGAATGCTTAGATGGTATAAATGGGGTTTGAGATATAGGGCTCTTGAATCCTTCCTAAAGCATGAGATTAATCCACCATGGCTTATGAAAATGTATGAGTCAGAGGTTAAAACGATCTATGAGAACCTCATACGTGAAGCTATCGGTAGGAGCGATATAATACATACGCGTAACGGTTTCAGAGTTGTCGTATTCCAAGACGTTGATCCACGCATCCATCCGGGCGAGGTTACATGGATTGCTAAAACTCATGGATTATTAGCAGACATATATATTGTCCGGTATCCCCGCGGAGTCAGTTTGAGGAGTGATAAGGTAGATGTATCTATGATCGCCAAGCTATTGGGTGGCGGAGGGCATAGTAATGCTGCCGGAATACCTGGTAGGATCGATATTGATAGTATATTATCAATAATATCAAATATTAATCTTCGAGGGAGGTATGGGGATAGGATAATAGCATAGAATGTATCATTTTGTATTTCTAGGTTTGGAACTCGGCGTCAAAACGTATTAGTTTTATATCCCATTCTTCTTAAATATTATGCGAAATAGTATATATTATATTTTGGTGAGGTAAGGATGAAGCGTATAGCTGTAACACTACTATCAATACTAATCATAATGTTATTCATCACACCTTCGCTATCAATAGCATCACCTATTCAGAGGGTTGATAAGTCTAGGAGCATAGTTATAGATCCAAACTGGATGGAAAAGATTCCACAGAAACTATTTGACGATATTGATAAAGAGAGGAATAGTATAAAGTCCGCATTAGCCCTACCATCAGGGCTAAGGATAACGGGTATTATACCCCTCTATAGCGTTGGTAAAGCATATAATGCTTTAATACTAGCCGATTCAAGCATTGATACGTTGAAGTGGATCATAGATCATAGCCTCCGCCTAATATATAAGTTCTCACTACTAAACGGTAACTCACTATATTATGTCTTAGCAACTAGGGATCAGTTGAAGGATATTGCTAAGAATCCAAGCGTATACCGTGTAATGCCATCACCACCTCTAACGAAGCTTGTCGGCGACTCTTCTATGGAGAAGATCTTTAAGGCTGAGGGTTCGCTACCGCTAGCACACCACGTATATTCGAGGATTAGTAGCGATGAAAACATTAAGTATTTGAAGGGTGTACAGCTCATAGGTGCTGTGAAGACATGGGAAGAATATGGTATCAACGGTAGCGGTGTGGTCGTCGGAATAGTTGATACAGGTGTAGACTTCTCGGAGCCCGAGCTAGGTGTTGATGCTATAGCTAGAGGCCCTAATGGTACAGCCCTACTATTATCGATGAATAATGGCTTAACGCTAACATATAGGAATGCTACAGCTGTAAACGGAACACTTATAACGGATGGGCTATGGACTCTAGCCTTCGACCCATTATATTCGCTAGTATATGGATACCCGGTGCTCGTAAATGTTACCTTTGACACGAATATATCACTTGGAAACCATACGAGTCAGAGCGGAGTATACCATGTAGGTGTTGCACCATATATGTTCGGAGACTTCGTAACCGGATACTTCATACGTACATTCACCGTAGCGATAGTATATGATTCGCAAACACCTGGAGTATATGATAAGGTAGTCTTCGACCTATCGACAAGCTTCTATAGTTTAAGCAGATTAATGAGGTGGCTGGAGCTAAACACTCTAGGAGTAGCGTTATGGAGAGAACCCGATCCGGCATGGGATGATAACAGTGTAGCTGATGAACCAGCCTTCGGACCTGGAAATGAGGTTGTTGCCAGAGACTTTGATAATGATAGTATACCGGACTTCTCGATCGGTACAATAGCTGGATACTATGCAGACTACTACGGATTAACGGGTGTAAGGTTTGTAAATGGCTCACTTGTTCCCGGAGAACCCGGCTTATATCCAGGATGGGACTATAACGGCACATATTTCGCATTAATACAGGACTGGCATGGTCATGGAACGAGTGTTGCAACAGTTATAGCCGCCCGTGGTAGATTTGCATATGATATCTATGGTGATGGAAACCTATACCGTATCAAGGGTGTTGCACCAGCCGCTAAGATAGCTACTGGTGATGCATGGCTATTCGGAGACCTACTACCCTTCGAGGCATGGCTGGCCGGATTCGACATAGTGATCTACGAGTCTGGCGGATACGTATATCTAGGATTTAACCCATACGGGCCACACCGTGCAGACGTGATCAGTAACAGCTGGAGCCATGTATACGCTAACTTCTGGATGCAGCAGTTCCCAGGATATGACGTAAACTCGGACTTCATGGATACCATAGTCCTTGTCAGGAGACTATTGATCGGTGACAACGTTATAATAGCCTTTGCAGCTGGAAACGAAGGACCAGGATACAGTACTGTAGGTTCACCATCGGCAGGATTGCTCACAGTAACAGTTGGAGCATCAACACTATGGGATTGGATAAAGATCTACGGCTACCCGCCGGGATACGAGGATGATATAATACCGTTCAGTAGCCGCGGACCATCAGGTCTAGGATATCCTAAACCGGACGTGGTGAATATCGGAGCTTATGAATGGGCTGGGCAGAGGACGATCGATGGTAGGGGATATGGTGCTGGATTTGACCTATTCGGTGGAACCAGTGAAGCAACACCATTCACAAGTGGTTCGATAGCATTGATCATACAGGCTTATAGAGAGAAGACAAATGGTTCATCACCAGACGTGGTCACCGTTAAGAGGATCTTGAAGAGTGCTGCAAAGGATCTAGGATATCCAGCATTTTCACAGGGTAGTGGTAGGGTTGACGTCTACGAGGCTGTAAAGACAATACTTGAGGGTGGATGGAAAGCATATGTACCGGAGGGTATTCAGGAAGCCTTCCTAGAACTATATGGTAATGATTGGGGATCACTAGCACCGGGTATAGCACAGCTCCTAAGCGATACAGCCTATTATGGCGTCGTACCACCGGGTACTAGTAAGAACTTCACAATATTCCTAGAGGGCTTTGGAGAAGCCCATATATCTGCATGGAACACTGTGTTGCAGAAGGAGTATGTGGTCTATGATGGAGTATATAGATTCGACCATATGTTGTTCCCGGTAATACCTAGATACGTCTATCAGGATGCAGACTATCTAGAGGTGGTAATGGTTGTTAAGAACATATCATATCCACCCGGAGAGTTCCAGCATATGCCTCCAGACACCAGCCACGAGATAATACTCAGCGCTTACGATTGGATAGACTATAACGGTGATGGACAGGTTGGCTATCCAAGCGAGCTACACTATATATCCTTTGACTCGAGGGTTTCAACAGAGGCTGTACTAGCAATATCTAACCCGGCACAGAAGATCCATGGAGACCTAGTGCTACGTGTAAGGCCCAGTCCATCAGCTGTAAACATAACGCCGGCATATATAGAGCTCGTTGTTAGAACCTATAAGAAGGTTCCATGTAAAGTCGTATCATTTAGCAATACAACCCTATACGTCGACGGATCGGCTAATGTAACGGCAACTGTTAACATACCCGATAACTTTAGACCGGGTATATTAGAGGTTAGGATCGAGATAGATACTCCGGAGAAGAAGATCGTTATACCCGCCTCAATAGTAGTACCATTAGTATTAGATAATGTTGCAACCGTGAAGCTAGGCGGTGTAAGGAGTCCGATGAAGTATGACCCGTTCGCATTATATGGACTAGCAGATTGGTATTATGGTGTATGGGAGGGTCAGGATTGGAGGATACTCCCAATACTAATAACCGATCCATCAATAGCCGGTGCCGCAATAGTTGTACGCTGGGGCTCAGGATACTCAACTGATCTATCATTCCTAGCACTACCACCAGGAGGAGCATATACAGCAACTGGTTCTCCAAACTTATTTGCAGCCTATAAGCTATCATACGATCTAGGGCTGGTATATAATCCGAGTTTGAGCGATCAGATGAAGGGTAAGCTTAGAGTATTCCTACCAACCAAGTGGTCTACGGCATTACAGAACTTACCAATAGCTATAACATCCCTAGGAGAATGGCCTCCGAATCCAGGATTAGCCCTTGTAGGATTCAATGGTAAGCTACCGACAGTATATGGTGTATATAGACTAGTCTATGGATTCGCGAGCTATAGCGGTAAACTACTGGAGGATAAATTAATGTTTAGGATAATAACGGTTAAGAGCTACGCCAACTTCACACCGATAGCACAGGTGGGAGACATAGTATATGGTAGTTTAGACTTCATGTTCCATGCGGGAGCCTATACGCCGTTCCTATTCGCCGACTTATACCTATATGAGTGGAACTATGCAGCCTATACACCATCCGGAGTATTCAGCTATATATCATTTAGCATATTGGAGAACGGAACAGCTGGTAGCACAATTAAATACCCAATACTATATGATTACGGCTACTATCTAGGATGGAGCCCGTACGGCAGACATGTTGAGGGTTCAATACCGGTATTGATAAACACTACAGGATGGACTGGAGAACTCGATATGATGCTGGTAATGTATGATTATACGTGGCGTAGTGAGGGAGAATACCTATACTGGCCATCGACCGGCGAATTATTGATAGCTGGTTATTGGCATCCTGGAATAGTTACAGGACAGTATTTTGGCTAATATATTAAATATTTTTTAATACCTAACATATTAAAACTCTTATCCAACATCTTATCCACTAGATAACCCCCTAGATTTACTGGTGTCCATCTATTGGATAACCTCTATAGTCTAATAGTGGTTATACTAACAGCTCTAACGCCGGGTGTTGAAGCCCGTGGAGCAATACCCCTAGCTCTAGCTCTAGGTATGAACCCCGTTCTAGGATTTATAGTAGCCTATGTATCGAGTAGTATAGTCTCAATCCCGATAATCTATCTCCTAGAAACCATAGAGTTGAGGATCATATCTAAGATCAACCTCCTAAACAAGATATATTCGAAGTTGTTATCGAGAATTAGAGTTAGATCTGAGAGGATCGCTAGGCATAAACTAGTCTATATAGCACTAGCACTATACGTTGCAATCCCCCTCCCACTAACGGGTGTATGGACTGGTTCAGCTATAGCATACATACTCGGATTAGAACCCCGTAGATCGGTAGCTGCAGTATTCATTGGAAACCTAATAGCTTCAACGATAATATTCACAGCATCCTATCTCCTAATAATACATCTAGAACCAATATAGTTTCTCCAAGAATCCTACCCTTTTAAAAACAATCCATATACGACATATATATCCGGGTGTATGGGTGATGGCATCTAAAGGCGTTGAGCCAAAGATCCTACCACAATTCGGACACATACCCCTCCAAGACCCAGTCTCCCTAGCCTACACGGTTTCAGACATAGTGAATATAGCAATATCATACTATAGGATAACAAGTGATCCCGGCGAGAAGGAGTATGCTACCAGGATAATATGGAATAGTATAAATGAATGGCTCGAAGAAGTAGCACCACTAAGATACATACCAGGACTGGTGGAGGAGTTAGCATCGATGATAAAGGTGAAGATATGGGATGCAGACCTAGATGAGAAGTTATTGGAGGAGATCATAGTTGATACAGTGGTCTTCAAGAACAAGGTATTCAACGATACGGAGCGAAAGGTACTACAAGGACTAGCAGATACACTAACTGCAAAAATCGAGGAATTAATCGAAGGGTTAGGCGGAGAAATAATCGTGGGGACGCAAACCTATGATATACTCTACGGAAACAATGAACCAAGTGAGAAAATACAACTCCTAACAACAATAGCTGGTATAGCGTTGGTATTAGCGACAAATACCTAACATAGGGCTAGATCATAAGAAGATTATTTAAGCAATTTCCTCAAAAAACATATATTATGAAAAGCTAGTAGCAAAATTTAAATATTAAATTGATAATGTTAGTATTAGTAATCTCTTTTAGTAGTTCTATAGTAGTTGATAGCTATGATCCGGATAAACCTGACAATATTGGAGTTGATGAAGACTATGTGGCATATATATACAATAAAGAATATAATCTTTCTATGAGTGGATTTAAGGTTATCGACTATTACTTCTCTAATCCACATAATTCAATATCTTATGAAAAATATGATGCATTTGGGAGATATAAGAGCGATACAACACTACGTTACTATCCTATGACGGTGTTCTTCTATAATAGATTATCCTTCGACGATGAGGCTATGGCGATGAGTAAAATAGTGAACGTTTGTGGTAAGGTCATTAATAAAAGCGTTATGTATGTTATTAATGAAGATATTCCTGCTAAAGTTGGGCCTTTATTCATTGTTGACATATTTCATGCATATTCTGCTTCTATATACATCACACCTGACGGATATCAGAAACCAAGCAAATACTACTCTTATAATGGAAATTATCATCATTATTTGTCAGCAATGACGTTTATATCCTCTTTCACCGAGAAACCATATAATTATACAAGAGATTTGCCTATTGTTTATGCGACAAATATATCATCTATAGTATTATTCTATATTCCTACACACAATACTATCGCTCTTCCTATAGCTTATGATCCTAAATTAGGAAAATATATTGTATCTTCAGCATTAGTATTATCTGTTATAAATGACAAAAACGGGTATAATAGCACTATCTTTTTGAACCCGATAAAATTCCGCTACTTGTATGACGTATA
>JALVIT010000179.1:12620-22867 GCA_027028545.1 Desulfurococcales archaeon
GAAATAGATTGACTCGTGAATTTGATAAACTTGAAAAAGAGGGAGCTACAAAAGAAAAATTAGAAGAACTTGGCACAGGTAAGTTAAGAGCAGCTGCTGTAGAAGGTGACATGAACTGGGGTAGTGTTATGATGGGACAGGTTGCAGGATTAATTGATGAAGACTTTGAACTATTAAAGCAGTTTTTACCATGGTCTTACTTTACCTCGGCGTATTATGCATGGATACCAATGGTAGAATTATTACATGATGCTGGTGCAAAGGTTGTAGTAGCAACCAGATTTTTACCGGATACCTTTAAATTACTACCAGTAAATATAAGCGGAAGTAATATTATACGCATGGGTACAAAGTCGTTATTTCCTTACATAGCTCATCCATGGCTAACTTCATTTATGGAAAAACTTAGTCAGGGAAAAACGATAAAACAAATAGTCGATGAATTAAATGAAGAGATAGCGGATCCGTATAAAGAACTGGGTATTATCTATGGCAACATAAAAGACTATATTGATTACCTAATATGGGGGGGTTCTATAATAAATGGATTATACAATACCATATATGATATACTAGATAAGATAAATGAGAGTAGCAAGTGGATAGGATTAATAGATAGACTTATAAATGCATACATGGATGTAGCATCGTTATTCTCTAAAAACAAGGATTACTCAGCTATAGCCACTTTGTTTAATGACTACTATCTTCAAATATTTGATTACTATAAAACATGGCTAACTAACGATTTATTAATAGATATACATGCAGCATTAGGATGGTTACATAGTTATATGGATTCGTTATTTATAGAATATGAGAATGTAGCTCAATACTTTCGTAATAAATTTAATACTATATGGTATGGTGATGGAGATTACAAGCTCGAACCCATAGAGCCTCCATCGACGCCATCGCCTCCACCGGGTAGTGATACTCCTATACCAATATAGATAATATCTTATTTTTAATAATGCTTAAAAAGTAATAGTAAATTTATGGTGATCTAAGTGAATAAGGGTAAAATATCCCTGCCAAAGAGAAAGACTATTATAGTGTTCATTATAATTGCGTTTGTTATATTTGCATTTTATAAGATTTTCTATTTAAATTATTTCACAGAGAAGAATGTTGAATATCCTCAATATGAACCATATTTAGGAACACTTACTTTGTCTAATTTCACTATCAGTTTCGAGGATGCAAAGAAAAATATGTCTAAATTCTTATCGAACATAATTGGCATCGATACTTCCCAGATAAATATAACTGGTTACCGAGTTATAAGAACACCTTTAGCTATAAAGGATGATGCTATATTAATTATATATTTCCATGGGAGGAGTAAGTACTCACATAGTGAGGTGCATATCGAGCTGGCTAAGGGGAGAATAGTATATACACTCCTACCAGGTTTTAGACCCTACGAATTAACCCGGTGTAACCCGGAACTGAAAGGAAGTATTGATGCTAAAAAGCTAGTTAAACAGTTTCTATCTGACCTAGGATTTGATATTATTAATAACGATGATCTAGATGTTAAAATTAAGGAGATTCGCTGCATGTATGATTGTTTAATAAGGTATGAATTGCTGGTTAAAGGTTATCGTATTATAGGGTATTTAGGTAAGGGTACGCTAGAAACATGTTTCACACTTGACAAAATATATTACTATGAGTTTGTAGTACCCGATGAAGTATTAATAGTATATGAGAGGGGTCTATTTATAGATCCGCCGAGAGTATTCCCTATAGATAGGGGGAAAGCATCTGAACTAGCTTTAAACTTTCTAAAGAAACATTACAGGATTACAGAATATGAAGAGAGATATCAGGGAATATTCTGGTATTTTAGACCAATTCCAGGTGCTAAAAATGAGTTGGGACGTCAAATGCTTGATCCAGTTCCACATCTAGTTTATATATTTAAATTTAGATTTGCGCAAATAAATGGTCGTCAACTAGAAAAGTATGTATATGTTGATACGATAAATGGTGATGTTGGATTTGTATATTTCGGGCTTTAACGTATCAACGAAGCTGCTCTTATCTCTCATTTTTATAATAATTCTGTCTTTATCGAATAATATACTCATATGCAAAGCGATCAATATGCAATTAAATAATGCCGAAGTATATGAGGGTACATATCCTTTTGGTCTAGAGTATGTATTTCTGGATTATTACTATGTAAATAGAGATACAGGTCTAGTGCTATTCACTATACAACCGGAGATCATAGAATATAATCATTATGGAAGACTCTATATTATGAACTTGTTTAATAATACTAGGAGGTCAATGTCATTTTTAGATTTTAATCCCATTCATGCCTACATATTCGGAAAATATGTTCTTGTAGTAGGAGTATCATACAAAAAACCGAAAGAATATTATCCTTTGATCGGTACGGGCTATGGAGTATACCTGCTCGATCAATATAATTTAGAAATTCAAGATCATACTATTCTCGAAGAGGGTAATGTAACAGCTATATTTCCTTATACAGATATAACCCCTATAAGTAAAAATGAGTTATTACTACCCATATCCGGTATATCAATAAATGGTGAAGCTCATAGTATTATATATCGTATTAAGATCTCAAACAAAAAGATAGCATCCTATGATAAAGTATTTGATATAAAAATTCATCAATATTTTTACCCATACCTTAAACCGATCACATACAAAGATCTATTATTATGGGGTCCCTACATAATTTCTCTGGAGAACTATACGGTTCTAAGGAAATATATGGGAATGGCTAATACATCTTACCTATCATATATTAGTAACGGTATATACTATTTTGATAGAAACTATATGTATCCAGGGTATTCTGCTATGGAAATTATAGGGGTTAATTTAACGAGTCTAGATATCGTTAGGAGAATTATAATATATAATTATACAATTCAACATTTAGAGATACACAAAACGTATATTGTGAATAATAGGTATATAGTAATAATTGCTACACCCATTAGAGGTAGATTAGGATTTCTGCTATCAGACAAGATCCTCGTAATGATCTATGATTTAAGGAGGAGTAGTTTAAGCATATTATTTGACCGTTATGTTAATGGATTCTTAATAGGAATATATGACGATTATACTCTCCTAATGGTGAATTCGAGCAAACTATATATAGTTGATCCCGTATATGGTATTATTTATAACATGACAATACATGGGTTACAGATGGAATATGCATCACCTGGTAGTTTAATACTTTTATATAATCCGAGTAATAGGCATTACTATATGTTATTACTACCAATAATGTACAATAAATACTTCATAGTTGTCTTTAGCGAAAAGGAATTAATGGTACTTAATGAACCCCCCTTAGCACCTATATTGCTTCTAATTTCATTGATGATTTATTTATATAAGAAACTTCGAGTAATATTGTAGTCATTTCATCAAATATTCTAAACATATTTATTTTATTAATTAATACTTATGGTTATTAGAGAAACAGATGGTGTGTTTAGTATTGAGCGTGTCAAGAAAAGAAATAGTATTTAAGCATTATATACCAGTCATACTCTTGGTAGTGATCGGGGTTTTGAATTATGCAGTATATATTAATAGTGTTGAGCTTGGGGCTTTCTATGCTCATTCCCCGGAGAGTTTTATGCCTCCTATGAGGGATACTTATGATGTATTGGTGATGGATCTTGTTTCTGGCTCTAAGACTTTGATCGAGGGTCATGGGTTCCTTTATGGTTTGAACTATATATCTCAGAATTGCGATTCTTGTGTAATCTATGTTGTCGGTAGTGGTTTAGACTATTATGTATTAATATTAACCATTGTATCATTTATAGCATATATCTATGCTGTTAGGAGGATCGGTCTTAATGTTAGGCTACTCCTTCTAGTATTATTATTGATCGGTATACTGTATACCAGCCTAATGGTCTATGTAAATTATAACAGCATACCCTACACTAGATACAGATATACTGAGACGGATAAACCCATACTAGTAGTTAATAATACCGGGACAGCTATATTAGATGTAAACCTAGAGCCTGATACACTTATAGCTATAAAGTCTAGCAAACCCTTCACAGTAATATATCTCCGCGTGGAGAATGTTGGAGGTAAGACCGTGATCAAGGATTATAAGACCCAAGCCGTCCAGGTTACAGGTTTCAGCGACTATATATCGAGTAATGATTACAACGCTGTAGCCATAACAACACTAACTGGTGGGAAACCCTCGTTCATCTATAGGAAGATAAGTATTGAACATATCCGCGGCGATCTACCGATCGTAAACTACACTCCACTAATAGTATTAGCTATACTTCTAGTATTCATTTATACAACGCCTAAAATAACCCCTAGAACCGAGAAAGCTACCGAGGGGGAGGTTTTAGAAGAGGTTACGCCTCAACAATCTTCAACAGATTCCTCTGATCAAGCTTGACTACCGAGAAGTATTTTGTGGACATGTTCCTCAAGCTACGGTTCTCACCGAGGATCATGACCGTTATTAGGCGTGCATTAGCCTTCCTAAGATTATACTGAACCAATTGTTCAGCTATACGATCAACACCATCGGTTATCAGTATTATGTCTCCAACATCTCTAACACTACCCTTACGTATATCGTTGCATGCTGTTATTATAGCCTTAGAGATATCAGTTCCACCACTACCCTTTATACGGGCTATATAGTCTATGAGCTTCAATGCTTCACTAGCTTTAGGCCTCTTACTAACCTTCGCTAGTGGATGGGGTATGCTGTCGAAGAATCTAAAGTAGAACTCCCTATGCTCCTTCATAGCCCTCATATATAGGCTTAACGCTACAGCTTTAGCCCATATCATCTTCATACCATCCATACTACCAGACTTGTCTAGTAGGACGTATAGTGGACCCCTACCCTGGCTTAGAACCTTCTGGAATAATAGTAGTCTCCCCTCTAGTAGTCTTAGATAGAATAGTTCGTCTGGTAGTGCTAGTATTGAGGGAACTATCCTCTCAATATCCTTACCAATCTCATAACCAGTTATCTCGCCATGTTTAAACTTCTGCTTCTTCTCCGGAATATTTATAGACCACGGCTTAATGCCCGTTAGTAGGTTTAGGATCTTCCTAACCTCTGTATTTCTAGCCAGCCTTATGAGTTCGGGTCCGTATTCTTCATAGGCCATCATAGATACAGTTCCAGGCTGGTCTCCCTCTATGAGCATTCTAAGCTTCTTAGCGTTCTCCACATCCCTCATAGTGTTCGCTATAGCCTTCTCAACGTTCTTCCTAATCCTCTTATCAATCGCTTCACCCTCCCGGTCACCGCCTCTAGAACTACTCCTATCCCTCCTCTTCTCCTCTTCCTCCTCAAGCTTCTTATACTCGGATATGAATACCCCAGCGGCTATACTACTCATTAATCCATCTATAACCGTCTTACTCCTAATCTCGTGTATGAAGCTTGACCTTAGTATCGAGTCTATCACTCTATACTGTCTATACTTCTCCCTCCCAATAGAACCCTTATCCTTCAATAGGGGCATTGGAAGGTAGAAGGCGTAGAATATATCTATAGCCATTGAGAGGGGTATGTCTATCTTCTTATCAGCCAATATATTCGCTATCCTTAAAACCTTCCCACCACGATAACGGACTACAGGATCTGTATAGTCTATACTCTTAAGTACCCCCTCCGGAACCTCCTTAACAACGATCTTCACATGTCTATTCCTTACCAAACTCTCCCCCATAATACTATATCATGAATTTCCTCCTAATCAACTCAATCACATCATTGATCTCAGCCATAACATCCAATGCCCTCTGACGTACAACATCATCGCTGGTCTCCTCAGCGATCTTCCTAACCCTCTCACGCACAGATTCAAAACTCCTAAGATAATCAACAAGTCTAGGATCGAAATCCGTTATCTTCACAATATATGCTTTAGCCTCACGGACATTAGCCTCTATCTCAGCCAGCTCCTTTAAGTGCTTCTCAGTAGCCTTAATCTCATCCAGCAATATAGCATAGGCCTGCTCCATCTCCTCAGCATCCCTTGGAGCCACGAATTTCAACACGAATAAGTCCTCCTCCTTAGCCGTAAGCCTCTTATCGAGTAGGGCTGATGCAGCTATAGCCTTCAACGCCTTACCCTTCCTACGATCGGTTATATGTATCCCCTGATCCTCGAATATAGCGTATAGTCTGATGAGCTTCTCCTTAACCGGTTCAAGGTTCACCTCGAATAATAGCTTGTTCAAGTTACGTATATCCTCCATATTCAGTATTGGCTCTGCAGCCTCGTAGTATCCAGCCTCGATCTTCCATGCAGCCTCTATCAGGTCAGCCCATTTATCCTCACTAACTGGTTTAACGAAGTGACGGTATAGGAATCGATCATATAGTGCTTGAAGCTCCGGTTCATCCGGGACATTATTGCTGGCAGCTATCATAGTCCACAGGGGGACCCTGATCTCATTGTATCCATCATAGACTATTCTCTCATTCATAATTGTTAGGAACATGTTTAGTATAGCTGAGTTGGCATTGAAGATCTCATCTATAAATGCTATCTCAGCCTCCGGGAGCTTATTACGTGTGATCCTAACATATCTACCCTGCTTCAAAGCATTTATATCTAGGGGTCCGAACAACTCATCCGGCTCCGTAAACTTTGTCAGTAGGTATTTGAAGAAGCGGGCATTGATCAGTTCTGCCGCGCGGCGGGCTAGCGCTGATTTAGCTGTATTATGTGAGAGTAATCCGTTTGTGAAGAAGGAGTGTGTCTTCTCGACGTGGAAGTCGTAGACCCTCGTCCATCCATTGATCCTTCTAACCTCTCTAACCGTGTCATATATGTAGCCGTTTCCACTAGTTATCTTCTTATCCCTCCCAGATTCATTAAGGATCTTTATAGCCTCCATAAGTTTTTCATTCTTCTCCTCAGATATGAATCCTATCTCCCTATGGAATTTTTCGAGGTTTTCATAGCCATCTATCTTCAACATGTGGTATGTATATGTTTTACCGTATCTCCTACTACGTTTCTCCAAGCTGTTGATCTTTGATAGTATTCCGTGTCTTAGGAGTAGGATCTGTACACCCTTTAATAGTTCCAAACTCTTACTCCTCAACACTATGCTATAGTTTTTATCCCTCCGACTAGTGCTTAGCTTAGCTGATCCCTCGAATAGTCCTCTGAGGAAGGATGCCGATACGTTTTTCGGCGAGAGAAGTATCCATCTCGATACTCTTCTAACCATTCCACGGCTGTGATCGAGTAGTTTGAATAGTTTAGCTAGGTAACTCGACCTATAGATCACCCTGCTAATCCTAGAGTTCTTCACCATTATCTTAGCGGGCTCTACATCGAACAGTTCCTTCATCAAATCATATATTCTTCTACGAAGCTTCCCCTCATTAACCCCTATCTTAAACCCTATATACCCCTTACCTAGCATCCCCCTCGATGTATACACTCCCAGTATTTCACCGAGTCTTTCATCGAGTATCTTAACACTCTTTACAGCGTTTTTCTCCTTCTGCATTTCTTTATCTAGGGGTATCTCTATGTAGTGTTTTGGCGATGGGATCCTGGTGTATACTAGGACTTTATCTCCGGGCCTGATCCCTCTAAGCTCCTTCCAGCCTTGGGGGGTCATTACCGGGTGGTTCGGTGTTCCACGTAGGATGAATCCATGCCTGGTCCTTATCTCTATGGTCTCCCATACATCGTATATGTGTAGTTGATCTGCGTGACCCGGTGGAAATACCGGGAAGTCCGCTATATAGACTCCCGGTATCAGGTTTTTCGCTATATCCTCTATGTAGAATAGTCTTCCATCCTCACTAGCTATGATCGTATCCCCGGTGACACATCCCGGTTCACCGATCAATACTATGTGTTCACCACTTATTATTGCGAGCGCTATAGCTTTAGCCTCCTCCTCCCTACCCACGAAGGGCTTCGCCAGTTCATCTACAAACTTATTAGCATTCGTTAATAGCTCATTTATCCCCTTAACCATCATACACCCCAATTTACATGCTGATTAGATTCCCTATTAATTCTAGTATTATACCCTAAAATAAGGTGACGTTGTGAAGTTTAAAAGGAGGAGAGAATGATTATCCGCTGAGCAACTCCTCATCATAGGGTTCAGCTGAAAACCGGGCTCTTCACCAATTTAGGACTATATGAATGTTTTATTTAATATTTTTCCAAGAGTTTCTCCATAGACATGTATTCGATCATGAACTCATCTATATGGTCCTTTAAACCCTTCTTCCTTCTCCTACTTAGTAGTTTTCCCGTTGTAAGCATTGTAACCCCTATACTCGTAGAGATCATTGTGGGATCCGGTACTACGAGGAAGAATCCACTAAGCTTTATAAGTTTAAGACCCTTCTCATCCGGTCCGCCCATGACCACTCTATTAACATATTTTATATCATCAACAACCATGTCTAATACGTTTTTCTTCCTTCTAAGCATAAACTCTAACCACCTTCAACCACGTTAAAATTATAGATACACATAGAATTAATCAATAGGGTATTGATTTAAAATAGGGGTCTAGGTAATACTGGATGAATCAAACGGTTCCAATATTACCAGGTGTGAAGGGATACTATATATTGATGCTCAATGTTGATGAACCAATCCCTATATCTAGGGGTAGGTGGAGATGGATCATAGAGCCGGGGATATATTATTATGTTGGGTCAGCATATGGATTAGGCGGACTATACTATAGGGTTAAGAGACACTATAGAAAGATTAAAAAGATTAGATGGCATATTGACAGCTTAACAACGAGTAGATATGTAGAGATCATATATATCATCCTGTTAATCCCTATCAAAAGGGATGTATCAACCGATCTAGAATCATATATATCAAATAAACTCATCAGAAAATATAGTCCGATCAAAGGGTTTGGATGTAGTGATAAGAGAAACGACTACTCTCATCTCTTCTACTGTAAAGCTGGACCCGATAAATGTATACAGGATCTGGAAACACTCATAACTAGCGATGAATATCTTAGGGGGTATATAGTAGTAATATCGTGAAAATCCTCCATATACTTCATACATATATGTTATACGGTAACTATTAAGTCTTGAACAGAGGAAATAATATATTAACCCCACATTACAATAGCAAAACCCATAACATAACTTATTCGGAGACGAAACCCGTAATGTCGGAAAAGGAGAAGAAACGTATAATAGATCTAAAAGCCGGGGAGGAACACGTCCATATAACTGGACGCGTCCTAGAAACAACGCCTCCCCGCGTAATCCAAACCCGTAGAGGACCCAGAACAATAAGTAATGCAGTAATAGGAGATGAATCAGGTAGAGTACAGGCTACACTATGGGGGAGTAAAGCCGGAAGCCTTGAAGAGGGAGAGGTTGTAGAGATAAAGGAGGCATGGACCTCCAGCTATCGTGGAAAGGTCCAGTTAAACATCGGGCGGTCAACAGAGGTTAAAAAGCTCGAGGATACAGCAGCACCATCCCCCGAGGAGATACCGGAGGAACAGCCTACAGCACCGGACACCTTTAGATCGAAGCCTAGGAGGAGATTTACTAGGAGGAGAGGATTTATCCGTCAGGGGGGTTACGAGTAGGATAGATTTCACATAAGGATAAATGGGTAGTAGAAATGAGTAGTGAAAGTGGAGTATCAAAGGAGATACTTAATAAGTATAATCTCCTCAAAAACCATAAACCTGTTAGGGAAGGACTATATCTTGGAAGTGAGGACGATAAATTCTACGTAGCTAAGAGCCAGGAGGAAATATATGAGCTAACAGCCCTACCATACTATGTATGGCTACTATGCGATGGAGAACACACTGTGAGCGAGATAGCTGAGAAGATGAGTAAGGATGTAGAGGTAAAGATTGAAGAGGTTATAGAACCACTGGTTAGGAGTATTGAGAGTCTAAGCGAGGTAGGGCTCATAAATATTGAGGCATCAGCTAAATAGGGCGAAAACGTATAGAGGGATAAGTTAAACCGTGTTTTTTCAACCCTAGTTACTAGTTTCGTTCAAGAATCTATGTAACCTATATAATATTGTTAAGATAATCCATAATCTTAGCATTAACTGCTTCAACCCATATTGTAGGGGAGGAATATATTGATGCCTAGGAGGATAGCAGTTGTATTATTGTTCCTATTGATCATAAACATGCCCACCTACACGGCATATCCTATTCATAGCAGTGATGATTATAGC
>JALVIT010000180.1 GCA_027028545.1 Desulfurococcales archaeon
GCACTACACGGACATTTAACGCCGGGTGGAGGATTCCAGGGTGGAAGCATATTTGCAGTAGCCAGCTTATTAGCGATAATAGCCTTTGGAGATGGATTCCTATTTAAGAGGGGTTGGAGTAAGGGTAAGCTCTTAGGATTTCGTACACTTGGACTAGTCATAATAGCATCTATAGCCCTAGCCCTACCAATCGCTGGATTCCTATATGGTCTCCACTCATACATCATACAGAACCAGGATAAGCCATGGGCTCCGATAGGGTTCGGATACCTATGGGATCCTCCGGGTATGGGCGAGATCCTATATAGTGGAACACTATTATTCCTAAATATTGCGGAATTCCTAGCAGTATCTGCAGGTTTGAGCTTAGCATTTCTAGTACTCTCCATACCGCCCGAGGAATTCGCTAAGAGTGGAGGTGTTGCCTAATGAACTTGTTCGAGGAACTGATATGGTTTTATATATACGCTCTAACCATAGGTATAATAGTCATAACGATCTATGGTATGGCTAGAAGACCGAACCTAGCTAAAAAACTTATATTGCTAAGCATATTCGGCGACACAGGTAACTTGATCGCTGTATTGATAGGTATGAGGTCTGGAATGGTCAAACCACCAGTATTTCCAGGGATCTCGTTCACGAATCATCCAGAGGCTGGAAGCAGTGAGTTAGAGGGATTTGCCTCTCAAGCAGTTGATCCGATCCCTCAAGTGCTCGTTATAACTGCTATTGTTATAGGGTTAGCGGTTCTAGTGTTTCTAGGATATGTAGCCATACTCCTATACCGTAAATATGGAACGCTCGATGTTAGGATTTTAGAGGAGAAGATTGGTGGTGGGAAATGAATAGAGCTGTAATAGCATTATCCCTAATCATACCATTAACATTACTATACCTACTCTACACTGGCTCGATAAGTCTATTCGAGCTACTCCTAGGGATTATAGCTTCAATAATAATTGCGGCTTTATTCGGAGACATACTTGTATCATCACCGGGTAAACTATATAGCCCCGTTAGATGGTTCTGGCTATTATTTTATGGATTATACTATCTAACATTGATCGAGGCTAAAGCCCACTGGTTAGTTATAAAGCTTATATTTAATCCATCAAAGATTAGGGCCGGGATAGTCCGGATACCATACAGTGTTAAAACAGACTATGCTATAACAACAATCGCAAACTCAATAACGAATACACCTGGAACGGTTACAGTCGATATTGATGAGGAGAGGAAGAAGCTATACATACACTGGATCCAGATAGTGGATGAGAGTGAGGAGGGTGCACATAAACATATATCAGAGGTTTTTGAGAAATATGCTTCCCGAATATTCGATTAGAAACATATGGGGTGTATAGAGGTGATCGTATTAGATACTGCAACGCTTGTATTGGTTGCAACGGGTCTAATGATATTTCTAGGATTCGTAGTTTATATGGCCTTCTATGAGTTCCTGAACAAATTTTATACTAGGAAACTTAGATCGACCAGTAGGTTAAAGGAGGAGGTTGTTATGTGTGGATTGGAGTATGATGAAGATGAAATATCCATACCGGTATCAAGGGTTTTCACAGATATAATGCGTAGATCACTTCCCAGGATACACTATGGTGTTGAGAAGGGCGGTGGAACGAGGATACTCAACGACTGGTTTACATGGATGCTTGTATTCCTCACTATTATGGTTATACTAGCACTAGTATATAGTGGGTGGTAGCATATGCAGGAAGTGATTGATCTATTGGTTCAATCCTTACTATATCCGGGGCTATTCTTCATCATAGTAATGATCATAATAACCCAGTGGCTTCATAGGAAGATCCAGGGGAGGATCCAGTATAGGCGTGGTCCTAGCCATGTAGGGCCCTTCGGAACCCTACAGCCATTCGCGGACTTCATAAAGCTGTTTATAAAGGAGGACTTGGTTTCTAGGTATTCGTTGAAGCTAGCACCATTATTTATAGCATCCTTCGGCGTTGGAGCCGTTATAGCTTTAACATTATTCACGCCGCTAGCTTATAATCCATTGGTTGCACCGTATGATATAATAGTGTTCTTCTATCTAGCACTATGGAGTTCTCTAGCAATAATGCTTCTAGGACTAGCAACTCCCAACCCATATACAAGTCTTGGCATCGGTAGATATATGGCTCTACTCGTCAGCGGTGAGCCCGCCTTTGTAGCATCCTTCCTAGTCCCGGTAATAGTTTCTTCAAAGCTTGGAGGAGCTGATTATAGCCTATATAAATCCAGCATTATCAGCTGGATCAATTGGTCCATATCACCGATAGGATTCATAGCCATGATCGTTGCAGCTATAGCGGGCTTCCTAGCTATGATGGGTGTATTGGAGATTAAACCCTTCGACTTCCCAGAGGCTGAGGGTGAGATATATTGGGGTGTATTTACAGAGTATGGTGGTCCACGTCTAGCATTGGCCTTCTTCATATTATTTGCTGAGAGGATAGTGATCCCCCTAGTATATGTACTGTTATTCCTAGGTGGTCCATGGCCTATAAACATAGCTGAAAACTATATTGGCGGTGTCATAGTGATACTTGTTAAGTTCTTCATAGTATTCATACTATTATCGATCATTGATAACGTTATGCCTAGGTACAGGCCCGATCAAGCTGTTAGGTTTCTATGGAAGTATCCATTAACATTATCTATTATCGCATTGCTCATATCACTACTCCCATTATAGCCAGAATACTATGAAGAGCAGCCACCCCGCCAATATATTCACTATGTTAAACGGTATGCTTCTTTTAATGAATTCTATGAATGTGATCCTCCTACCCCTCTTCTCCAATAATCTGACTGCTACTAGGTTTGCCGATGCACCAATATATGTTATACCTCCACCTAGTGTTGCTCCTAGGAGTAGAGCCCATGCATAAACTATTGGTTCCACACCAGTATTTGCAGCTAGATCATCTATTACCGGCAGCATTGTTACAACGTATGGTGTATTATCTATAACTGCCGATACAGCCACCGAGAACCAGATCAGTATTCCTGTCAATATGAAGAGGTTTCCCCCAGCCAATCCTAGAAGTCCCTTGGCCGTTTCGTCTGCCAAGCCGTATTTCGCGAATGATCCTGATAGTATGAATACTCCTATTAGGAATACTAGGAGTTTCCATTCGAAACCCTTCTTAATAGATGTTTTAACTGAGGAATAGTCTTTATGCACTATTATTCTCGTGAGTATTAGTCCTCCAACACCTACTAGTGCTGCCAGGGAGAGGGGTATGTGTATTATGTCTCTTATACTCAGTAATGTGATCTTTACTGATAGGAATAGTAGGGTTTCAGCCATGTATGCCCTATCATACTTTCTCACTCCTATTTCAGCATTGTTCTGGACCGGGTTTATTTTTTGATTGCTTCGGAGGGTTATGATGGTGTATGTCAGGCATGATATTATCATTGGTATTAGGGTTATAAAGAACATTGATGGTTTTCCCTTGTAGAATATGAAATCTGTGAATTTTAGATCGTAGTGTCCAGCCGTTATTATTGCGGGTGGATCGCCGATCATAGTCGCCGATCCAGCCATATTAGATGATAGTGCTATTCCAACTATGAATGGTGCTGGATCGCTACTTGTCTTTTTAACTATATTAAATACTATTGGTGCGTATAGTAGAACTACCGTTACGTTTTCCAGCGCTATACTCACGATCCCGGCTGATAGTATTACTGTGTAGAATAGTATGAAGGGGCTTTTGATCCTCGATAATAACATGTCTGCTATATATTCCGCAATACCCGATTCCTCCATTAATACGCTGAATATGCTCATGCCCAGTATTAATCCTAGGACGTCCCAGTTGACGTAGTTGATCCCCTCAATTATCGATACTGCACCGGTTGCTAGGAGGGTTGTGATTAGTATTAATCCTATCCACTCCCTCTCCGGCTTACCTATTGCCACCATTACTATCATTGCGAATAATAGTGTTAGTACGAGTACTGGGTACACCTTATCCCTTCACCTTACGCATTAGATCTTTATGGTCCTACCTATTCGAAGCTTGACTTCTTTATATTCGGGTCCATGTAGGTATACGTGTTTTAGTATTACTGGTGTTACGAAGTTTGTTACTAATACTATGAGTATTGCCGATAAATATACCTCAGGCCCTAGTAGGTGGTAGCTGTATCCTATGTATGCTGCTATTAGGCAGAATTCTGCTCTCGGGAATAATCCTACACTGATCCTCACTGCTGATCTTAGCGGGTATCCTAGTATTAATGATGTTAATCCTCCTCCCAGGATTTTCCCTAGGAAGGCTACGGTGATCATTGCTAGGTAGAAGGATATGTATTCTGGTACTAGTGCTGATCTTAGATCAACCTTAGCCGTTGTTGTTATGAAGAATAGTGTTGAGAATAGTATGGCTAGTATTTTAACCCTCTCCGATACTATTTTCGACCCCCATGCTTCTGATAATCCTAGTCCTGCAGCGTATGCTACTATTAGTGGTGATAGGTTTACGTATTTTACGATGTATGCTAGTCCGGCTAGTATTCCGAGTATTACTGCGGTTATTGACTCTTCTACGTGTAGTTTTGCCGCTAGTCTTGTCAACGTGTTTCCAACTATGTGTAGTCCCTTAACTATGATGTACCATACTAGTATTGCTAGGATGAATACCTTAGCTATTGATGGTATGTCTAGTGTTTGGGATGATATAAGCATTGATCCCGCTACTATCGTTATCAGTGCCGATAGATCGTCTAGAACCGCTATACCCATAACCGTATATCCCTCAACGGTGTTCAGCTTCCTGATCTCTATGAGTGTCTTAACCGATACGCTGACACTCGTAGCTTCTAGTACAGCTCCTATGAAATAGGCTGATCTAGGAGGGTAGCCCCACAATATACCAACAACATATCCCAGCCCGAAGGCTGCCAGGGCTTCGCCGAAGGTGATTATACCATATACTGGTAGGCTACGCATAAACTCTCCATAATGGGTCTCCAAACCAGCATAGAACAACAATAATACAATGCCGAAGACGGAGACAGCTTCAACAACATCGCCACCAGGATACCAGCCCAACAAACTAGCGCCAAAAAACAAACCAACAAGTAAATCACCGATAACAGTAGGCTGACCCAAACGAGCAAACAAATCCTCAAACAACCTAGCAACTAAAAAACCAAAAAACAAGACCAGAAACAAATCAAAAACAACCTCACCACCCAACACAACAACACCCCACCAACACAACCAACAATACACCAACACAACAATAAAAACAACACCCCCAAAACAAAACCAAAAAACATAAAAACCACCACCACAACACAACAATAAAGGAAAAAGCCGCCGTAGTATAGCCCGGCCTAGTATGCGGGCCTGTCGAGCCCGTGACCCGGGTTCAAATCCCGGCGGCGGCGTTTGTATAAAATCTTTTCATTACCCTTCTTAAATTAATTTTTAAAGATTCCTTTTAAATAATGTCTGTGTTTTATTATAGGGGTTTGAGTTGAAGGATGAACGAGGTATTTATAAGCTTTGGTCTATCTATAGTGGACTTTTAAAGAGAGTTATGAGATGGCGCGAAGATGAGGTTAGAGCATGGTTCCATGGATTTATTATTGGTGACGGATCATATACTTGTAAATATGATTATCCAGCTTTCGGGGTAGAAACTACTCATCTTGGAACACTCTTAGCCTTCTCATCCATCGGATATTATATATCTGATAAAAAGTATGTTAGAATAACGTCATATCCAAGAAGGGATCCGAGAAGCTTTGCCGTCTGGAAAGCTCATGCAGCAATTTATTCCAGACGTGAACATTACTATATGTGTAGTCATTCATCAACGGGGATCCTTAAGGAGTATGCTAATGATCTACATCTTTTATCTGCATTTACGGCTGGTTATATAGATAGTGATGGGGCTATTGTCTTAAGCGTTAAGAGGCGTTTTAGACCTAAACCCCGTTACTATCTTGAGCCAGAAATAATAATTGTTGATATGGATAAGGAGCTTTTAGAATCCCTAAAAGATGCCTGGGTGAAGTATGGAGTTGAAGGAAATGTTTAGCGAAGAACAGATGTTCCGGGACTTTTCAGGTATAGGTTGTCTTCTAAGGGTGCGATTCGTAGATTTCTTGGTTTTGTTCTCGGCTATATGTTGAATATTGAACGTGTTGGTAAGGCTTCTCTACTTAAAGCTGTCCTCGATGAGAGGATCAGTATTGAACTCTTAACCCTCAAAAACATTACTGAAAGATATAATGATCTACTAGATAAACTACATACGGAATTCATAGATCTACTCCAACAACTATACCATAGTGGTAAAAGCCTAGTAATAACCGGTAACCATATAGAGGTTTCGGAGAAGAGAAGTTCACTAAAAATGTATGCTAGATGGGAAAGTATATAAGCTGTAACGATATCTTTACACCCCATAGAAGACCCTAGGAAGAATAACGATCGATGATCTATGCGGGGTGCAAAATATGGTGAAGCCTACTAATGAGAGGATCATAGGTAAACACGTATACGCCAACCTCTACGGAGTACCTAGAGAGATAGCATGGAATGAAGAATACCTGAAGGAAACAGTTATTAGAGCGGCTGAGAAGGCAAACACTATACTATACGATATAAAAACGTATAGAATAGGGGGAGAGAAGGGCGGTATATCAATCATAGCACTAATACTCGAAAGCCATATAGCACTACACACATGGCCCGAATACCGCTACGCAACCCTAGACATATACACATGCGGCGAGAAGAGCGATCCATGGAAAGCATTCAAATACATAATACAACGACTAAAACCAGAAAACTACACAGTCAACTACGCCGATAGAACACAGATCAAGTAGATGCTTAACCTCTTTATGTTAATCCAGCTTTTGTTCTCAAAGTACAGTATCATAATTAAAGAATTTTTAAATAGAAAAATTTTTAAGCTTTTGTTTACAAAAAAAGAGGTGATAAAATGGTTGCACGTAGGATGTTATTCAACTACATTAGAACACTATTATTGACAATATACATAACATCAATATTCCTAACACCCATCACAACAGTATCGATACATACCGCAAAATATTATCCCCAATCGACCTATGAAGAGTATGGACCAAGAGGGGAGTGTCAAGACTTTGCATGCATATCAATAAAGTTAAGAATAACACATATGATTCATTTGCAAAATCCCGATGATATAGTAAATATACATATCTATTCCGGTGTTAAGATAATCAACGATGAAGATTCAGATTCTCTCGGAGAATCGGGACTTCAGTACTTCGTGGTCAAATCTGGTAATGTATGGTTTAATCTAGAAGAGTTTAGAGCATACAAGATCGGTGGTCTTCCTGATGAAGCAGTAGAAATAGTTAGAAGCCTAGTATATGCAACATGTGTTCAAATCTCGCTTATAACCAATGTAGACCTACCATGTGAGGATATAGCTAATTCAGTAGGGAAAGTATCAAGCAACACACCTTCAATTTCTCAAGATTATGGATTTATCGGTATTACATGGAATATACCATGCCAATGCATATTTCCATGTTTTATCTGTTATGGATTCTATGATTATGGATGTTACATGCAGCTTAACGTAGAAGTAATGGAAGGAAACGAAAACGACATCTATGGATGGTATTCACATGTTGCATCGGCAACTGTCGGCAACAATTGTTGTGGAGCAACAGATGTAGATGATGTTACAATCTCAGAACCATGTGGCACATGTATATATCAATCTGATGATCCCAATACCGAGTGCCCAATTAGCCAGTGTCAAAACTACGGTGGTGGACCACCACCATGTGATCAAAATCCATATATATGTCCAACATCTGACCAGATATTGATTGGATAGACTAGTAAGGTGAGATAGTTTAGGGTGATAATAATGTATACAGATTTTTTAAATAAAATAAGAAGAACAAAAAGAATTCTTTTAACTTTTCTATTTTTATTACTGATAATCGTAGCGGTTTTCGCCTCTTTCCATATATTTAATGAATTTAATAAAAGAGGAGTGGAAGTAAGTCCTGCCAGTAATGAAGGGAAATCATATACTGGTA
>JALVIT010000181.1 GCA_027028545.1 Desulfurococcales archaeon
GGTTGGCGGCTGATCTATTCCATATATTGAGTATAACCGTTATACCCAGGGAATTATTGATTAGTGGTAGTAGGTTTATATTGAATCCATGGGTTACACCAACCCTCGGAGCATCTGGTGCTATAAGTGCTGTACTGGCTGCATACCTAGTGTATTATCCCCGTTCGAGGATCACAATGATATACCCCATATGGATCATACCGGTGATACTGGTCCTACCGGCATGGGCATATATACTATTATGGTTCACACTGCAATTGGTGATGGGTCTTATAAGCCTACTAGGACTATTCTCATCGGTAGCATACTGGGCCCATATAGGGGGGTTCCTAGCCGGTATGGCTATGGCTCCAATATTTCTCGATCCAAGGATTAAGGAGTTGATCGTGGAGTATAAGAGGTATTTGGAGAGGTATGGTGAAACCCCTTCAGAGCCATATATAAGTGAGGAGTTCTACTAGCCGGGCCTCAACCCCTCATAAACTGCTAGTCCAGCAATTATTGCTAGGAGCCCGGTATACTCTGACAGATCTATTCTCTGCTTCCTAAGTTTAAGGTCTAGTTCGAATAGCTTCTTACTACCAGTCTTACTCTTCATCAAACCCTCCTTTAATGCTTCATCTATGTATTTATGTGTCCATTCCGGTAGCTTCTTCGAGACTATGTCTAGGTATAGTCTAATGAGTGAGTTGTTTGCATCTCCATACCTCTTATAATAATCCATAAGCTTCTTAAGATACTCTAAAATCTCGCCACTCCTAAGGTCTAGGCTTATGAATGCTGGCCATCTACTACCAAGTATTCGTGCTACATCAGTATACTCTACCTCACCGACAACACCGGTTATACTCGATACCCCGCTAGACTCTAGGTGTTCAACCATATCCCTCCTATGAACACTCTTCAAAGCATCTATGAATGCCCTGATCTCCCTCCAATTCCTAATCCTTAAAACTAGGTCTAAAGCCTTCCTAACCCTACCATAATCCCGGATAATACTGTCCGGCTCCGAATATGATAGGGCGAATCCATAGATTATCTGTGGAACGATATATTCCGGGTAGACGTGGTGTGGTGTCCATCTATACGCTTCGCGTAGAGCTCTACCTAATAGGTTACCCACCCCGATATGTGTTGCCGGAATATCCCCCCTTCTAACCCTCTCCCCAAGATCGGTTGATTCGATCAGGTAATCCATAACGGCTAATATATTGGTATATATGGATTCTAGATCCTTATCGAGTCTAAGCCTATGTATAGCTCCAGGCTTAATAGTGCTATACAATGCTAAATGGACACCGCTGATAAGAGACTTCACAACATATATATCCATAAAGACACACCCACTAGAAGATTATCGGGGTTACGACTAAAAAGATTAATGAATAACTGGGCAAAAATATATATGTATCACATATACAATACTTATTGGGGGTATTATGGCTTATAAAGAGACAGTTAATATGCCGCGATATATAACAATACTAATACCTCTACTACTAGCAGCGATGTTCTCCTCAATACTTGTAGCGATACAGTATCTACATGATGCGGCTCAGCTGGACTTAATAGATAAATCACCGTTCCACGTAATATATATCGCCGATACAAACAACTACTCGATATTAGATCTAGACCGAGAGATCACCGGGATAAGGGATCAGTATTATCCATACATAAAGATGTATAGAGTCTACATAGTTTATGGTAAGGCGAAGAATACTAGTATAATAATAAATAATAGGGAATACTACAAAATCACCAACCTATTCATAAGGATGAGATATATTGAGGGATACAATTCAACCGCAATACGTATAGTATATGGGCCGAATGCTTTAATATCATACTCTGTGAAGAGCATTATCATAAGACAGAATACCATAATGGTAAACGCTGATAGGATCGTTAACGAATCAACTATGCCATACAGTGATGTATTGTATAAAGACTATAGATACTTAACATTAAGAATCTGTAAAGAGAAACTGGGGGACCGGAAGGGTGAACCATCCTATACAATATACGATTATTATCTAGATACACCAAGCGAACTTATCTCTCTACATGAGGCGCCTCAGATGGATAGATATTACCAGACAAGACCTGCTGATAGATGGATGACGATCTATACTGGAAACATCACATTATTTAAGCGGTTCATCGAGGACTCCGAGAAATACTTGATTCCGGGAAGTCTAGCGTATAAGATCAAGAATAGGATCTACTATATTGCTAGGCTAGATCCATGGAGCTATGCTGGGAGATATCATAGAGGTCTCTCAGTTACTGAGACATTCCATATCTTACTAGAATTTGCCATGGTAACTCATGGTCTCATTAGTGATGTCGAAATATATAATACTCCACTCTATAGGAGAAGGCCTCTCATGGATAGGGTTTCACAGTATAGTATTTATATCTTAACTGAAAGCCTGGTAATAGTTATCGTGGCATCTATTATAGTTTTTGGATTATATGTTAGAAGCATTAGGATTAAGGGGTCTGATCGATCGACACTGGTTAAGTCTCTAGATGATTTCACACATAAAATACATTATTACTCCATACTATATGGTACTATAGGCTTTATAACACCTATTATAATATATTATGTTTCATCACTACTCATCGACTCATTTATCGCATCGACCAGCTCTTCATTTATAATAACTATACTACTAGTCTTCCTACTATACCTCTACATCTCTAGGAAGGTTCTGGGTGAGGGGTTTAAGGATTCAACCCGTGAAGTCTTCTATAAACCAGGTGATTATAGTGATGCAT
>JALVIT010000182.1 GCA_027028545.1 Desulfurococcales archaeon
TCGAGTTGTTATTATATAACGCGGTCCTGGTATTAAATGGGGTGAAGAGCTTTGTCTGAGTTTGATCAACTGATTAGTTACTATGATGATAATGCTTGGAAGAAATACTTCAGTATAGATCTAGCAGAACTCTATAGGAGTGTAAAAGGACTGCTAGCTTTAAGAGAGGAACTACGCAAAGGATTGACATCCGATACTGTTGGAAACCTAATATCAAACTCGGAAACATATAAGAGTATACTCCTGGGAGGATTCAGGCCAGATGCGAAGCAACCCTTCACAGAAAACTCGCTAGCACTATTCTATAAGGAAGCCTTCGGTATAGGCATAAGCGATGAAGACCGGACTAAAATCATAACCAGGTTAAGGGAAGGAGATAGTATTGAAGAAGCCTCACTTGACATCAACGTGAAAATAGAAGATAAACTTATTATAACGAGACTTCAAAAATTACAAGCAAAACTAGAATTAATCTATACTAGCCTTAGAGGAGTCGTTGAGAGACCGGAGCCCAAAAACTACAACCCAGAAGATCCACTAGCAGGAGTAAAAGCACTAGGAGAAGTACTCAACGCAGGAAAGAAGCTACTACCACTATACAACCCCTTATCATTCTTCATAATGTCAACATATTCAGTACCAAGATTCTACATTAAAGAAATCTACCATGAACTCTTCGATGATAAAACCAGGCAAGTCCTAGAAAAGTACGGCATAAAGATAGTAAAACTACTAGAGCCGGAACTAACAAATAAGAAGCTCAGAGAAGAACGTCAAATCATAGGTTTAAAACGGGGTAGCGTAGGATCATATATTCGGGAAGTAATAATAGATCTATATGATTTATTCCAAAAAGAAATATTACATAGATTCTATAATAACATTGAAGATGAATTAAATAAATATATAGATGAATATATTAATAAAATAAGAGAAAGTATTATTGCAGCTCAATTTTTCAATGTAATAGACGCCGTTAAGTTCCGTGGTGAGTGTAGTGAAGGTACAAGTTATTCTTGCTATTATTCACCAAATATTTATAAGAGTAAGGAATGCAAAGCAATTATTAAAAAATATACTGTTTGTTATAATAAGTTCACTGCTCGAATCTCTGGAGGGAGCGTGAATTTAAGAAGAATAACTAGAAGCGGGTATATTCATTCCACAAGTGTTAATTATACAGAATTCTTCGCTTGCCTCGCGCCGCTATTATTTGCAGGTCTAGCCTACATCGAACCTGTGAGTGAAGATTATCGAGAATTCTACTGGATGTGTTTACTTGGGTGGGAGAGTGCCTAACCAGCCTAAACATCAACAAACCAAAACGATACTTCTAAAGAAGGTCATCTTAGATGACGAAGAGTACACCCTAATTGCTAAGATTCCTATGATGATTTCCAAGTTAGACTCAGGCTCACAGAATATTTTCAAACTCCATGAAAGCAAGGAAATATCGCAACGATTCATTAATAAAAATAAAAAGATTATAGAATACAATATGGATGCTTTGAAACCTACTTTTCTTCGCTATAATAAAGTAGGCTTCAAGGTGGATTCCACTTTTATCGATATAGCTGTTGAGGAAAAGCGTCGCTTAATTGTTTTTCCTATAACACATATATTTCACAAATACTCTCCGATTACCCCAATAAGCAATATATCTCTCGAATCTCTCTTACCCGATTCTAACTACCGAACAATAATCCAAGACCTCACTAAAAGAACGCTCCATATAGTATTTAGAAATCCTGAGCTGGTTCTGCTCACCAATTTAGACACAAAAATACATGCAAACATTACCCCAACTAACATATCACTGAATCATGTGATGGCACTCACGCCCTCTTTCTTTCCAGTTAGAGAAGTAGATTCAAAGAGACTCGACTTGTCAACCTATACAAAACGTTCATCCACAACCCTGGCTAAGGAGGAAACTATAACGGGAGGGACTAGTGAGGCCCTAGAGGGGCTGCAATTGCCAGATGTTTTTGAGAAGCTTTTCGGAGTCACCGCTAAACAACTTATTGTGGTAGATAGGCCTGTAGTCATCTTTGCCGAGAAGCCCTCGGATCCCAGATATAATTACATTGAGTTCTTAAAGAGGGTATTGAGAGAGCTCTATCGAGTATACCGGGGAGGACTGCCGAGTCCTTCAACTATATCGACTAGCTTCGAGGAAGTAAAATTAAAAGTAAAAGTGGGAGGCCACGTCTACACTCTAGCTCTTGACAGTGTGCTAGAACAGGAACGAGAGCGGGAGCACCTTAGATATCTTGTGGATCGCTTTGAAGAGCTCTACTCTCAGGGGCTTGGTTATCTAGTCCTCTATGGGACTAGAGGGACCCTCGAAAAACTAGAAAAGCTGGGATTAGCAGTAACTCACCTCTATTTAGGCAATGTAAAGGAGGAGAAGTTCCATAGCGTTCAGGCTAGGAAGAGGAAGCTATGGATTATTCCGAGGCCCGTGGAGTTGAGGATAAATGAGGATAAGAGCGTGTATTGCATAGTTAACCTGATGTGGGGCCGTATCCTGAATGCATGTAGGGATGCTGATGCGTTGGTTAGTGGTGGTATGGTGCTTGATTATTATGCTGTATCTAGGGAGGATGAGTATTATAGGGAGATAGCTAGGATAGCCTATGATCCCGAGATTAACCTAATCGTAGAGCCTAGCTCTAGAGGTGAGGGAGAGCTTGAGAGGGAATCAGTCGTACATTATGCTTTAAAAGCACTCGCTGTAATGCACCTCAGGGACAACGAGGGTATCCCCGAATCAGAGATA
>JALVIT010000183.1 GCA_027028545.1 Desulfurococcales archaeon
ATGTATAGTACAAGTATCGATAGGATCGCTCAAGCCTTCAACCTATACTATACATTGATAAGTGATAAGACCAATAGGGTTGTGACAAAGCTAACGGTGATATCAGCCATATTCCTACCATTAACACTCATAGCAGGGATCTATGGTATGAACTTCAAATATATGCCGGAGCTACAGCATCCACTAGCATATCCATTAACACTAACGGCTATGGCTACACTAGCCATCGGCGAACTCATATACTTTAAGAGGAAGGGGTGGATCTAGCCCCTAGGCCACCATACATGTCCATGGCAGTGACCGTATGGTGTATTCCAAGCCTTGTAGGGTGTTAGTTGTTCCGGAACCCTAACGATTATCCTGGTTCTAATACCATTCAATACGCCGGTCCATTCGAGCCCCCAATTTGTCTCGTTGAACTTGTCATCGATGAAGTCTAGACCCCATGTGTTTAGGAACCATAGGAAGTCCGCTGTAACTCTATCATCGCTCCAAACCCTATTATCAACTTTAAACCTTATGATAATACTCGTGTTTTCATCATATCTTATAACGTTTAGATCTACTATGTGTGCTCCATGGGTCTCGAGTAATTTAATGTATTTCGTAATGTTTGAATAGCAAATATCCCATCTATCCCTAACATAGTTAAATGTTCCACTATCGAAAACATCTACTTGTTTATAAATGATCACATACCTCCCCTTGGGGACGATCAACTCGATCACCCTATAACTGGGAGAGTTATTAAGACTATGCCCGCCTCTAGTAGATGTTTTAATTGTTGTAGGTGTAAATGTGTTTGTTATGGTTGTTTCCCTATTAGGATTTACAAATACGGGATAAATTACTATAATAGACGCTGTAACGGCCAATATTAAAACGCATATCAATATACTCTTCCTCAAAACCCCTCACCCCTATTCTAACCATGTGTTTATGGATAAGTATATTTGTAGTGGTTTATGGATAGGATATAATGGGTTGTCGTCATGGATCGAGAGATCATTGTCCCCCTACATGTATCCGGTGTATGGATACCGGTTTATTCCCGAAACATTAGAGAGTCTGGTAGTCTTGGTGCTGGCTTGAATCTTAGACTATATGTTAGGGTTAAGGGTTTCAAGCATGGTGATTGCTATATAAGGCTTAATGGTGGAAGGGTTCTACGCGACCATGCTGAGCACGTATGTAGGGGGGCTGGCGTTGATCTAGGTGTTGACCTATACTCACCGATCGATCTAGGGGTTGGATATGGTGTTTCAGCAGCATCCGTCCTAGCCCATGCGATGACTATAGCCCTCTACATGGAGGAGGGGTTTGAGAGGTATGCTGTGTTAGCCCATGAGGCTGAGGTATTATATAGCACTGGTTTAGGAGATGTTATAGCCGAGTATCATGGTGGTGCAGAGATCAGGGTTAAACCTGGTGCTCCAGGTGTTGGAGTTGTAAAGGATATACCAGTCAAGGGGGATGAATCGATTATAGCATGTATACTACCTGGAGGGGAGTCTACACCATCAATGCTTAGAAGGATCGGCGGCGATGTTTATAGGTATGGATACATGCTATGGGAGGAGTTGAGGATTAATCCATCTCTAAAACTATTCTTCGAGTCCGCCCAGAGGTTTACGCGTAGAATATTCGATTATAGCCTAGTGGATGAACTATTAGAGGACTATCTCGGAGGCATCTATGGTTATTACCGTAAGAAGCAGGCATTGATCATATGGTGTAGGAGGGGGGATATTTTAGATAGGCTACATAACTATTTAACCATTAATGGGTTAAAATGCTTCAAGACAGGGATCGATAGGGGTGGTGCACGAATTGTATATCCCACCAAACCATCCACGCCGGGAGAGCCTACTGGTTAGGGAGAGGATAGTTGAGGGTTATAAGAAGGGGCTCGTAGCACTGGAGGGTCTTATAGCCCATGGTAGGGGTGAGTGCTTCGACTATATCCTCGGAGAGAAGACCCATAGCTTTGCATTGAAGGCTATAGAGGCCGCATCTGCAGCACTACTACTGGCGGAGCACCCGGTCATATCCGTTAATGGTAATACTGCAGCCCTAGTCCCCCGGGAGATCGTTGAACTGGCTGAAACCGTTAATGCCCGTATAGAAGTTAACCTATTCTATAGGACTAGGGAGAGGGAGGAGGCTATAGCTGAATGGTTGAGGAAGCATGGAGCCCGGGAGGTTCTAGGTGTTGGAGGGAATGCCTCGGCAACGATCCCAGAATTATTCAGTGAGCGTAGAAGGGTTAGCCCCCGAGGGATCCTCATAGCTGATGTAGTCCTAGTGCCATTGGAGGATGGTGATCGGACTGAGGCTCTACGTAGGATGGGTAAGACGGTTATAGCGATAGATCTAAACCCGTTATCGAGGACCAGTAGGACTGCATCAATAACTATCGTCGACAACATCGTTCGTGCAATGCCCCTACTAGTAGAGACCGCTAAGGGGATGAAGGGGATGGATAGAGGAAGGCTTAAGGAAATACTCAGGAGGTATGATAATAACAGGATACTACAAGAAGCCGTTAAGAAGATCATGGAGAGGCTCGGGGAACTATCTAGGAGTAGGCTCACCCTTGATATAGGATAAACAGATTACTCTAGACACTTGGTGAATTCTATTATTAAGGATAGTAGCTTACCTCTAAACTTCTCCAGCGATTTATAGTTTTTAACGATCTCATCCACGATCCTATACGGTGATCCACGGCTTATAAATCTCCCGAGGAGCCATAGGAGGCTGTCAAGCCTATATGTTGGT
>JALVIT010000184.1 GCA_027028545.1 Desulfurococcales archaeon
AACTCCCTATCCGAGTGTGGATCGTGTTTGATGCCGTGTTTCCCCAGTATTTTCACTATGTTATCCCATAGTATCCTTGATAAACCCCTCCTACCCCTAACTCTAACCCTAAGCTTAACCCTATCCGTATCCGGTGGATTCCTATCAATATATTCAAGTATTTCATCGATATTCTCCGAGTAGTGGATCACGGGTATTATGTTCCTTACAAATCCATACTCGTATCTAGAGGCTATGATATATGCCTTCGATGAATTGATCCTCTTAGAATAGACTATGAGTAAACCACTATACTTCGTCTTACGAATAACTATATCCGGGTCAATGGGGAATAGAATATTCCCGATCTCATTCTCACACCACTCTTCACTCCCAGCCTTACACGTTACTATTAATACTGGCTTCATCCCTCAACGATCTCTATAAGTTTATCCATATACTCCGGTTTAACCGCTAGGAGCAACATATCCCTCTCCTCAAGTATTAGATCCTTATCGGGTAATAATGCTTCCTCACCCCTATAGACTAGGATAGGATGGGTCTTCTTCCAATCAACTGGTAGTTCTCCAAGTCTCTTACCACTAAACTTCTCCGGTATTATTATGTTGTAAAATCTTATATTACCCCTCATGATCATCGATATGTTTAACAAATCTATACCTTTAATCATCGACAGTATCTGTGCTGTTAACAATCTACCGGGGTTGACTATCTTATTTATACCCATGGCTATTAATACATCGTTAAATGCTGGATCATCGATCTTAGCTATAATATCCTTAACACCCAGGTGCTTAGCTATGAGTGAAACCAATACGTTATCCCTATCATTACCCGTCAACGCTATGAGTAGATCGGCCTCTTCAATACCACTATCCCTCAAAACCCTTGGATGGGCAGCATTGTCATTTATAACTAGACAGTCGAGTTTTTCAGCCAGCTCCTCAGCCCTCCCCGGATCATGCTCTATGATCACAACCTCGTGTTTCTCAGCGATCAACGATTTAGCCAACTCCTCCCCCGACTCTCCTCCACCAGCAATTATTATCTTCATCTCCTAATCCTCCAAACATATGTTACTAGGTAGATGTAGGGTATAATTTCAACTCTTCCAAGTAGCATATCTATGATCAATACTATTTTTAAAGGATTCTCAAGCCCAGGGCCTGATAAGCCAATGCTTAAACCAGTTGTAGCTAGTGCTGATGATGATTCGAAGAGGCTATCGACTAAGCTATAACCGTATAGTGTGAATATCCATGTGGATACTATCAGCACCATTATATATAGTGTTAGGAGCATATATGTCCATTCAACCTCATCACTAGATACATTAACACCTCTAACCTTCACCATCGTAATAGTCTTCCTTGGTAGTAGGGGTTTTCTGAGTGCATTCCCTATAGATTTAAACAGTATTATGAGTCTCAACTGTTTCAAACCACCACCAGTCGATCCCAGTCCCGCCCCAATGATCATTAGAACTGATAATAATAGTTTAGCATGATCACCTAATATGTTATTGTTTATAGATGTATATCCAGTAGTTGACAAAGCTGAAACCGTTTGGAAGAAAGCCTCACCGATCGATATATTTGACGAAATATACAATAGTATACCAGCTATAATAGTTATAGTTATGAATGAGATCATCTGAACATCTAATCTATGTAGGAGCCTCCTATTCTTAAATACATAATAGTATATTAGGATCGGTTGCGCACTGACAAACATAAGGATTAAAGCTATGTAAAGATTCAGACCTCCAAAATAGTTCATGGTTGAAAAACCGCCTGTACTAACGGTTGTCAATGCATTTATTACAGATGTAAATGGATCCTGCCCAATAAACATATATAGTAGTATGAAGAACACGGTCAATACTATGTAGATTTTAAGTATTAGCTTGATCGCTGAAGAACTGAGGGGTTTAGGCTTCATCTTACCCATATGCACAATGTATATATTGTATGCTGATGAACCGGGCTGGACAAGTATTGTTATTGTTAGTAGTGCTATGCTTAAACCACCTATCCATTGATAGAATGATCTTAGGAAGTGGACACCGGGTGTTAATGCATAACTGTGTAGACTTGATAAACCGGTTGTAGTTATAGCTGAAACACCCTCAAATAGGGCATTTAACGGCTCGTCATAGATCATTATGGGTATAGATGCAGCAATACCAGCTGTGAGGAAGGATAATGCTGTAAGAGCAGAGGCATCAACAAGACCTATCTCCCCCGGCGTACCATAACGATCCGTAATCCATGATATGGAGAATAGTAGGAGTGATGATATAAAACATAAAGCTATAAATAATATGTCTTCACCCAAAACCATGGATACAAACCCGGGTATGAGGGATGTTATAGCCAATAACATCGTAATCCTGGCATAGTAGTAGCTAAACACTCTAAACCCGGGCAAAGGATGAACCCCCGCTAGATACATAATATACGGTGTTAATAATACATTATATTATAGATGAGGAAGTTAAAAACCTCTGACCATGGATATGGAATGAAGAGGGTTTTGCGCACCGAGAAGCGAGGGACTGGGTGGTTTAGATAGGTATGGGTAGAATAATTATATCATGGCCTACTCATCCAGCATATTACATGTTATATTTTATATTATTCTTCCCAATACTATTGATCGCTCCAACGATCCTATCCGAAATATTCCTATTCACTGGTATAGGTCTTAGAGCATCCCTATTACTAAGCACATCGTTTCTAACTGCTAGCCTCATGTTG
>JALVIT010000185.1 GCA_027028545.1 Desulfurococcales archaeon
CCTCGAAACAGTTACTGAATCGATCAAATCCCTACTGGACATGGTTAACTATCTTCGAGAGGATAGAGTTAAGGATGCCATTAAGCAGTTTAATAGGGTTAACGAGCTCGAACATAGTGCTGATAATTTGAAGAGAGAGATTATGAGGGAACTTAGAATGGGTTTCCTACACCCCCTCGATCGTGAGGATATATTGAAGCTGATCATAACAGCCGATGATATAGCAGCCTATACAAAGGCTACAGCCCGTAGGATTGTAATATTGAATAATGTAGGCTGTAAAGCTCCGAGAAAGATCGTGGATTACCTATACGATATAGTTGAGAAATCAACTAATGCTGCAGAAATACTCTACAAGGCTGTACAAGCATTAACGAGGAATATCGATGAAACATTAACCCTCGTAGATAAGGTTGAGGAGATCGAGGAGGAGATAGATGAGATTAGGATGAAGGCTCTGGAAGAACTATATAATATATGTAGGGAGAAGATGACGATAGATTGTATATTATTGAAGGAGATCATAGATGATGCGGAGAATATTAGCGATAAAGCCGAAGATACTGGAGATATATTGAGGATTATAGCTACGACGATATAAAAACAATTATTTCAACTTCTCCAATACGTAATAGGTTAATAGTCTAACACCATATCCCGTGGCAGCGTTCTTATAGTAGGGCTTCTTCGGATGACCCTTCTGAACCCATGCAACACCTGCAATATCTAGATGAACCCATCTATCCTTCTTCTCAACGAATTTGCTTAGGAATGCTGCAGCTGTTATAGCGCCGGCCGGTCTACCACCTATATTGCTTGTATCAGCTACATCACTCTTCAATTGTTCATAGTATTCCTTCCATAATGGTAGTCTCCATACGCGTTCTCCAACCTCTAATCCAAGCCTGTATAGTTTTTCAGCCTTCTCATCGTTGAATGTGAATAATCCGGCTGCATAGTTTCCTAGGGCTATAACGCATGCACCCGTCAATGTAGCTAGATCTATTATCTCTCCGGGATCATAATTCTTCTCAACATATGAGAGGGCATCTGCTAGTATAAGCCTACCCTCAGCATCCGTATTATTCACCTCAACGGTTAACCCATTATACATCTTGATAATGTCCTTAGGCTTATAAGATTTGGGACCTGGTAGATTCTCGACAACAGGTAGAACACCCAATGCGTTAATCTTTAAGCCCAGCTCTGCTAAAGCCCTCATAGTTCCAAGTACCGCTGCACCACCACACTTATCATACTTCATCTCCTCAATATACCCAGTTGGTTTAAGGTTTAATCCCCCAGCGTCAAAGGTTACAGTCTTACCCACAAATGCTATATCCCATCCATCTCCCTCCCTACTACGATACTTTAATATTATGAGTCTTGGAGGTGAGCCGCCACCCTTACCAACACTTATGATACCGTTTAACCCCTTCTCGAGGAGGTCCTCATAGTGTAGGATCTCGATCTCTAAATTATATTTCTCAGCCAGCTTCTTAGCCTCTTCCTCAATACCATCTGGATTCATATTGCTACTTGGTGTATCGGCTATCCTCCTAGTATAATTTACTGAATCAGCTATCCTCCTAGCCCTATCGAGCACCTCATCACTTACCTTCTTATCCGGGTCATGTATGATTACCTCCTTTAAAGGCTTCTCAGTATACTTAGATTTAAACAACCTCCCTGGATCATACAGTGTGATCTCAGACGTCAATACTATGTTTTCAGCGATCTTATCTGGCTCGAACCACTCCGTAAGATCACTTATATGGAATAATGCCTTAACGGCCTGTGTCTCGCCGAGCTTATTTATAGCGGATCCAACGGCGACCCTAAGGGCTTCAAGATCCTTCTCAGATCCAACACCTGTGAATACCACCCTCTTAAATACCCTTCGAGGATAGTACAGTATCGTGGATCCAGGCTCACCCTTAAACTTCTCCTCAACAAGTATATTCTCAACATCATCCCCCAAGACCTTTTTAATCTCTCCAGGAATACTGATCTTCTCCCCGATAACCCTTACCGGGACAACTAGTGTATCGGCTCCGGAATCCTCTAGTTCCCCATGGTGTAGACTATATTCTAGATAAGTCATCTGATCCCACCTAGGATAGAATATTATTGATCTAGGATAAAAAATAGATATGTGTTAGACCCCTATCTATCTCCTAATAGAGTAGAATAAGACTATCGCCACAATAGCTAATGCCGCAATAATCGCTAGTAATACTGTTAAGGGCGTACTACCTCCACCAGCTGGTGGTGCAACTCCCCCACCAGTTGTAGTAGTTGTAGTGGTTGTGGTCGTTGTTGTGGTGGTTGGTGGAGCTGTCGTAGTTGTCGTTGTCGTGGTTGTAGTAGTTGTTGTAGTGGTAGTCTTTGGTGGAGTTGTTGTGGTTGGCTTAGTCGTTACTGGTGGTGTGCTCGGTGTTGTTATTGGTGGGGTCTGTCCGGGTAATGGTATGTCGTCGGATAGTTTAGCCGTTATTAGTGTTAGATTCTGCTTATACTCCGAAACCACCTGTCCCGATCTCTCATATATCATCGTCCTAACCAGTATACCAACCATATCATTCTTCAGTGGTGCAACGCTTACCGGGTAATCGCTTATACCCGGTGTATCCATGAGTTGTGAGACCCCATTGCTAACCTTACCATCCTCACCAACCGATGCTGCTACTACCCTATAGTCTCCGGTTGGTTCACGTATACCCCATGATACAACGTATACGTTCTGCCCGCTTAA
>JALVIT010000186.1 GCA_027028545.1 Desulfurococcales archaeon
AAACCCTTACCCCGGCTCTACTCATACTATTATTAGTACTAGCTATTTATCCAGCCGGGGTTATCGGTATTAATAGGAGGAATGATAGATATATCCCATCACAACCTACACCGTCAAATACTACACTTCTAAGGCAGTATTTAGAGGATCTACGTAGACTTAACGATACAAATATAGATAGATATGTGGAGGAGATCGAGAACGCTATGGATGAGGGAGATTATGAGAGGGTGAATACATTACTCGGACTATTAAAGAATTACCTAGCGGAGAACTATATTAACAATCAGACCGGGATAAATGATCCCGAACTCCTAAGGGCTATATCATATATTATGGGTACCGAGAGGGTTGAAAACAATACGGTATATATTGATCCATTGAAGTATCTGAAGACATTGGCAAACCTGACAAATAACGAGACAATAAACAAACTAGTCGAAAAACTCAGTGAGAATAAGGGTTTAGAGGAGAATGAGATCGAGGAGTTGACGAAGATGCTGAGCAATATAACAACGGGAGGATTTAGAGGGATAAAACCGGGACCCATAGAGATAGGGGGTGGTGTGTCAAGTAACCCCATACCAGAGCTGCCCAGTGCACCGCCGATGGTATCGCCTGGAGTGGTGAGTGTTCCGGATTGGATACCGTATTTGATCCCATTAATATTCCTAATAGCTATACTATACTATTATCGTTCAAGCCTGGGAAGTGTTTTGAAACCCTTTTCAAGGAGTATTAGGAGAACCCTTGTCGGTGTGAAGGTTGGGTTTGCTAGGATATATATACGTAGGATAAACGACCCCGTCGCATATCTAATATATGAATTTATATCATTTATGGAGGGTAGAGGCTATAGGAGATATAGCTGGGAGACTTTGAGGGAGTATGTATCGAGGATAGGGATCGGTGAGTTAAGGGATCTTGGATTCAAAGCTATACGCCTATACGAGGATAGATTCTTCGGCGGAAAACATATCGATCTAGAGGCTGTTAGAAGGCTTAGAGATAATCTGAGGAGTGTTTGGAGGAGGTTAGGTTGAGGCTCAAGCTATTCCTGATATTCCTACTCATAATAGGTATACTGGCATCCTTCTATCTACCCGCAACAATTGTTAAGGTTAGCATAGCCGTCTACGGCTCCTCAGCCAGCCCCTATAATTATAACTGGAGCGGTACAAGCCTACTAGTTGATAAGCTTAGAGCTGAGAATATCAGTGTCATCGTAACAAACTCCATAGGTGATCTTCGGAGGGAGATCGAGAGGGGTGGACTGATATTAATAGTTGCACCGGATAAACCCTTAAACGGTACACCCGTAGATTTAATCGTTGATGGGTTTAGGAGAGGTCTGATAAGTTTAGCGGTCTTCGATGAAAATGTTACATCGAATAACCTGTTGAGATTCTTCGGATACCTAATTGATGGTAGAACCTTACTAGACCCATATACGAGGGGTGAACCATATTATCCAATAGCTGAGATCGTAGATGTTAATGGATCTAAACATGTGGTAAGGCTTAACTGGGCCAGTATAGTTAAACATGGGATTACAAGCAATATCTCTGTTAGGGAGGAGGTCTTCTGTATAGGTAATGGTGTATTAGATTATAATGATAATGGAGTACTAGATGATTTCGAAACATATACAGCCTATCCTAAATACACTGTGGGTGTTATAGGTGAATATGTTAATTCAACACTCCTAATATACTCCGACAGCTATCCCCTACTAAACGCTGCAATCACAAGTAATTATACAGGTTCGAAGATAATCATTGAATACCTAGTATCGATTGCTAGGTCGAAGGGTTCTAGGATCATAATACCGAACATATTCTATAGGAGTAGGAATATCGGTGTCAAAGCACCGTTTCATGTGGGGATACTATTCATACTGGTCGCAAACTTCCTTAAATGGCTTGATTCATTCATAGACTCTGTAATAATAGCTAACGATTTCCTAAATACATTATTCATATTATTAACTATAATATCACTATCATTATTCTTCAGATTCCTATTCAGGGTTGGAACATATGGTTCGTATGAGCCATCACCTATTGATGAAGTTGTCTATCTATCGGAGATACCTGTGACTAGGCTTCTAATTACACGTAGATATGTTAAGGGTAGGGAGAAGAGGTTGATCATATCGTATTGGAACATAATACATACAATATATAGTAGGAGTTTCGGAGTAGACCTTGTCGAAACCATATCTAAGGGTGTTAAAGCAGATTATCTAGCATCAAGGCTCGGCATAGATCAGGATAAATTGTTGAAGGAGCTTAAATGGCTATACAAAGTATACCTTGAAGCCTCCGGTAGGAAGAGAGCATTACCATTTATTAGCTGGAGGCACAGATTAACAAATTATATCAATAAGGTTGAATGGTTGCTTAACATGTCCGGATACACGATCACTGGAAGGAAGGGTTATAGAAATGTCTTCTACTATATCAAGTAGGCTTGACCCATATAAGGCTTCATTAATATCTAAGAGGATACTGGAAGAGGCTGGAAAGGTAATTGTAGGTAAAGTGGATGTTCTCAGAATGATCCTAATAACACTATACTCCAACGGACACATACTACTCGAAGGTGTTCCAGGTGTTGCTAAGACACTTATAGCTAAAACTATTGGTCGTGTAATGAATCTATCATACTCACGTATACAGGCAACACCCGACCTACTACCCAGCGATATAATCGGCACATTAGTATTCGATCCACGTAGGAACGACTTCATAACCAGGAAGGGACCAATATTCGCAAACATAGTATTATTCGACGAGATCAATAGAGCTAGTCCAAGGACGCAATCAGCACTATTGGAGGCTATGCAGGAGAGACAGGTAACTATTGAGGGTAGGACGTATAAGTTGCCGGAACCCTTCATGGTTATAGCAACTATGAATCCTATAGAGATGGAGGGGACCTTCCCGCTACCGGAGGCTCAGCTCGATAGATTTATGATGAAGATCATAGTTGATTATCCAACCCGGGAGGAGTTGAGAGAGATCCTTAAGAGGTATCATAGTATTGTAGAGTTTAATATTAGGCCCGTTGTATCGATCAGCGATATATTGTCTATCCAGAAGATGATACCATGGGTTAGGGTTTCCGAGGAGGTTATGGAGTATATAATAAATATTGTTGAGGAGACTAGAAGGAATAGAAATATAAGATTAGGTGGAAGCCCCCGTGCAGCGATCTCACTATTATTAGCGGCTAGGGCTAATGCATTGATCGATGGGAGGGACTATGTGATCCCGGATGATGTCAAGTTCGTTGCTAAACCAGTCCTACGCCACCGCCTCATATTGAAGCCTGAAGCCGAGTTTGAGGGTGTTAGTGTTGATGATGTTATCGATGAGGTATTGAAGAGTGTTAGTGTTCCAATGCCCGGTGTTCAGGGTTGACAAGGGTTTTAGAAGTTTCAGAGGTTAAACCTACTGAGAGATTGCTTGGATTATTGTTTCTAATGGGTTTCTTCGTATCCCTAGAGCTTGTATTTCAACATAGGGTTTCGGAGCAATCGATCTATATCATAGCGGTGATCGTAGGATTCATACTATCTATGAGGATTCTGACGGAACTATCGGCTAGACAGATCCACCTGTTAAGGGGTGAGAGGGTTTTCCTAGACCCCCTAAATGAGGGGGGTGAGGTCCGGGTTAGGGTTAGGATCGTAAATGATGGATGGATACCACTACTTAAAGCATCTATAACAGATCAATACCCTAACATGTTCCACCTAGTATCGGGTGCTAATGGTGTTGATGCAATAATACCGTCGAAGGGCTCTGTAGAGTTCACATACACCGTTAAACCTGTTATGGGTATGCATAGGTTTAGAGGCGTTGAGATAATAGTGTCTGATCCATTTAAGATATTCAATTATAGAGCAATACTAAGTATTAGAGAGGAATATGTCCGGGTCAAGCCTAAACCAGTAATGATTCCGCGTAGGATAAGGGTTCCGGCAGCTAGTAGATTCTTAGGACTGGGTAAGATACATGTGAAGGGTATTGGTCAGGAATTCTATAGTATAAGGGAGTATTATCCCGGCGATGACTATAGGTTTATAGAGTGGAAAGCCTTCGCCCGTAGTAGGAGGCTATATGTTAAGGAGTTTGAGAAGGAGGCTAGTCTAAGCATAATACTAGTACTCTACGCTAATAGGGATAGTATACGTGGTAGGATAGGATCAACAGTCTTCGAATACATGGCTAGAACTGCTACAGGTATAGCTAGGAATATGCTTGACCGTGGGGATTGGGTTGAACTACTCCTAGTAGGATCAGAGATCCTTAGTAGTGGTTATAGCCGTGGTAGGATACACTTCTACGACATAGTAAACACTATATCAAGCTTTAACTGGAAACCAGCTGAAGACATAGATCTTGGAAGGGTATTGATTGAGGAGTCTAAAAGGATCCCTCGTAGAACAAAGAACTACTACGTAGTATTCACAACAACTATGGATAAGAGGATGGCTGAGTTATTTATAGGTAGAGCATATCTATTGAGGAGGAGAAGGCATAGCATTATTGTTGTCCAAGCCATACCTGAACTCTTCGAGGAGAAGGCCCTTAGGGCAACTGGTGAGATAGTATATTCCGCCCCCCTTATAGAGAGGATTATGGAGGTTAGGAATATAGCATTATTCCTAAGGAAGCATGGTATAATAACTATAAATGTTGGCCCGGACGATATGCTTAATCAGACGATATATGTGTTGGAGAGGTATAGAGCTATACCGGTCTAGGTGTCCATAGATGGCTTATAGGCATGTTAAATATCTGCAATTGATCTATCTCATGGTTAATATTTATCCATTATACATTATACTGGAGGCTGGACTAGCTATTCAAAACCTATTACCTCGTCTACTCATACTAGCCCTTACAGTGATCTGGTTTGCCGGTGTTTACCGTGTAAGCCCACATATATTGATCATATACTATGTCGTAGCCGGAATATTACTCATAGCATCTGGAAACATATATATCACACCACAACTAGTTATAGCATTCACACTATTAGCCTTCCTCTCAGACTATATGGGTAGACTAGTTATAGGTTTTAAATGGAGGAGGACTAGGATAAGCCTTATAGGGCTCATAGCAACTACTGGTGTCCTAATACTAGTTGTTGGATTATATGTTTATACGTCATATATGGTGGCTGGTTTATCAAATATATTCGTTGAGGAGATCGTATCAAATACTCCGTCATTGTTTAAAGTGTTCTTTGATGTATTTATTTCGTCGAGGCTCGGTTCGCTCTTCGTATTCGTAATAATAGTGTTTGTATCATACTATGTCCTATCCGAATACATAACAAACACGATCTCAGACACGATCCTTCTAACACCATCCTTTGCATTACATAGGATAATATACTGGGTTAAGGATGAAGGATATAGAATAATTAACGGGGTTTCGGATTTCCAGAAGCTTTATAGTAGGACATTCTTTATAGTAATAAGCTTTTATATATACATATTACTATTTCCACTATACGGTCTATTATTATCGAGGATCAGTGGGTGGATAAGCTATATTTTATCCTTCGCTATATGGCTCCTCCTCTCAATAATAATGCATCAGGCTATACGTAGAAAACTAATACCCACACCTAAACCCCCCTCCATACCCCGGTTAAAGGTATCTAGAGCGCCATTGATTATATCGATCATTTTACTGACAATATATATTGTTATATTATATGTAGAGAAAATACCTGTCTTTGGGATCGTTTTACGTAGTATCAGTTTATCCGGTAAGTCATATATTTTCTATTCACTACGCGATGTCGTGTCTAGAACATATTATATGTTTGCGATAAACTACTATTATTACTCATGGATATATATTGATAAACTATCTGAAGCATATCAATTATTGAATAAACTATTAGAGTTTATCATAAAGTTTCTATGGGGTTAGAATATGGCTGGTAGGGAATATGTCTCACCCATAGCGGGGCTCATACTGATCGGTTTCAGCATCTATATCTTCCTATGGGCTCTCCAACTAATGATTATGCGTGACATACCGAGTAGTCTACTGGCAACACTCATAGGATTCGTAGCTTTAAGCGGTGGGGTAACTATGATCAGGACGTGGAGCTTAGCTAGATATGCCAGTAAAGCCCTCGGCGAGAAAAAGGAGGAGAAATAATCAGTCAGGGGTTCACCGTGCTCACAACCCCTACATGTAGGGGGTAGGGGTTCGCCAGCGGCAGGGCTTCATCATATCAAGATACTATATATCATTATTCTGGATAAAATTTATTGGGAATACCAATCTAGTTTAATATGTATTCAAGTAGTTATGAGTTATATTAGGGTGTATAGGATGGTTGATGGTGAACTTTACAAGTTCCTCGAGAAGAGCTATAATGGCGACCTATACTATGTTATAGCATTCCCCGATGTGAGGATTGGGGGCTTAATGCCCTCCCGCCAGACGATACCTTTAAGCCTAATACATCCGCTGAGGGATCGCTTAGAATATGCTCTACTAGAGATCGGGGTGGTGGTTCCGTCTGAGAAGATTCGCTGGAGAGTTAAGGTTAATGGTATATCTGTTACGAAGGAGTTTAAACCCCATGCAGTATCCCCTAGTGGTGATAGATTATTCGCTAAGCTAGTCTATGATGTCACAAGCATACTTAAAACACCGGAATCAATACGTAGGAGGAGGGTTAATGTAACCTTTAAAACCGAGGGTTCAGCCGATATACTGATCAGACAGATCGGTCTGCTAACACTATACCCTACGGAGGAGGCTAGGACAACTGTGAGCTTTCTAAGCGGATCGGTCTCGCTAAAACCCGGCGAGAAGAAGGCATTTGAGACAAGCTATGGGGAGAGTATGGGAGAACTTAAGACGGTGATATACATACCGAGTAAGAGGGTGTTGGGTAAGATCAAGATCAATAGATCAACCATACACGAGATAAGTAATATGCAGGGTATTGACGAGATAAATCTAAGACTAAGCGATCTATCTGCTAGGAACATTATAGAGATCGAGCATGTTGAAACGGATGAGAAGTATTACCCAAAGGAATTGATACTATCAACCATCCTACTATACAATAGAGTGTATAGAGAGCCGCGTCTCGAAATAATAGAGTATAGTGTACCTGAGATCATCCCCATAGCGGGGGGCTTACTAAAGATTAGAGTAAGGAATAGTGGTGAATCAATACCTGATAGAGCATTGCTCATAGTCATGCTTCATGGTAACGTTATCGCTAGGAAGAAGCTGGAGAAAATACCTCCGGGTATGGATGTCGATGTAGATATAAACGTTAAACTGCCGGAGGGTGAACATGATCTAGTCCTTAGGATAGTTTGGAATAAATTGTCTAAAACATATTTCACTGATAAAAGGATCAGGGTTAAAGCCGGATAGATCACCCCCTGTTATTAAATATATTCTACAACTATACTCTTCATCGATGAGTATTCTTCAATCACTAATCTATGCTCTCTACGCGTCCCCTTCTTCTCAACAACTATCCTAGCCGGGGATGGATATGTTTTATTGATCATTTGATCAAGTATTTCAACTGATAGGTGCGGGAGGGCGTATTTAGCCATTATATGTCCATAACAATAGTTTCTTGTAAACGCCATCTTTGTATGTTTGCGTGGATAATGGCCGCCGCCAATCCCCACAACCACTATGCATTCATTATCGAGACCTCTCTCCATATACTCTATTATCGTATCTCCCAAAACCCTATGATTCACCGGATCCTTCCACTCCTCGATACTACTCCCGATCTCTATGAAGTTTAAGGGTTTAACTGGATCGGTTGGTCCATGATGTGTTGCTTCATAACTAACCTCGTACTCCCCGATCCTACCGTATTCTTCAGCGTATTTCTTCAATAATATTAGTTGTCTATGGGATGCTCTAGGATTGGCTATGCTTAGAGTCCTTGGTCTACCGCCATACATAGCTTCAGATCCAAAATTACCCGTGTGGTGCACCGTATAGCTTTTAACCCGTTTAGCGCTTGAATGCCTCGATAAAACAATATAGTATTCAACATCTCCGGGTAATCTTTCATCTAAGAATTCAAACTCTATAGTATCCTCCTGGAAACCCGCTAGTATGAAGCCTCTACCTATGAAGCATTCAACCGAATCCCTACATATATTGGATCTATCGGGTTTTAGGGAATCCCTAATATACTCTGCAACACCCTTACCAGCGGGATCCCTAACGCTATAGACGAGCCCGATCAATACCTCTACACCCATTGGATATACTGCTTTAACTAATAAGATACACATAGTTTAATAATTAATATTTGTGATAGGGGCTTTATGGGGATTCCATGCCTACTATAGGTATTGATGCTGATTCATGGAGGGTTAGGAAGAGAGAGTTTTGGAGGAGGCTTTGGGAGGATCTTGAGATAGGGTATTTGGATGAAGACCTACTCCCAATACTGCTAGTCCTAAACCTTGATAGGAACATATATACTATGAGTAGTTGTAGTGGTAGGATAACAGTTAGTGATTCAACATATCCATGGAGCCGTGAGGAGACTAGTATAGTCTTTAAGAAGCATGAACCAATAAGTCTTAGAGACATTATTAATCTATATGATAAACCAGTTGTTAGGAGGCTGTGGCTAAACGTTACTGGCCCAATAATCCATATATCGGTGAATAGCCTAGAATACGCGTTGAAGATCCTGGGATTGGCTAGAGATGCCGGATATAAACATAGCGGTATACTATCCATAAACCCCTCAAAGGGTGTGATCCTAGAGCTTACAACTGGTATATGGATGAGCCAGCTTCTAAGAAGCCATGATATGGATGTTGTCGATAGGGATAGGCTTAGAGTAGTCGTTGATACAGCTAACGAGATCCTTCTAAAGGGTAAGGAGTTGCTGAATAGACTATACATGAAGCTTAGAGAGAGAAGGTTTGAAGTCGATGAGGAGATTAGAAGGGATATAGTTGGTAGGGGGCTAGTCAGCCTCCTAGATCTATAATCTCTCTTCGCTCATTGAATATCCTATATGCTTCCTCCTCGGTATCCTTCAGAGCCTCACTGAGGATCATATAATCCCTCTCGGAGGCTGCCGTAACGGGTTTATCCGGTCTCAGCATACATGGTTCAACCCTAACATTTAATTCTCCGAAGCCTAGTTTTTCAGCCTCTTTAACGATCTCGAGCTTATCCATAAATGCTACAGGTCTAAATATTGGGGTATTAGTCAGTCTAGATAATACGTATAGGTTTTGGAGGGTTTGGGATGCAACCTGTCCAACCGCTTCACCAGTAACTATACCCTTACACCTCTCCCTCTCAACTATGTATCCTGCGACACGGTACATGTTTGCCTTACAGAATAGGCATCTAAGTCTAGCAGGTATGTTAGCCTTCAATACTAGATCCTCGTATCCGGGTAGCCAGTATATTCTTAGATGATCCCATGGAGTCCACCGATATAGTAGTTCGATGAACTTATCGATCCTTTTCCGAGCTTTAACGCCCCAATATGATCCATAGTCTATGAATACCGGTATGATCCTAACCCCCCTCTTCATAGCCAGCCATGATGCTAGCGCCGAATCAACCCCTCCAGACACTAGGGCTACCAGACATCCCTCAACACCATAGGGTAGTCCACCAACACCCGGGAATATCTTATCTGTGATGAAGGCTTTCTCTTCATAGCTTTCGATAATTATCTCCTTATCGGGGCGTGTTAGGTTGAAGTATATGTTTAATCTGTCAATGATCCTTGATGCTAGTATATGTATTATATCCTCTCTACCTAGATCTCCTAGCCTACCCCTAACCCTTAAAGCTATGCTTGTAGGCTTATCCCTAACTATAATATCCTCTACAACGCTATAGATCGAGTCTATATCCGGATCATCAATGTATACTCCGGGGCTCGTATTAGATACTCCAAATATCTTTGATGCCTCGATGGATGCTTCGAGGGGTTTATCGGGGTTTAGTATGGTGATCCTTGTATCTATGAGCTTTATATCATCATAAGCTATCCCTATTCGTTTAAATTTCCTCCTAATGCTCTCGATGAGGCGGGAGATCATATACCTCCTTATAGGCGATCCCTTTCTAACCATGTATTCACCGGGTCTAACTATAACTGCATTATATACCACTTGTAAACCCCTCCGGGTTGACTATAACATATTTTACCCGTATAGAGTGTTAAATCCTATTTAGTGGGTTGATCGATGGTGTCTAGTATGGGTGAGGTATCCTTCGAGGAGTTTTCAAGAATAGATCTACGCGTAGGATACGTTAAGGATGCTGAGAGGGTTAAGGGTAGTAAGAAACTGTTAAAGCTCAGAGTTGATCTCGGAGAACTCGGTGAGAGACAGCTCGTAGCGGGTCTCGGATTATGGTATTCACCCGAGGATCTTAAGGGTAAATACATAATCGTCGTCGCAAATCTGAAGCCTAAGAGGATATTTGGACTAGTTAGTCAGGGTATGTTGCTGGCAGCTGAGGATGAGAACGGTATACCGGTATTGTTAACGGTTGAGAAACCGGTACCTCCGGGTTCTAAAATTATGTAATCTTTCTCTTTCAACCATGTTTTTTACTTATATACCTATAGTATTTGATCAACGCTGCTAGTGCCGCTACAGCCCTCTCAGCTCCGAAGTATGCCGGTATACCGTTTTGGTTTAGCTTCCTCATAGCTTCATAAGTATCTATTCCGCCGACCATCCCTACAACCACTGGTTTACTGTTTCCATACTTTTTGACAACCTCTACTATTGTATCCGCTAGGCTTCTAGGGTCAAGTATTGCCGTCCTACAATATAGTATAACTATATTATGTATCTCATCGGACTCAAAGGCTACCTCTAGGGCTTTAGCATAGTTCTCCTCAACTGCTTGACCTGTTAGATCTACCGGGTTCTTAGGCGATCCGAACCATGGCATGGTCTCTCTAAACTTCTCCTTCAACCCAGGGCTTGGATCCAGTAGTTTAACACTGTGCTCCTCAGCGGTATCCGTAGCTAGGACTCCTACACCGCCACCATTCGTTATAATTATCGTTTCCTCACCCCCCGGTAAGGGCTGGGTTGCGAATACACGAGCCCAATCGAACATATCATCGGTTGTATATGCCCTTAAGACCCCAGATTGTTTGAAGGCCGCACTATATAATTGGTCACTACCGGCTAGGCTACCGGTGTGGCTGGCTGCAGCCATTGCTCCACGCCTACTCCTACCAGCCTTGATCACTATCACCGGCTTCCTCCTAGTTATACTCCTCATCTTCTCTACAAACCTCCTACCCGTTCCAGGCTTCAACCCTTCAAGATATATCGTTATAACCTTAGTGTTTGGATCGTCTGCTAGGTATTCCGCCGCATCTACGACATCTATATCGGACATATTACCCATGCTAACGATCGCGCTAACGCCTATCTCCTCCATAATTGTCCAACCCATCAACGCTATACCCAGTGCACCGCTCTGGGATATGAAGGCTATAGGACCCTTCAATAGATCTCTCGGTCCGAAGGTTGCGTTTAGATTTATTGGTGTATAGGCTATTCCGAAGATATTTGGTCCTAGAACCCTCATACCATATTTACGGGCTATCTCTACAAGCTTCTCCTCAGCCTCTACATTGCCGACCTCTGCAAACCCCGAAGTTATAACTACTAGTACCTTAACACCCTTACGCCCAGCATCCTCAGCAACCTCTAAGACGTATTTCTCGGGGACAACTATTACAGCCATATCAACCTCATCCGGTATCTCTGAGACCCTCTTATAAGCCTTCAATCCAAGGATCTCGTCAGCCTTAGGATTCACCGGGTAAACCCTACCCTTATACCCGTAATCCAGTATGTTTTTGAGGATCATATAGCCTATCTTACCGGGATGTCTACTAGCCCCTATAACAGCTATGCTCCGTGGATTGAATAAAGCTCTTACACCCTCATCGACGACCATCATATACCGCCTACGCCACATCTATATAGTTGTCTATACTGTTTTATGCGAATACATAGTTTAAACTATTAAGATTTATCGTTGATAGATGTGAGGAGGTTTTACCCCATAATATCTAGCTTGAAGAAGGGTGTTTCAACTAGTCTACGGGCTGAATATATGTTTCTCAAAACGATATCTAAGATCGATGGATCATCTATTCTGAATACATAGTGTATTATGAGCTGTTGTAATGCACCCGTTGGTAGTGGTACTTGTATGACTGCTTTAACCCTTGTAAAGTAGCTGTATTTCTCCAAAACCCTTCGAAGCCTCATGTAGACTTCTCTATATCTACCGGTGAGGGTTCTATGCTCAATATTATCTGTGTAGACCTTCACCTTAGCAACTAGGTCTTCATCGGGATCCAGGTATTCACCATATTCCTCAACTAGTTGGTGGAGAGAGTTGTATGTGAAGTATGTTCTACCGTGATACGTGTAGATGTAGTATACCATACCCTTAGATGCCAGCTTCCTCAAACCCTCTCTAACCATATCCCTAGGCATATTCACAAGTTCACTTATCCAATCCTCCGGTAGAGGCTTATCCTCGAGCACGACCAGTATCCGGTTCCTCGTGGTCCTACGCCATAGGGATTCCAGCGTTTCCTCATCGACCGGGACATCTATACCAGTCCTCCTAGCAGTCTCTAGTGAATCTATGAGGCTATCCATATCCGGTGTATCGGGGGTTACAATATATACTACAAATTTAAGCCCTCTCCTACCAGTTAGTCTAAGTATTCGTCCATGCCTCTGTATGAATCTTAGGGGGCTGGCTACATTGCTCCATATGACCAGTAGATCCGCCTCGGGTAGATCGAGCCCCTCCTCACCAGCCGATGTGGAGACTATGAGCTTTGTATCAACCCTGTGAGCCCTCGATAGTACATGGCGGATATCCTCCTTCATCCTAGCCTTACCATAGATCGCTACAGGATTATACCCCTTCAACTCCCGCGCTATCCTTCTACAAACTATTACTCTATCAACGAATACTATAGCCTTATGAAACCCTTCATGATCGGCTAAAACCCTTATGAGAGAGGGGAGTTTATGGAGTGGACGGATCCCACGATTCCTCAAGAGGGGTTTAATATGGGTTAGGAGCTGAGATAGATGTGTCTCCCTATCAAGACTCTCCATCAACGCTAATGCTCCATCGCGGACAAACCATCTTATAGCTAGGTTTACAAGCATCCTCTCCCTACCAGTATAGTTTAGCCTAGTCTCCTCTAAGACATCTAAAACCCTCCTTTCAGCATCGTTTAGCTCCGCTTCATAGATCTCGCCTATCCATTCCGGTACATATTTCTTGATCCTCTCATCGCTCCAATGCCATTCACGTATAGATCCTATAACATTCTCGATCTCCCTCCTACGTGTTGGAGGTATGTAGGCTGAGAGTCCCAGCCTCCACCTGAATATATCCCTAGCCTTCTCCATAAACTTCATATATGCATCCTTACCGGTTGTATGATGGCATTCATCTATAACGATAGCATTATATCCTGAACCGATCACTATGTCGTGATCATTGTATGCAGTCTCCGGTGTTGCAACGGCTATCCTAGCCCTCCTCCAGAGATCGATCCTCCTACTCCTAGGATATCTTCCATGTATTGGTAGAGCCTTCACACCGAGAACCCTGCTAATATATTTAGCAGTCTGCTCTACGAGGATCCTCGTAGGCTCTAGGAATAATATCTTACTAGCCCTACCAGTTTCTAGGAGTCTCTTAACCCATATTAGGGAGATCAGGGTCTTACCGCTGCCAGTGGGCATAACAACTACAGCACTACCCTCCCTAAGAGCCCACTCGGCGGCTTCAACCTGGTAATCCCTCGGCTTGAGGGATAGTCTATACTTCCCGGACAATAAACCACCTAGATCCACTATATTACTTCGGGGGGTTAACAGTATTGTATATGTTAAAAGAGGATTAATTATTAGGGGATGTAGGGGTTTAGAGGTGTTTCACCACACGCTTCATTATCTCAGCATACAGCGCTATAGTATCCTCATACTTTGTCTCCGGTGGACCGGTATATATTATGTGGATTCTTAGTGGTAGCTCCTTATATCTAATCTCCTTAACCATGAACTCAGCCAATGCCTCAGCTAGTGGTTCTATGTTTGGATATCCCTTACCCAGTGGAACCCTCTTCTTCAATAGCCTCCTGCCGAAATATACACCGGTTACCTGGCTGAATCTTAGACTTAGGAATCCATGGCTAAGCTTCAATGCTCTACCCAGTATGTTTAGCCAGAACTCCTTATCAACCTCCTTATCAGCTTGGATGAAGTTTCCATGCTGATCAATCCTCTTCTCATACATGAATACATTCTCCAACTGTAGACTCGGTATAACCCTTTCGCTCCCAACCATCTCGATAATAGCCTTTATCTCATCCAGACTACCAACCTGTCTCCTCGTATAGGTTGTTTCAAGGCTTATATACATGTTCTCCGGAGCATCTTCTAAGAGGCTCTTAACAAGCTCTGCAACCTTCTCAAGATCCCTCTGATCCATATAAACCCTCCAACCTATATGGAGGTTGAAAATCTCTGCACCAGCTAATCCAGCCCTTCTAACGGCTATCTTTAATGCTTTAACAACCCTCCTATGGATCTCGGGTACATCCGATACTAGATTATAGTAGGGTCCATGAGCTGTTATTGTTGTAAATGCTTTTGATGCGAATTCACGATACGATGTAAAGTATTCATCACCCCTACCCCTCCTAGAGAAATCCCTTGGTGGTATCTCGGTTAGCTTTGTTCCAAGTATTGCAGCCTTCATCAATGTGCTTAACCCATTATACGTCCCCCAATCGAATAGTATCATCTACCTATCACCCCTCCTCCACTACTGCTATTCATCATATAAGATACTATGTTAATACTTGTTTTAAACTTTTCATATTACTTAATTTATTAATTATGAAATATTCTATGAATCTATAATAGAACTCTATTATCTATTCTAAAACCCTTACCATCTAGTTCAAGCACTGTATAGTATCCGTGACTCATATCCCCTAGATACAATATATTACCCCTCAAAGCCGGTGATCGGTGGGCTTCTCCGACAATTACTATATTCGGCATAAATTTATCCAGGACAACGTCTACATAATCTGAACCATGAATGAATTCATCATGGATCGATCTCCCTAGTGGAGGGTAGAACGTTACTAGGATATCTATTCTATCACCGGTTTCGATCAGTCTCATAGAGTTATTGTATACTTGGACACCTATACCAGCGACCACATATCCTTTATACTCTACACTTTTCCCATCAAGATACGCATCATACTTTTTAAGGCTCTTTATGATCGAGTAGTCATCCAGATTACCGGTTATTCCGAGTAGGTGAATATTCTCATCTGCTAGTAGGTCTATGATTTCCGGGAGACCAGTATTGCCAGCTAATATTACTAGATCTATGTCTTCACCATAGATTACTGGTAATAGTCTATAGGCTAAATGTTTCCTACCCATAATGTTTGATACTAGTAGGATCTTAACCATCCCTACCCTACCCATATGATCCTTCCAGGATACTCGACTACTCCAACCATGATCCTATATACATCCCTTACATTATTATATTGGAGTAGTCCCTCGACAATTGCTTTACCACCCTCATAGAATAATGGTATGTATAATGCTTCGAAGGATATGATCTCCACGATAGGTGAGTCTACATATCCCTCTAAAACCCTATAATTCTCTATACATACCCTCGATGGATAATTCAAACCATCCAATCCACCACATAGTATACCCTCAACACGTATAATTCCCCTACTAATCCATGGATCCTCTCCATTGAACCCCTGGGGGATCCCATCGTTGTATATGATGCTATATTCTTTCCCACGGTAAACACCTCTACGCCAAACCCTATAGTATTTGGCGACCTGTTTAACTGTTAGACCTGTTGCAGCTGCATTCCTCTCCAGCCATGCTTTTAATCTATAATTTCTAAATGGTTTAAGGTTTGTAGCACCCTCTTCTACTGCTTCGATCACATTGATCGAGTTCCTCCATCCATACACTACTAGATCTATATCGCTTATCTGTGGGTTGTGTATTCCGATCAGTATTGAACCCGTTAAACCTATGCCTCCATGTATTCTAGACGAATACATAATATCCTCTATAAGATCTAACGCTTTTTCTTCGAGTATGTCTTGTGGATGGGTAATTATTTCGTCGATCCTCTCTAATGGATTGTATATTCTAGCTACACTGGATACCGGTATAACTGGTATTTCCCCACCATAGTATGGGATGAATTGCTTGGTTTGCGATGCTTTATGAACTATTAATGGATCGTATTTCTCAACGATCCTCCTATAATATCTACCATTCTTGAACCATATCGTCTTTTTACTCGTTGAACAATATTTTATGTAGCCGATGTATAAGTGTCTATAATGCCTATTACCGGCAACTACTGCATAACAGTTATTTCTAAGCTCTAAATAGTAATGGTCTAGGGGTGCATCGGTGGGGTATGGCATGAGGGTCGCCGTAGTATTTGATGTGGATGGTGTGTTAATTGATAGTTATAGGGGTATAAAGATATTCTATACCAAGACACTACCATCCCTTAAAGGCTTTGATAGGGTTGACGGAGAAGTCCTATACTGGTATGAGATGTATTCTGAGGGTTTAGGTGTTCTACGTAGTGAGTGGTGGCCTAGGAGGCTCACATGGCTTAGTAGGAGGGAGCTTGAGGAGCTTATGGAGAAGTATTGGGAGGTTAGGATAAAGTATTCGAGACCAATACCTGGTGCTAAATATGTGTTGAGGAGGCTTAGATCTATGGGTGTATTCCTTGGATCTGTTAGTTATCGAGACGATATACCTGGTTTGAAGATTGAGCGTATGAAGATGTTTGATCTGGATAAGTACTTCGACGACATATTGATCGTTGGAGACCATGTCAAGACCAGATCTGAGGGTTTAAGGGTTTTAAGGGATAAGCATATGCTCGGCAAAGTATACTATGTCGATGACAAACCGGGTAACCTGTGGAGGATTAAAAGGGTTGAACCATGGTTTTTAACGATTAACTATAGGTTCCAATATAAACCATCATATCCATGGGATATACCATACACTGGAGACTACATGATCTATAGCCTGCCGGAGATAATAGGTATTATTAAAAAAGACTTATCGTGATAAGAAACCTCTCTCTACCTCCTTCTAAGCATTATGAATCCTGCAGCTATTGCTACTACGATTATGATGATCAATACTATGATTAATAGGTTTAATCCACCGCCCTGTGGCTGTGTTGTAGTTGTTTCGGCTTCACCAGCTGTAGTTGTTGTAGTCTTACCTGCTCCTCCACTGGTTGTTGTGGTTGTAGTTGTTGTTCCTGTAGGTCCTGTTGGTGGTGGTGGTATGGTTGTTGTGGTTGTGTTTCCAGCCGTTGTAGTCGTTGTTCTCGGGAATGGATAGGGTATTGTTGTTGTCCCGTTTACCGTGTATCCGTCTATGCGTAGTATCCATTCTACACGTATGTCCCCGGTTGCGTTTATCTCGTCCTTGGTTATGCTTAGCCTAGCCATTCCCTGTCTATCCGTCTTGATCGCCTTATCTATTGTTTTTAGGTAGTTATTATCTATGTAGATCTTAGCTGTGAGTTCAACATCTACATTGCTTACACCTACACCTGTAGGATACTTACATGTTACACTATATGTTAGCCCGGTTAATTCGAAATCCGTATATTTCATTGTTTCATCCGGAGCCTTTACATATACTATAGTGCTTTTAAGCGGGGCTGTTGCTAATCCAACCTTGTCTATGGTTAGATCGCGGTATTCACTACTTGTATCCGGTGTTAATGTTACGCCCTCTACACTGGACCCAGTGCTTGTAATAGTGTATGTTGTTGGCTGTATATCCTCCTCGGATGAAAGCTCTATCTTAACTACCGATTTAACCTGCTTTGATGGATAGTCTAGTGAGTTCATATATACTTCCTCATGCTTTGTAGCCAGCTTCTCGACATCTATTGATGATATGAGTAGCATGTTTGCAGCTGTTTCACCACTTACACCATATACTATGTATAACGTATTATCTACACAGTTTATCCGGTATGCTTTATATGGGTATATGTTTCCAGCACTTATATAGTTTGTATCAATACTATACCTATACAGTTTATTCCCTTCAGTATCCAGCACTAGGATCGATGAGCCTCCGTCCCGATCTATTAATCCTATAACGTATTTATCCATATACTTATATCCGTATAGTTTTAGGGGTTCTGGAACATTATCTATAACATATGTCTTATTACCCTTCACAACTAACTGGTTATTCCTCCATAGGATCTCGGTATTCGCATCGTTTGATGGATACATGTATCCGTTGATCGTTTTAGCCGTTGATGTATCAGTGTTGAATATGATTGTTGAACCATTATCGAGGTATATGTATATGTTATCCCTATAGACTAATACGTTATTGTAGAATGGTAGATTTGTTATGTTCATACTGCTGAGACTAGTATTGGTTATTTTTAGGAATAATATGCTATCTCCATCCTTTAATAATACCCTCAGACTATTATCCATGTATGCATCTAATAATTGGCTTGGATTAGCCGGTTGTATCACCCAGCCTTTCACAAACTGGTTTTCCCTATTCATTAACGCTACATATGTTCTAGGTGTTGGCTGTAATAGTCCTCCACGGCTACCTATTATTTCAACTATGTAGTCTCCATAACCTATTAGTGTGAAGAAGCTCTCTAAGCTAACAGTATACGTGTATCTGTCACCAGTCCCTAAGTCTATTAAAGTCCTCTTATCCTCACCATTCTCGATATAGCTTAGGCTAATCATCTTAGCAACTATAACGGAGTTTGATAGTTGCGGTAATGGCGGTAGATCTTCAACACCTGTTATAGTTCCCAGTAGGTTTCCTCCAAGCGTTATCTCTCTACTATACACCATGACTGGAAACATTAATGATAATAGGATAATTGATAACAAAAGTAATAGTATAATGTTCTTCATATCTATCCACCTAGAAAAATTGGTTTACATATTGTTTAAAAAAGGTTTTTGGTTAAATCAGCCCCTCAGCCTTCTACCTTATTTACTTCCTCTTCTTTAATACTATGAATAGTAGTATTGCTGCTAGTAGTAACATTGGCAGCACTGGCAGCTCCGGTAGTGGAACTACTGCCATTAGGCTTGGTGTTGGCAACTGTGTAATACTTACCTCATTGCTTGAAGGCTGTATTGTCGGTGCTGTAGCTTCAGCACCGAAGGCTGTTGGCTCACCACGTGGTACTATTCCGATACCATATGCTACTCCGTTGGCATCGGTGGTGTTCTGTGCGAAGTATACTAGGCTTCCGACATAGAAGAACTTAACAGTTACGCCAGGCATCGGCTTCCATGCCGACTCGTTGAAGTAGTAGCGGTATACCGTAGCCTTCATTACAACCTTTACATGCGTGCTGTTTATCTCGGTCACGGTTATATCTGCCGGATTGATCACTACTGATGTATACCATTTAGCCTCTACAGTGTATGATGTAGTGTTTCCTACTAGATATGTTGAGCCTGGATAGCTTATGGTTAACGTGTAGTTTCCAGCATCTGGTGTACCAGCTACGGTTAATGTACCGCCTGAAGCCACTGTATCGCTAAATCCATAGTTTGTCGATACGCTTATTGTAGCTCCCGTGAACTCGAACCAGAAGCCTGAAGAGTTCTTTGCGAGTAGCCTCACCCTTACCTGGTAGTCGCCTGTAGCGTTTACCAGTGATGGATAAGTTACTACTAGGTATGTTGGTGTCTTAGCTACATTCACTATCTTCTCTGTACGTCCACCAACCGTTACATCGTATTTCTTCACAAATACGTTTGATACATTAGCCGTACCATTCACCAGGACTGTTAGGTTCATTGGTCCAGGCTTTATGAATCCATTATCTGGGAATATATGGACTATTGTCACGGTTCCAGTCTCATCAGTCGTGAATGGACCATATGCTGTACCGTTAATGAACACCCATACCGCGACATCTGGCTTGGGTTCACCAGTCTCGTTGTCGACGACGGATACTGTTATCTTATAGTTATCTATCGATAATAGACTGTCTGGAGGCATTATTACGGATACATTGATCCCTCTGGGTACTACTGTATAGTTTAGATGGGTATATGCATCGGTGAATATGAAGTACATTTGGAGGTTGTAGTAGCTCTCGAACTCTAGTGATAGCCTACCGAGGAACTCGGTTGTTACCGTGAATGTTATCTCACCAGATGCATTGGTGACACTAAGTGCAGAGAATGTTACTCCAGCATCTAGAGCATTATAGGTCACAAGCATCGTTCCATTAACTACTGGATGAGTCGTTACGAAGCCGTCATGGCTCCATATCCATCTAGCAGTTACATTGAAGCTTGTATCAACTCTAATCGATGTTCCATTGGTTGGAGCGCTAACTATTTCTATCCTAGTGGGTGTCGGGTTAACAAATACCTGCACCGTGTTACTCGTATTCTCCGGTGTCACAATTGTCTCGTTTGCTAATACTACTGCTCTAAATAGGTACGATGGACTGTTAATTGGAAGATCGCTGCGGTTGGTATACATTGTGTATCCCATTAATGTGTCTGTGGTTAATACGATCTCGAAGCCACCGGTATCATTTGTCCTCAAGACCATGTCTGGTATATAGAAGCCTTGATCCCATAACCATCCTGTATGTGATGTGTCTCCGAAGAATAGGTATGATAGCCATGGTGTCATATAAACATCTATTATCACTGTCGTATGGTTGAATGGCACCAGTCTCGTACCATTCTTAATATAGACCCTTCCAGATAGCTTCACTGGTTTCTCGAATAATGTGTAAATACTTGTCGCATTAGTGTATAGCTCTGCTATAGTCCTATATGGTGATAGGAATATCTGGAAGAACTCGAAGGCTCTGAAGTAGTATGCTGTTCCTGGATATAGAACTTCGAAGTTGTATGTTCCCGGCTGTGTGGCGTTGAACTGGAACTGTACAGTTCCTGTAGCATCTGTTATCTTTGTATCGTTGCGCGACCAGTTGATGCCTGGTCCACTCACATATAGCCAGATCTCCTCACCGCTTACTGGGTTTCCTGTCCAGTTGTCTAGTAGCTGGGCTGTTATGTTAATTAATACATACTTTGTTGTATCGTTCCATAGTATAGCCCTCTCAGGCTCATGTGTAACTATTAGGGTTGTTGCCGGTGGTAGAGCTGGCTGTAAAAGTCCTCCAAGCATGTTTCCAGGCTGGTAGGCGCTGATACTTATCTTCTTATCCTTCTCATCGATCTTTACTATATCAATGCTTTTACCCTTAGCTGGTTTAATGTTTAGGTTGAAGCTATATGTTGCTATATCGATCTTCGGGAATACCTTAGTCTTCGGCGGTAGTGATGTCGTGTTTAGTGTTCCAGCATTATATAGGTCTGTTACATTTCTCAGCCAGAAGTCTGTGCTGTTTGTTGTTAGTGCCGTATAGTATGGTCTGATTACTGGTCCCTCTGGACTATAGTAGACAACCTGTCCTAGATCGAATCCTAGATCTACACCATTACCTCCCACAACGAACAGGTACTTTAAGTCTCCGCTTGAAGCGTTCAGTAATGCATAGAAGACGTTGAACCCTGTTAGGTTCTCACTGACAGTGTAGTTTAGTGATCCGGTGACTACTAGGTATGAATCACCCTTATAATCTACTATATAGTCTATTCCACTAGCGAAGTCTACTCCGGTATCAGATCCTATAAGGTTCCTCCATATCAATGTGTTATTGGTTACATTTACTGCTGCAACCATTGCGGACCAGCTTCCAGTCTTATCGACAGCTTGTCCGGCAATGTATAGTGTCTCATTGTCGGGTGCTAGAACTGCATCCAGTTTATCCATGTATCCAATCCATGAATACATTGATGAGTATGGTATCATATGTGTTGGATAACCTACATATCCGCCAGTGAAGGCTTGTATACCGATTGATGCTAGGGGCTCTGGCCATGTGGCGTTGACTAGCCTGATCTTATAGATTACTATGTAGTCTAGGATCTTATTCCATCCAGTCCAGTCATATGCCTTCTCACGGTATCCCACTATGTATAGGTATCCATTATTCACTATCGTCCTCCATGGTATGAATGTCCCATTAGCATAGCTAGCCATATCGAATACTGTCACGTTTATGAGGCTTAGAGTGGTTGCGTTGAATAATACTAGTATTGGAGCCATATATACTGCATCCGTTCCATTATATACGAAGAATCCCGACGTATATATTACGCCATTAGCTACTGCTAACGATGTTAATGCTATACCGTATACATTGGTGTCTCCACCGAATAATGCTCTAGCAGTATTCAGGTCGAAGTCGAAGTATCCCGGTCCTACCGGTCCATAGAAGAAGTTTCCATCTGTTAATTCACCATACACGCCGGAGTAGAATACTGGTATACCGCTAGTGTTTAGATATTCGGCATATATGTCATATCCAACAGCCACCCAATAGGCT
>JALVIT010000187.1 GCA_027028545.1 Desulfurococcales archaeon
CACCACAACCCAAACATCCCACAATGGCTAGACGAAATCATAATGAAATGCCTAAGGAAGAAAAAAGAAAAAAGATGGAGAAGTATAGACGTTATACTGGAGAAGTTTTCTGAGCACTCCTACTAACCTGGTTTTCTCTGTGTTTCACCTAATTCAATCATTTATAAATTTATTATTTCCTAGTAAAGGCTAGTATTACTTCTCTTAATCATGATCATTAAGCGAGCCTAGGTAGATCTATACTTGATAAACAAAGAGTTAACAGCTTATGTCAACCCCTTGAGAAAGATGAATGGTTCGGTTGTGGCTTGTGGCGTTGGAGGCTTATAGTTTGGATATCACCCTTGTTGCTCCGATGTTAGTGGTAACTCTTATTGTTCTTAGATAAGTGACTCAGGAAGCTAGCCATTAAGGAAAATGAACACTACAGTGAGCTAAAAGCACTACGCTCTTTTACTTGACCTCTGCTCTCCCTCAATGACAATGTTATTATTTGGCAGTTGAATAATATCTCCATGCTAATAGACATCCAGAATGAGGCTGATCTTCCTAGTGTCTACATAATCACGAGACTTTCTCAGATCATCTCTCCTAATATCCTGTACAGACAATCACTTGTTAAGAGCGTTTCCAAACTATGGTTTATTTAAGAAACTTTGCTTTATGTCACAGGTCTTCTGAGCCTTGAGATCCTCCGAGCTAAAAAACCCTAGCGAGCTTACCTTCAGAAACCTCTATGTGTTTTTATGAAGCCCGGGATTACTGTACAAGTATCCCGCCTCTTATTAAAGGTCGAAATAAAGTGAAGCCATTGACTTGTCTTGGATTTTTATTTACCCGGTATATGTTGTGGTATTCGTGTATGAGAGCCTTGGAGCGGTTTTTATAGTTTTTCCGGTCGTATTCCTATAGAACGGTCATAATGGGCGAGAGAATTCGTGCTATAAATTTCTTCATAATTGTATAAACATATATGTATGTAGTATTCAGGATATGGTATAAATAGTAGGAGACAAAGTAGGGTGACCGTTGATGGAATCTAGGGATAGTACCTCTAGCACTAGTCTTATGTGTGCTATGCTAGTATTATTACTATTGTTTGCTATTGTATTTATCCCTATAAGTGGAAGATTCCACCTCTACGTTATAGGGGCTAAATACGATAACAAACAAATAGAAGTAAGCTATTGCGCAACGAAGAATCCGCTCAGCCTTTCTAAGATTATGAATAAGCTTATGGATGAGGAACCAACAACAATATTTGAGAAATCGTTGAACGAGGCGTTTCCCATAATATTTTATTATATTATGAGTGAGGCAAGTAACGAGTCTGGCTCTTGCTCTAATAGGATGATTCTTTATAGCCAGTTACCTGAGGATCTTTGGATCGCCAGTATAAGCTATAGAGACCCAAATGAAATATACTTTGGTTTATCCCCACAATCACCTAGTAACAGGACAATTAGCTCGAGTGAGAAACCGAGATTGCTTATAACCTCTACAGATATCGCACCACTACTCTCTTTAGATATTTTTGTGTTTATAATATTACTAATTTCCAATGCAACTAATCCTGGTCGCTTCGAGAAGGAACCCAATCATTATACCTATAAATATCTGTTAGCGCTTTCATCTACATCAACACTTTTATCATTGAAGTTTATACTATTATTATTGTCATATTTTCAAACTACTACATTATTATACTTTATAGCATCAGCTCTACTAGTGCCAGTTGCAATGCTTATTCTTTATCCTATGTTTTCTATTGTTACAGGTCAGTACGGTTGCAATCTTATTCAGAGACTTAAGGCGAGAAGTGGGAAAACGCGTTGGTTCGTGAAGCCGGTTGAGATATTATTCCCGCCAAACTTCTGCATCAACATAATAGACGACGGCTATGAATCACAATCAGATAGAGGTACTAAATTAATCGTAGGAGGCATATTGATATTTTCCACCATTTTTTTAATAATGTACTATGGATTACCCTTATTTCTCGACAATATCTTCACGAATCAAGCAGGAACAGCTTCATCCCAAGATTTTAGCGGGATTGGTGCCCTTGTAGTAGCAGTAATTTATACTGTGCCCTTTACACTGCTGAACATGACTAATTCTGAAGCAGTAAGAGCAGCTTACGATGCTCTATTCTTGATTGCACTAATGATCTCCATGTTAGAGATTTTTGCATATTTAGTTATATTCAGAGAATTGCTTCTCATGATAACCGCTCTATTGGTTGTAATCAGTTTTCTGTTATGCTACCTAAGAATATAACTATTAGGATCTCTACGGCAGTTCTATAATGTAACTTTTGAGAGGAGCCATGCAGGCCTGCTTTACTATCTCATATCATTGTATAAGAGACAAATAGTCGAGACTCATATGATTGTTAAATGAATAATATGGGGAAGAGTACTGTTAGTCTTGCCATGATTGTTCTCAATTTCTTCCTCTGATGCAGGAGCGCCATTTTAACGATATTGTCTCGGTTTGCTGGAGGCGTATTTGGATAAAGTGTTTTTAGATACATGTTGAACTGTTTCTAATGGGATTACAGGTTCCTTGGTGGTAGAAGGTTCGTTGGTTTATGGGCGTGTAGGTCCTGGGTTTATGGTTTTTTAGGGAGCTGGGTATTGTTGAGTGTTTTTAGGGTGGGCGTGATTGATATTGGTTTTATTTGTTTTGATTATTTGTTTTATTTAATATATTTATTAATTGTAGAAGGC
>JALVIT010000188.1 GCA_027028545.1 Desulfurococcales archaeon
ATAGTATCGAGTCGGAACACGGCTTTCTAGGAGGTATAGTGTTGAAGCCCTCGAAAATAGATGATACAATTCATAGGATAGTAGACAACTCGATCAATGATCTCCCCATAATATATCTCTATAAGGATACTACCACGGGGCTTGGGGGCTTCGGTCAAGTAATAGCTGTAATGTCTACCGTAGAGGTGGAAGACACCGATATTACCGGGTATCCGGGAGCTATCCAACTCTACTCCTCAAAAATGACGATCAGAAACGCTAATATAACAGCACCGTATAGTGAGGAGCCCGATGACACCGAGAATACAGCAATATTCAAAACAGAGTACGACTCAACACTAACAGTTGAGAACACAACTATTGAGAGCAATACAAGACTAATAGTCTTCGAGATCGGGCTGGGAGGTAGTAAGGGTGAGGGGCTAATCATAAACAATACTAGGATCGAGGGCTCAGCCTTTAGACTAGTTGATACCAGTGCTGAGGTATCCATAGGCATATATAACTCAGAAATAAACTGGAACTCAACGATCGAGCCATACAAGAATCATGAGATCGTTAGAATGGATTGTAGCTCTACCAATAATGGACTGGAGTTCGACCTAGTGAATACTAGTGTAACCGTTATCAGTAGTAGGAAGTTTTACATAGAGTATGTTAAGAGGGTTTACTGGAAGGATGTAACTATAGAATCTAGTGAGCCCATAAGCTACAACGTGTTGAGTCTAATATATGTTAAGTCAGCCAGGATAGATAATGTGAGATTCATAAGAGTCCCCGGAATATATGTTGAATACTCACTAGTATACATTACTGGTGGGGGAGCCTATAACCTAACAACCGGCACATTGCTCTACATGGAGGGGACTACCACTAATGTATTCATCGATGGTGTAGAGTTTGTAGACGACTCCGGTAAAATGATATTATCATATGGTAAAGAGCTTGGAGTAGCGAACATCGCTATAAACGAATCTATAGATAATAGTAATAGCTACCAATACTTCCTATATCTATCAAGCACAAGCGGAACCTTTTATATTGGAAACTTCACAGCCAACCACTCTCTAGGAACACCAATATACATATATGGAGGAACACTACACATGCATTACTCAACACTAACAAACAATACAGGCTTCGGACTATGGGTAAATAGTGCTACAGCCAATGTAAGCTATAACTACTGGGGAGATCCAAGTGGACCGGAATTCACAGATGAAGCAGATTCAAAAGATCCCGAGGAAATATACAATACTAGCACTAGTAAAGTCTATTATGAACCAGTTCTAGCAGATCTACCAAGTAGAAACGATACAACACCCCCAAATATAACGATCCTATCACCCAGCGATGGAGCGATCTGGAAAGGGTTAGAGGATATTAATGTGTCTTGTAGTGATGACTACGCTATTATGGCTGTTATAATCCTAATAGATGAGCAGCCCGCCGCCATACTATATGGGGGTGGTGAGAAAACTATCGAGATCGAGACCCCGATATTCAGGGATGGAAACCATACCATTTATGCTATCGCATATGACTATGCTGGACATGTCAGTATGGATAGTATACGTGTGAGGATAGAAAATTATAAGCCATCTGCAACCATAGTTGAACCAGCTAATAATAGTCTTGTATCAGGCATTGTCACAGTTAGATACTATGTCTATGATGATAACCTGGAGGAGGCTAGGCTATACGGTAATGACACTATGCTAACATACACGACTAGGGTGGGCTACTCAGACTACAGACTAGACACTAGAAACTATAGGGATGGCGCTTTATGGGTTAAAGTAGTAGCTATTGATAAGGATGGGCAGACGGCAGAGTATAGAATACTCATAACCATAGATAACACACCACCCACATTCACCGTTGAAAGCCCCGGCAACGGATCATATGTTAGGGGTATTATAAAGATTAAATTCTCAATACATGATAAGCATCCGGGAGAGTATAGGATCTATCTCAACGACACCCTACTAGCGAATGATACCTCCACGGATAATGTTGAATACGACCTCGATACCACACTCTATCCCGACGGATTATACAAGTTATCGATCTACTCGACAGATGAGGTTGGGAATGAGAACTCCACCTATAGATTTATCACGATAGACAATACCCCTCCCAGTGTAGCCATATTATCACCTAGCGATAAAGAGGTGGTTTCTGGAGCGGTTAATATAACGGTTAATGCTAGCGATGCTATAGGGTTGAAATGGATTGCAATATACATCAATGGATCACTTGTATATAATAAAACGGTTGATCCAAACAACCAGTCCGACCCGATCTTCACCTATAGTTGGGATACAACCAGCTATCCCAACGGTCCATATAATATCACAACCATAGCCAGCGATCTAGCAGGTAATAACAATACATATTACGAGACAGTATATGTAAATAATGCAGTCCCCATACCAGAGTTCGATCTCATGATCATCATAGGAGTAGTAGGAGCTCTACTCGTCGCCTTTCTAAAGACCAGGAGGAAATTCTAAAGTATTTTTTATAGTGTTTTCCCTCCTAAGTAGAGTATGTGGTGGTTATTCATATGATCTTATCATATCTATTAATTCATGTAGCCGTATAGCTCTTATATTGTATTTTGGCGCTAAGTTTATTATGTCTTTATCCTCGCTTGCAACTGGTATTTTAAGTTCATATGCTAGTGTTATATAGGATGA
>JALVIT010000189.1:0-481 GCA_027028545.1 Desulfurococcales archaeon
GGGAATGCCTTATTATTGAGGGATGCGGGTGGATCACTGCCGGCGATCGAGAAGCTTCCGGAGAAGTATGGTGTATCCTTCGCCGTACTAGCCGAGATGCCTGTAGAGGTTGGTATTGGTAGGATATTCGGTGCGGACACGGTAGAACTATCACCACCCACTGGTGATCCAGAGAGGGATTACACGCTTAGACTCAAGGAGACTTTGAAAGCCCTCAACAAATACGGCATAGTATATGTTCACCTGAAGGGCCCCGATGAACCGGGGCATGATGGAGATGTTGAGGGTAAGAAGAGGAGGATCGAGGATATCGATAAATACTATGTCCAACCCCTACTCGAAAAATTCCCAGAGGATACAGCACTACTTGTAACAGCTGACCATGCAACACCTCCAAGTGTCGGAGCACATACAGATGACCCCGTACCGGTAGCATTGATGTCTCCAAACATTGAACCAGATGATACCAGCTCCTACACCG
>JALVIT010000189.1:491-2700 GCA_027028545.1 Desulfurococcales archaeon
TATATCATTAGCCCTTTATCAATCCTATCTCTACTAGCTTCCCCCTAATGAATTCCCTCAACTCTTCATCCTTCACCATATTATTTTCGGGATCTATGAATTTTGCGGAGTTGAATGTGAATCCCCCGATCTTGGCTTCACCCTCTAAGTGTTTCCAGCTCTTAAATATTAATCCACCATACTTCTCATAGCTATACTCGGCATTAACAACTATAACCATATCATCCTGGCCAGATTTACGTAATAGGTCGCCGGCTATAAGGGCCTGCTGTAACACAAATACTACATCAACAATTATATGTTTCAGCTTAACATTTCTGATCCTCTCCAACTCCCCAGGTTTATGCTTCTCCCTAAGATCCCTATCTATGAACTCCTTAAACCTATCTTCATCCTTGGTAAGTATTTTGAGCTTATACTCATACTGGGAGCTCCCGCCAGGTTTAACGGTATATCCCTCCTTTTCTAGTAGGTCCTGTATTATCGATATGGTTAAACCATTGAGTTCTTCGAGTAACTGTTTATACTTGAGGGTTTCCCTAAGGGACCCCATACCCTTTTCAAGAAGATCCTTTATACCCGGCATAGTCTTTAACCCCCACATAATATATTTTGTTCTCACCGATAATATTTAAGTATTATAATTATTTTATCCTATAAAATTGATCAATGCATTAATTATTATTGAAGTATTTAGAGGGGTGTTCTTGGTTCTCTGGAGGAACCACAATCATCTAATGATCATTACACTGCTATTATTAGCTCCAACGATCCCAGAACTACTAACCGGTAGCACACCTATTACACGCCTCTTGAATCCGATCAACCTCTTAATACTTATATCGATCTATGGTCTCCCAGCCTTGTTGATCAGGGAGTATAGTGTTTACAGATGTATGGATTATCGTGGGATAGCATTACTGGGTGTATCCGTTGGATTCCTAGTTGAGGGTCTAGCTGTGAATACATTATATGATCCAAGGTTTGAGACTATGGGTGATTTCTCAAGATATGGTAGATTTCTAGGTATAAACTGGAACTGGTCTATATACCTATTATTCTTCCATAGCATTTATAGTGTAGCTGTGCCAATCATGCTTACCGAGTCATTATTCCCTAATAAGGCTTCTAAGACACTAGTTGATCGTAGGCTCTATAAATATATTATAGCCGTAATAGCCTTTGCAGCGATCCTATTCAATATATCCAGTGATGTCTATAAACCACCGATCCACTACCAGTTAATAACATTGATCGTGGCAGTAACATATATATTGCTGATCCATAGAGTTCTGTCTAAAAAGGTTCTATTAGGAAGACATATATTTGGATCTATAAGGTTTCCTCCTAGACTAGTCCTATTCTACCCGATAATAATGATAATATTGGTCTTTTATATTATGGAGAAGATCCTCCCACCAATAATACATATCATCCTAGGATTTCTATTATACATATCAATAATAAACACGCTGCCCACGATAGATAGAAGGGGTGGAATTGATAGGTGGTATATATCATCGAGACTAGTATTAGGGCTATGTATTAATGGACTAATAGCTGCAGTATTCGATCAGCAATACCATATAATCATACCTGCAATAATCTATATAGTGTTAATAATGTTTCTGGATAAGAGGATCCGGAAAAGGGAAGAGGTAAAAAATGTTGTTGTTTAAAACAACTTCTACTTCTTTAATAACCTATGCTTCTTTATAATGCTATATACGAAGTCCGGTGTTAATGGTATCCTATTAACATCCTTGTTAGCCTTGACTCCACCGCCTAGTGCATGGGCTACAGCATTCGCTATACTCGGCGCTATTGCTACTATTGATGGTTCTCCCAACCCCTTTGCTCCGAATGGTCCACGTTTGAATCCTGCTTCAACCCAGATCGCTCTAATCCTCTTCGGTATGTCTAGTAGTGTTGGTATATGATATGTTGACAGGTTAGTATTGTATACTCTACCATCCGGTGCATGATAGGTGTCCTCCATCAACGCGTAGCCCATACCCTGAATATATCCTCCGATCGCGTGGTGGTCCGCTCCAACCCTATTAATAACCCTACCTATATCATAGGCTGTAACAGCCTCCTCAACCCTTACAACACCAGTTTCGAGATCAACCACTACATCGCTTATGATCGCTCCAAAGGTGTAATGCATGTATGGTGCACCGGTACCAGTCTCCTCATCCCATTCGGC
>JALVIT010000190.1 GCA_027028545.1 Desulfurococcales archaeon
GAACTAGTCGATGGATTCAGCATTGGAAGCAACGACCTAACACAGCTGGTGCTAGGAATTGACCGTGACAGCCAGCTACTAGCCGAGATGGGATACTTCGATGAGAGGGATCCAGCAGTACTATCAGCGATCAAGATGCTGATCGAGAAGGCTCATAGTAAGGGTGCAACTGTAAGCATTTGTGGACAGGCTCCAAGCGTATACCCGGAGATCGTAGAGTTCCTAGTATCTAATGGTATAGATAGTATAAGTGTGAATCCAGACGCTGTAATACCGACGAGGAGACTTGTAGCCAGTATCGAGAGAAAGGTTATGATGAAGAGGCTTAACAAGATCATAGAAAAACTTGGTAAATTAGAGCTAGGTTTCTAAAAACATATATTTTCCAACATAACACATATTTTTCAAACCATTCCTTCATCCATTTTATAAATGCCCTTCTCTATAACGGGATAAATATAAGTCTCGGAGTATATAGATTGATCTTGGGGTAGGATTTGCCAGCTCAAAAACTAACAGCAAAGATCCTAGGCTACATCAATGACTATCCGGGCTCGACGATAAAGGATCTATCAATAGCCCTCGGAATATCGGTATCAATGGCTAGAGCGATCATATATAGGTTAAAGAATAATGGATATGTCGAGAAAGCTGGAATGGGATACTATATAACTGATAAGGGGTTATGGCTACTAAGCAAAATGACCGGCGGGAGAGGGGAGAAAAGAGAGAAGACTATAGAAGAAACTAGAGAGGAGAAGGAAGCCCCCATAGAGGAGAAGCCTAAGGGGGACGAAGATATTAGTAAAGTAGAGGGGATTGCTAAGGGAAAGGGTTTGGAATCCCTAATTGAAAGGATCGATACATTGGAGAGGAGGATCGAGGACTTGGAGAATAGGGTTAGAGACTTAGAGAGCTATCTAAAGAGGATCAACAACAAGTTTTCATCAATGGGTAGACGTAAAGGGGTTGGAGGTGAACAAGTTCTAGGTAGGAGGGGTGTGGAGTCTGAAAAAACACTACCAATACCAGTTATGAGCATACCCGATGCACGGAATAAGCTTGGATCACTATATGATAAGTTGATATATGAGGGTAGGATCATCGAGGTAAACACGGTTGTCGTAGATAGAGAGTTCTACGATGAATTCATCAAGAAATTCCCAATAACGGTTAAAGACGCTGAGAAACTACCACCACTCGAGAAGAAGCTTCTAGATGAGATGAAGAAGGATGCACGTGTAATCCTTAAGGCTGGTAAACGCTATGAGCTTGTCAGGTAGGCTTAGACTGGCAACCCGTAGAGATGTCGAGAGGAGGCTACATGAACTATACTGGATACTACGCGAGATCTATAGAGGGGATATCATAGTTGAGGGTGAGAAAACACTAGATCCAGGGAATCTATACACTACACAGCCAAGTATAGAATCGGATAAACTGGGATTGGTTCTTAGGAAAACTCTCCTCGAAGGATATAGTGTCCCGATCATAGTTGTTAGAGGTTATAAGGGCTACCTATATATACTAGATGGGCATCATAGAGCTCGTATAGCTTTATGGCTTAGGCTCCTGGTTAAGGCATATGTCTTAAACATACCATTATACAAGCCTAGGCTTAGAAGCCTACCGATCAAGATGATAGAATTCGTAAACCCTCCAGAAACCGTGTATGACCCAGTAATAAATACTTGGAGGCATATGGTAAACATCATACACTTCATCGAGAAGAAGCACGGATTAATAGCATATGTTACTAGGAATAGGTTGAACCTAGAGGAGCTATACGCTACACAGAAGACTATAACCCCAAAATACATCCCACCCGGAATACTAAACGAGCCGATCCTAGTATATAGGTATGGTGGTGAACACTATATTGTAGATGGGCATACAAGGGCATGTATAAAGCTACTACTATACAATACCGGGGATATAGAGGTTGTAGAATTCACACTGGATGATAAGAGGATAGGACTAATAGATTCAGCCATCAAGATCGGTAAGCCTAGGCTTAGTAGGGATTGGTGTAGAACTGGCCTTAGATGATCCACCATATAGGCTGTATGCGATTATAGATATTATGGATGCTAAAGCTATGACTAATAAGTCGATATCCCACCTATAAACCATATATGATGGATCATTCCCGGGGAGGATCTTTAATCTGAAAATGTATTCCTCAGAGTATCCACCACTATATACCCGTGCATTTATATAACACTCCGAAATAAACCCGTTATCCGGTATATACCTATAATATCGATCCTCCTCGATAACTATCGATCTATTCCCGGATAATACAACATATCTAACCCTCTGACGAATCCATGGATCGACTGGGAGGTTTCCAGGGTATACATAGTATTTTATAACGCCGCTGGTAATGAACGATTCACTCCTATCCATTGGTTTCTCGTATATGCTGAAAATCCTTCTAGAACCACTATGAACGCTATTAACGATAAATTCTCTAGCTGAGGGGTCGTTGAATCCATATAGTCTATAGTCTATATACTTCGTATACACCGTGACGTTTCCACCGCTGAAAACATATTTTACGGATAAAACACCGTCGACTACACCATCTAATACAGTATCCCTACCATTATAGTTTACATGGTAATCTCTAAATTCAACCCTAATACTATATTTTAGAGTCGATGAAGAATTGTTAGCTACATCTAGGGAATCCATAACTATAGGGTTTAGGATTACAGCGATCAATATAGGTATGATTAATATCCTATACGTCAATGTATCATCCCTTAGAACACTACTGTGAACTACTATGACTAGTAATAATTAAGGATTAAGATATAATAGTAGTGTTGATCTAACCGGTTGACTCCATCTCTTCATATCCTGGCTTGATTACTGGTGCATATTTCTCGGGATGTTCTACTCCGTCCGGACACCCCTTACCATGTCTGATCGGCTTCTTAATCCTGCTTAGTAACACTATTCTACTCGGTATGCTCTCGGATAATACCATATAACCGGTTAGATCGGATAGTTTCCTAGCAATACCCCTTATCTCCTCATGGCTGGGCATATTTCCAGGTGTTAGCCTACTCCTACTATATCCAACATACATGTAGGCTTTAACCTCTACATATGTTGGATTACCCATCTCTATAAGCTTTGCAAACCCCTTTAATGCTTCATCGGAGTCGTTGAAGCCCCTAACAATTGTCAGCCTATACACCGTTGGTGATTTGAAACTTGGGAATAGCTTAATGGTTTCCAAGACAAGCTCCCAAGCCCTAGGAACTATTGGTCTATTGAAATACATGAATTTCTCCCTATTCCATGCTTCAAGGCTTAGGTATAACTGGCTAGGCTCCTCCTCAAGACTAGCTAGTATATCTGGACGCACACCATGTGTTACTAGGAATGTAGTCATACCCCTCCTATGATACTCCCTTATGAGTTCTCCAAGCCTCGGATATAGTGTTGGTTCACCGGTTAAGCTTATAGCTACATGTTTGGGATTCATAGCCTCCTCAAACATCTCTGGGTCAACCCTTGGATTACCCTTAAAGCCTGCCAGTATCTGTTTATGAACCTTGATACTCTCCTCAGCGATAATCTCGGGATCATCTACTACGGGTATCCTTGTCTCATCCCAATGCATACCTATATCCTCGGGCTGAATCCTCCAGCAGTGCTGGCAGCGTAGCCAACACCATGCAGCCACGGGAGACATCTGGATACAGCGATGGCTCTCAATACCATACCATAGGCATTTATAGCAGAACCTCCTATGGATCAAAGCCTCTTTAGTCCAGTGGCATCTCTTGACAACACCTATAGTCCCTATGAAGTGGTATCCCTGCTTCCTCATACGCTCATATATAGCCTTATACACTGGGTTACTGTTCCAGAATTCCTCCCTCTTCCTCTTAACCTCATCCCAGTTTATACCCTTCTGCAAAACCCCTTACACCTCCCTATCAATGGGGATTAACCTATATATTCTCAGTAATTTACACCTTTATTAAGTAGTAAGCATACCGGTGTAGGATATGAGGCCGATCATAAGCTTCGATCTGGCATGCACCTTGTTCTGGGAGCATGGATGTGATCCAAAGTATCCGGATAGATCGGTTAGATATGTCTTCGAGAAACTATATAGTTATCTGGAGGGGCTCGGATACCATATAGAAGAATCCGGGATCTCCTGGAGGAAATACTATGAGTTGTGGAGGGATACGTGGAATAGGGGTCCTATGAGGGAGTTATGGCATAGATACATATTGTTGAAATTCCTCTATAAGAACGGTGTCAATATAGATTATGAAGAGCTCGATAAAATATACCGGTTCTTCATAGGTGAGAGGGCTAAATCCTTCATATTACCCAGGAGGTATAGGTTCCTACTAGAATACCTGAGGGGAATGGGCTTTAACATAGTCTTAACAACCGGTACGGGAGCCCATGACCTACCCCTAGAGATACTAAGGATTAATAATGCCTCAAAATACTTCACAATGGTCTTCAGCACACAGCTTATAGGAATACCTAAGAGCGATCATAGGTTTTACGAAGAGGTTATAGACGTACTAGGTGTTAGACCGGACCATATAATCCATATAGGAGATTCACTAAACTACGATATAATACCTGCTAGGAGGGCTGGTTTAAAAACGATATATTATGGTTGGAGAACCCAGTGTAGAGCCAGCGATCCACAGCCATGTGTAACCGATCTATGGGATATTCTAGACTATCTACTATAGGTTCCATAGACTACCCCATAACCTATAACCTTATCCCTAACAGCATCCATTAATTCTCTAACATTAGCCCCCGGACCCAGATCCACCCCCTCTCTAAGAGCTAGTACTAGGAAGAAGTATCTATGGGTTCCATGACCCCTCGGAGGACATGGCCCCCCATATCCTATGTTCCCGAAATCGTTCACACCCTGAACACCATAGTTTGTGGATGGCTTCTTAGGTATATTCTCTGGTAGTTCATTCTTATCCGGCGGTATCCTGTATAGTAGCCAGTGGTAGAATACGCCTATTGGTGCATCCGGATCATACATTATCAATGCCAGCTCCACGGTATCCTCGGGTATATTCTCGATCTTTAGTGGCGGCGATATATCTATACCGGTACAAGTATATTTATCCGGGATCCTCCCAGCATTTCTGAATACTGGTGATGAAACCCTTAATACTTCACCAATTCCCCACTCCCTAACGGTGTCTAGGGGTGTTTTAGAGGATCTTCTTCGGAAGAATATCAATTTTTACCCACCAATAATAATATTTATTAATGGTATGTGAAAAATATTTCTGGAACCCAGTGCATCTACAAAAATAGGCTATGAGGAGCGAACCCGTGTCGGAGCCCATAGTTTGGGCTATGATGAGGGTCGGCGTTACCGAGCTATAACGGGATAGGTGTCTATACATGGTTAAAGGAATTATCATGGCTGGTGGAGAGGGAACTCGTCTAAGACCGTTAACCGTTAATCGTCCGAAGCCTATGGTTCCACTAGTTAATAAGCCTATGATGGAGCATGTTATGGATCTATTGATTAGATGCGGTGTTAGAGATATAGGTATAACACTACACTATTTACCTGAAACTATAATGACATATTTTGGCGATGGAAGCGATAGAGGTGTTAGGATCTATTATAGTATCGAGGATAAACCATTGGGGACAGCTGGTGGTGTGAAGAATCTGGTTGAGCATTATGGCTGGGATGATACACTCATAATACTTAGCGGCGATGTATTCACAGATATAGATTTGAGGGATCTATTAAGGTTTCATAGGGAGAATAACTCTGTATTTACAATAGCTCTGAAAAGGGTTGAGGATCCAACAAAGTATGGTATAGCGTTGCTTGATGATGATAATAGGGTTATAAGATTTGTTGAGAAGCCTTCGTGGAGCGAGGTCTTCAGTGATCTAGCAAATACCGGGATCTATATTATTGAGCCGGAAGCATTAAAACTTGTAGAGTCCGGTAGGGAATTCGACTTTGCAAAACACCTAATACCAAACCTTCTAAAACTCGGTATACCCCTATACGGATTAAATATTGGAGATCGCTACTGGAGCGATATAGGCAGTATTGAACAATATAAAGCTACACATTGGGACATATTATCGGGGAGGGTTAAACCGCCGAGAGGACCAGTATTAGGGAATAATAAGAAAATTATAGCGGATGATGCAGTGATCAGTCATAAAGCAGTCATAATACCTCCAGTAATAATAGGCTCGGAGGCTAGGATCGAGGATGAAGCGGTCGTAGGACCATATACTGTGATCGGTGATAATGTTATAGTTGAGAAGAAGGCTAAACTAGAGAAGGCGATTGTGTGGAACCAGGCATATATAGGGTATAATACTAGGGTTCAGGATGCGATAATTGGTGAAAAAACGCATCTACGGGAACACGTAGTTGTTCAGGAGGGTGCTGTTATAGGTGATGAAGTAATAGTTGGTAGAGGCTCACAGATCAAGCAGGGGGTTAAAATCTGGCCATCGAAGGTTATAGATCCATACACTATAGTCACAGTTAATATTAAATGGGGTATTAGATGGTATAAAACACTGATCGAGCCATGGGGTATAACAGGTCTTATAAACATAGAGATAACACCCGAATTAGCTTCTAGGATCGGTGCCGCTATAGGATCTGTGGTTTCGAAGAATAGCTACATAGCTATAGCTAGAGACAATTACGCGACAAGTAGGATAATTAAACACAGCTTGATCTCCGGCATAATGAGCACTGGTGTAAATGTTTTAGATCTGAGAACATCGCCACTACCGATAGTCTCAAACTATATATCGAGGAAGAAGCTTAAAGGAGGAGTAATCGTTTCAAGCCTAGTATATGATCCGTTTAGGATAAGGATTAAAATATTCAACAGTGAGGGCAAATTTATATCGGTTCACCAAGCTAAGAAGATCGAGGAGATATTCTTCAAGGAGGCTTATAGGAAGGTTCTCGGAGATAGTGTTGGAAACCTATTTATAGTGAATGATCACATAGATGAATATATATCATCTATAAGTAACCATCTGGACATAGAGCCGATCAGTGGACAACCGGTATTGATAGATTGTAGCTATGGATCAGTAGGTATACTGTGGCCGCGGCTAGTCCAATATCTAGGTTTAACAGCATACCAGGTTAACTGTAGTGAACAGACACCAATAATTCCTCCCCGGGAACCATTTATACACTCAAACATTGATTCGGCATCAAAGATCGTCCCATTAATGGGTTTGAAGGCTGGATTCATATATGATAGTGATGGTGATAAGGTAATAGTGATCTCCGAGGCTGGTAAACCTATATCTGGAGACAAACTTATAGCCATCATTACACGAATACTATTGGAAATACATGGTGGAGGAAAGATACTCATACCCCATAATGCCTCACAGATTATTGTTAAAACCGTTGAGGAATATGGTGGTAAGATAATATATGCTGGACAGGGATTGATGGGGATCTCGGAGATGATCGATAAGGGCATCCTTATGGCTGCTGATGAGAGGGGCGGTATAATTTATCCACGGATACATTATGGTGCAGACGCGATCTATACATCCCTCCTAATACTTGAATACCTGACAAAGAATAAGACTACATTATCAAAGCTCATAGATGAATTACCGAAAACGACCATCATAAAGAGCAGGATCGTTATCCCACATGTATTGAGGGGTAGGTTTATGAGGATGATATATGAAGAACTTAGAGGGAAGGAGATCGATACGCTGGACGGCATAAAGATCATTGAGGAAGAACTAGGATTCGGTTATATAAGACCACTACCATCAGAACCACTAGTTGAAATAACAGCTGAAGCTGAAACAAGGGAGAGGGCTGAGAAATTAGCGAAGATACTGCTTGATATAGCATATAGGGTAAAATCTAAATTATAGAACCCTAAATATTAATCATTCTATGCCCCTACCTAGGGGGAGAGGGTATTCTTAGGCATTAGATCCTGTGGTGAACTATATGGCTGTGAAGATAATATTATTACATGGATCGCCGAGAAAATATGGAGCTGTATCGAAGCTAATACATATAGCCGCTAAGGGGATTAAGGATGCTGGTGGAGAATACGAGATCGTATACCTCTACGACTATGAGATAAAGGAATGCTTCGGATGCGTATCCGATGATCAGAGAATATGTAGGTTTCCATGTATAATAAGGGATGACTTCAACAACCTAGCCGATAAACTATTAAGATCAGACGGATTCATAATAGCAGCACCAATCTACTGGTACAGCGTTCCAGGACGTGTTAAGAACTTTATAGATAGGTTAACCAGTCTAGAGAATATGATAATACATACTGGTAGAAGCCTCCTAGAGGGTAAAACAGCTGGATTCATAGTATCCGGAAATGATAGTGGGAGCATAATGTCTATAGCATACTTAATGGTGACGCTAAACAGTATGGGTGTCCATATACCAGCATGGGCTCTAGCATACCATCATACACCCGAGGATGTATTAGAGGATGATCAAGCGGTAAGTGACTCCTATAATGTGGGATATATAGTGGCTAAAATGGCTTCGAGGATTAGAGGGGTTAAGGAGTGGTATAAAGCCATACCGGATAACTACCTAGATGAATTAAAGAAATATACGGTGGAGAAAACTAGAGAATTTACATGGCAGGAAAAACAAAGATATAAATACTATGAAGGGATAAATAGCTAGGGAGCGGAAATGCATGACAAATACCTAGTATTTCTAGCCGGACTAGTATTACTAGTTGTCGCAACGGGATCGATAGTATACTCGGCCCTACTAACAATAGACTCCCATACACTATCCGATATATTCACTAAGGAAATATCTCGTAAAGGACTCTCAAGCACCCCCGCCTCCTTCACTGGTGTCCGCGTCCTCCCAGGTTTTCCAACTGCTAGGATAGATGTTATAAAGCAGGATTTTGTAAATAATACACGTGTATACTTCTACTCCGAGATTAAGGATTTCAATATTCAACTGGCAGCATATAATCCTAGATCAACTAATATAATAAACGATAATACATTATTGGAATCCATTATGGGTAAATACTATAAGACAGCGTTAGATCTCCTATACTATGCATTGCCGACTCTAGCTGAGGGTATACCTATAGGTTCGTATGATGAATTGAAGCCAAACTATATTAAGTCTCTAAACATACCTCCATATCCGGAGATTAGGATCCTTAAACCAAAACTACTCCTAGTGCTTGTTGGTCCAAGTAATGGTGCGGAGACTAGTGATCCAATAATAATATACTACTTCACACTAGAAGTTACCGGTAAGGATTATCATGATAATGTTATTAGGGTTCTAATGGTTCTCAGCGTCGTATTAGATACTAGTGGTATGATCTATGGTGAGAACACCGTTGGTTTATCAGCCTACTATGTCTATGGTGCATCGGTTGCAACCGGAACATATATACCCTATCTAGCCGTCTATGCCTTCATGGGCTTGGTTGTCTCAGGTGTCGTCGTCTATATAGAGATCGATGAGGACTATAAATACTATATACTACTCCTAGTTCTCTTCATAGCACAGCTTTTCGGATTCCTATTAACACTAATACTCTCTGGAACACCTATTGCCTCAATACTGGATATTATCATATCGTTGAATCAATGGTTTGTGATTCTCTTCCTATTCTGGTCCCTACCCTACCTCCTACTAGCATACACGTTCAATTCATCTAAGGAGCTTGAAGATGTATCGCCGGGTAAGGTCGCCGTTGAGGGGATAATATTTGCATTGTCATTAATACTACTGATAATGCTCAGCATAAACCCTGCTGGAACGGTAACTTATCTAATAGCTACTATGGGTGTTGAAGCCCTATACCTATACATACTGCTTCTAATTGGATTATCGATGTTCATAGGGTTAACCCTTGGGGGATTATGGGCTAGATTGATAAAGATTAGATCACTTGTAGGTACATATAGGAGGTAGAGCTATTTTCTCCTACCACCATGTATTTCAACGATCTTCTTGATTATTTTTGAGACGCTGTATAATCCGCTATCAATCCTCTTATCAAGCCTACGGATAACGATATTTCCTAAACCCTTCTCAGCCAGCTGCTTCTTAAGCTTATCCTCATCAGGCCATTGATCTGGTCCTAGAAGTATTATGTCTGGCTTTATATCCTGGACTGGCTTGAGATAGTCTTCTTCATCCCCGAGAACGGCTTTATACACGTATTTAACGCTTTCAACGACCCTCCTCCTTTGCTCCTCGGGTATTATTGGTGGTCTCTTCTTGAATTTCTCGAAATTCTTGTCTCTAGCAACTACTACGTAGACCCTTCCAAGCTCCCAAGCCTTTTTGAATAAATATATGTGTCCAGGATGTACTATCTCGAATCCACCGGCTACAAGCACCTTAGGCCTATCTAGTAGTTTTGAGAGGGGTTGCCAATCGATATCAATAACCTCTAAGTGTCTGAGGCTATCGATCAATCCCTCAGCATAGGCTATACATGCTAAGCTCGTGAATAGATCCTTCTTATTATAATAATATTTAGCATCATCGAGGTAAGCCCTAGCGATCTCTACTAGCTTCCTATACTTAGCGGACAGATCCAAACTATTTATATCGTTCAAGACCTTCTCTACATTTATAATGTATGCTTCAAGCCTCTTCCAAGGATCAATTTCTCCGGACAACAATTGTTCACCGAGCAATATTATACCCTATTAGAATATATCAATATTTAAAATGCTCTAAAAGAATTAGGATTAAAGGAAATATTGTAGCTTGTTAAAAGCAATAAATGATTTATAGTTAAACATATACGTTATTATCCTCTAAAGATACAAAACACTTTTCCTTAATTTCCTTAGTATTGGCTTTTTAACTAATAACTGAAGTCTTTAACCAAACTTATCTTCGATCTTCAAGTAATTTAAAAATAATATTCGTTATATCGTATAGTTCTAATCTCTAAACGTCTTTGACTTAAGGTGATTTAATAAGGATTTATATCTATTGTCTAATATAATGTTTTAGTAAATATATAGCAGGGTTATTTCAAGTAATGATAAATTAAGAACGTGTTTTATACTAGAAAAGGATCCATAATTATATTAAAATGTGATCAGAAAAGACTAATTGCCTCCGTTTATATATTATTATGTATTGGGGGTATTAATTGCCTAGGATCGTAAGGGTAAGATATGAGAAAGGGGTATTGAAGCCATTAGAGCCATTAGAACTCAGGGAAGGTGAAGAGGTTAGAATCAGGTTGCTTCCAGAGGAGTTTCCAGAACTTGTAGATAAGGTAAGTGTAGAGGTTCATGATGATGTAGATAAAGTGTTAAGAGAGGTTCGTGAACGTTGGAAGAAGTGGTATTAGACTCCAGCGTTATAGTTAAAACTATACTAAAACCAGGCCACTGGTTACCCGACGAAATATATGGGAGAGAGCTGGAGACACATCATAAAGCTAAGATCCTTATTAAAATATTTAAATCGAGGCAAACAATAGTGCTTATACCTTATCCGGTATTAGTAGAGGTTGCTGCAGTAATAACTAGACTCGTAAACCGAGAATTAGCAGAAAGAGTAATAGAATCAATAAAGACTACAAAAAACTATATTATCGTCTACGAGGAGGAATATAGGGATAAAGCATTACAAGTAGCTCTTAACACAGGTAGCTCAGGATTTGACGCCTACATTATAGCACTGGCATGGATTAGAAACGCGTTACTCATAACAGATGATGAGTCTATGAGTAAACATGCCGAGGTATTAGGATTAATGTAGTCCTTCTACGTAGTATTAACTTAAATGACTTGGTGAATAGGCTTCGATAGGTATGGGTGAAGGTGCACTAAGCCCGTAACGAGCTCAGTGATCCGACTTGAAGTCGTGTTCTCCTGGTAAAAACTAGTTTGAATCTATTTGACGAAAATTTCTCTAACCCAGTTTAAATATTCTACCTAGTCCTAATATCTTATCGGTTAATTCTATGCTCTTCTCCGGATAACCATCTGTCTTAGCTACCGCTCTAATAGCATCCATGTTTTCTGGAACAACTATAGATTCCTGATGCACTGCCTGTATAAACCATAATTCTCTCCCCCTAGCCATTATTGTATCCCTCCACACTATTAGCTCCGGTATATCGTATCTAGGTCTCCCTAGATCCCTTGAAGCCTCGATTAGTTTAGCTGTCGAATCAATACCTGTGGATTCCGCATCGATCAACATGATCCTGTTCCACCTGGAAAGCTCCTCTACAATATCATCAATAGAGACCTCCCTATGTAGAACCATGTATACTGAGTGGACATGCATAAGGGTTGTTGGGACAACAACTGCTGCAGTCTCAACATCTATACCTGGTACAACTGTTTTAACGTCTATAGCGTGGTGGCTAGGTATCTTCGGGGGGTTAAGCTTTATAGAGTTCACCGGTCCGCGTCTATCCTCCTTGGGGTCAGCCGCCCTCCTAACAATTGTTGCTCTAACCCTTTCAACGCCGAAGGCCTTATCGAGTACACATATAGTTCTTAAGAGCCCGGTTGTATTACAGCTTACAACTCTAAGACTCTCTGCACCATAGGCTTCAGCAGCGTTACAGTATGCGTTAAAACTCTTCTTAGCAACCTCCGGCTTCTCACCACCCTGAAACACCACCTTTAACCCCTTCTCCTCCATAAACCTCCTATATATCGAGTCTAAATACTTCATACCATATCCCGCTGGCGTTGCATCAACTAGTACATCGATATCCTCTAGCAGATCCTCCAGAACACCCTCAACCTTAAACCCTCTGCTCTTAAAGGCATCCAATCGATCCCTAATAGTATATATTGGAATACCCTTCATCGACGCAATATAAGCTCCATAATCCGGTGTAATCTTAATAACACCAATAAGCTCCATATCCGGCATCTTCAATACCGCATCTGCAATCCTCTTACCGATCGTTCCATAACCGTTTATACCAACCCTTATCTTAGCCATGTAGACCCCCTCCCTATAATTGTTTAATATTCGGTATTGGCTAGAGTTATAAGATTAAAATATATTGTTAAAAACGTTTATCTAAGGAACATTTCAGCTGATAACTCTAATGCTTTAAATGCTGGTAGTACCTCGCCCGATAGGAATAGGAGCAATGCATTACCGCCTGTCGATACATGTATCTTCTCATTAATCCTTGATTCATCAACCAGTGATGCTAGATGCCCACCACCTATTAGTATGAACCCCTTACTCTCATATGCTGCCTCTAATAGGTTCAGTGTCCCCCTACGGGCTTCCTTATACTCTATAATCCCGGCGGGTCCACGCATTACTATGATCTTAGCCTCCTTTATGAACTCACTGTACATCTTTGTAGTGTTCTCACCTATATCGACTATTAACCCGTCTAGTTCTCCAAGCCCTCGACTAACTATTTCATTCTCCTTAGTCTTAACCTTAAAGTCTATGGGGGTCTCGATCGGCGCACCGGATAATAATATGTGTCTAGCACGGGGTATCAGTGGTAGTATACCCTTCTCCTCTAGAAACCTCATATTCTCAACACCAAGGTTAATCCCCTTAGCTAGTAGAAAGGTCTGAGCAACCAACCCCGTTGTCAAGATCCTATCAGCCATCTTATTAGCTACCAGGTTCTCTATAACCCTCAACATATCTCTAACCTTTGTGCCACCCAGTACAAAGATCCTTGGAGATTCAAAGCTTTCGAAAGCCCTCCTCAAAGCATTAATCTCCTTTTCAAATAATGGCCCGGCAGCGCTCGGTAATACTAGTGGGAAACCAACAATACTCGGCTGGCTACGATGAGCAGTTGCGAAGGCGTCGTTGATGTAGGCATCGAATAGTGGCGCTAGTCTACGCACAAATATCGTATAGCTCTGCTTCTCGGGTGTAGCCTCTATGATCTCCTCAGATACAAGCCTTAAATTATCAAGAAGCAGCACCTCTCCAGGTTTAAGGTTTCTTATAGCTTCCCTAGCGGCTGGACCTATAACATCATCTATAAACTTAACCTCAACACCTAGATATTTTGATAGCCTCTCCGCATGCTTTTCCAAAGTTATAAAGTCTGGTTCTCCCGGTCTACCTTGATGCGACCCCAATACTATAGCTGGATTATACTTATCTAGAACCTCCTTAACAGTCTTGGCATGAACCCTAATTCTACGATCATCAAGTATCTCACGTGTCTCCGGATCCACTGGAACGTTAATATCTATACGCATAAAGATCCTCTTACCAGACACATCTACATCCCTTAACGTCGGAATCCTAGGTATCTTAAACACTCCGATCACCTCCCTAGAGGGATATTTCTAACCCATAAATAGGTTATAATGTATTGAATATATATACATGATTAACAATAGTTAATTACAAAGACTAATCTATACAGTGTTCTATCCGATAATAAATATTTACATGTGTGATTTAAAAATATTTTTAGGATGTAACGATCGATGACAACACGAACATACGTACTTCGATCAATATGAGATAGATTATCATAGCTACGAATACCAAATGTATAATTATAATCGTAGCTTTCCTTAAAACCCTTCTACGGATCTTAGACGCTATAATAGTGAATCCAGTCAATCCATGCAGTGTTACAACTATTACTAAGAATAGACGGGTAATTAATCCGCTATGTATTATGATAGAATCTCTATAACCTATAATGCCTCCAGTAAAACCACTAAATGCTCCCGGCAGTAATAGATCGTATCCAGTTAGTATAAATAGATAGACCAATATAGTTAGTATGATTACTGAAGCACTAAATATATATCCATAAACCCTATACATGTTCATCCAAACATCCCCTTTTCTCCCAAGCTCTATTTTCCATACTCCAATGATATAATTATGTATAATATTAAATAAAAACTTATAGTGAATTAAACGATACTAGAAATATCGCTTTCAAATGGACTCTTTGCTCATGTTTAAACTTATATGCCTCCATGGCGTTCTCGAAACTTAAAAATATTATTCAATATAGTCGAGGAGTAACCTATTATTAATCCTGTATAAATCTATAGTATCATTTTCTATATGTGCTTTTCTTCAAAACTATTCTATCACAACTTGAACCTCCGATTTTCTCAAGTAGTTCAACGATCTTTTCAACAGTCTTAACAACGTATCCGATAGGAACTCTTGGAACCCCAGCCCCAACAATCAATACATTCCTAGTATTGCTAGTTATGCATGTCTCCCTACTATCCCTATAGGGATAGATGTGTAGAACCCTCCCACTACTATCAACCAGTATTGGGATCCCCTTCTCCAAAATCCTATCCTTCCCACCGATCGGTTTGAAAACCTCGCCTCCACGGCTTAGCCGGAGTATTAGCGGGGGAGAAGCACGATCTAGATCGTATAGTCCAACGGGTATGAAGGTGTGTGCTGAAGCTATATTACCAGCATCAACTATCGGATTTATCCTTGGAAGCCCCCTACCCCTTAATACTCTACGTGCTAAAGCCTCGCCAGAGGGTCTAGTCTTTGTCGGATCTATACCTATCCTCCAGTAGAAGTCTCTATAGGCTCTAATAACCGGGTCGTTCTTTAGATCCTCCAATGTGTATTTTCTCCTAAGATACTCTTCAACTCTGCTAAATTCTCCGGATAGATCACTTTTTGGAGGTTTATCGAACCATATCACTGTGTAGGCTATGAATATATTTAGGTGCTTAATCGATTCATCTAGTAATATTAATTCATCCAGCCCCTTACAGTAATCATTCATATTCCCAACCATAATCTCTATCTGTAACACATAGTTTAGCGTAATATCTATATAGTCGATAAAATATTGTTCCACCACAGGATAATTAGTGTATTTTCATTGATAGGATCGATTCAAGATATATCATTTATCTAAATTTCTTATTAATGGTTTTTCAACCTCCTTCTCAACAAGGACGGTTCCATCCTCATAGAATTCTAGCCTTAGAGTTATATCTGCCAGGTATATGTTCTTCCACTTCACGTTTCTATTATTCATCGGATTAATTATTATAACTTCTACTCCATTCTCTATACTGCTTCGGATAATCTTCTCTAGTTCTGGGAAGAACGATATACTTGTATGCGATGGCATGTCTCGTGGATACGGTAGTATGAGGTATATCGTCGTATTTCCCCCAATGTATTCACATATGTATGATATATTGAAGATTAGTGAACTTATCGATAATACTAGTCTTATCTCTATATTCCCATGATTCCTAACTATGGGCTCTAACGAGGAATATAACTGATCTAGATCCATAAACTCTCTACCAACATAGAATAATATATACACCTTACGCTTCAATGCAGACCTCATAATAAGATCAGCTAGCTCAACAACATGATTGACCCAATCACCCTCAAGCTCCACAATACTATAATATTTGAGTAGCTCATCAAATATCGGGATACCGAATCTAACCATAGCGAACACCATTGATCAATGTATAATAATTAAAATAGGAGGGTTAGGGGGTTCCGAAAGTATCAATTGAACCTTCAAGGGGCAGATAAAAGAAAATATACTAAAGCTAACAAATATTGTAATATGGTGACGAAAAGTGAATAGTACGAACCCTCGTATAATAGGTATCACTATTATATTATTAATGTCTATAATGGTTATTCAGACCCCAATCCTATTGTCAAAGAGTATATTTAGAATGGAGGACCTTTCTCGATCCTGTACGCATTGTATTATTGATCAGAGTTTTAATGACGAATTAATCAATGTCTCCCTCAGTTATTTAAGGATTAATATGATCCAGCTATATGATCTCATAACCAGCCACGATATTAAGCCGATTATTGAGAAGGATCTAGAATTCAGAGGTATAGATTATACATCATACATTGTTGAATGGAGTATGAAGAGTAAGATACACGTTATGGTTAGAGTTTTGACTAATAGTGATAAATTCTTCGTGGTTGGTGTTAATACAAGGCTTGATAAAGAGGTTGTCGATAGAAAAGAAGCATTTAAACTAGCGAATGATAGTTATAGGCTAGTTAATAATTCTATAAATGAATTAAGAAAACTAGAATTTATGATCGATCAGAATAATGGGTTTATACTATATAATAATACACCGATAGTTTTGCTAAGGGATAATGGTGTGTGGAGGCTTAGAGTATATTCCGAATTTGAGGAGCATGCTAACTCCTATATGTTATTCTATGATAACTATGCTGAATTCCTGAAAGAAATCCTAAAGGGTGATTGGAATAAACACCTTGAGTGGAGGATTAGTGAGGATCAAGCATTAAGTATTGCAATTGATAATTCACCCTTCAAGAACCTTAACAATATCACACATAATATCCACAAGTATATAGCTATACTGGATAATGGATTATACCCTGTATATCGGGTTAGATTAACGTATAAGGATCAATACTATGAGGCATATATTAATACATACGATGGAAAGATCTTAAACAGTTCTGAGGGGATAGTCGTAGGGATTAATGATAATAATCGAAATGTAATACAAAACACAACCCCACTATGGATATATCTAGGTATAATATTAGTGCTCATACCCATACTGATTCTAATAGGTAGAAGAATCACTAGGAGGAAGTGAGTAGAAAAAAGGAAAAAGATTTTAGATTTCCTCCTCGAAGTGTATCGCTCTAGTCGGGCATACGCTTGTACATAGTCCGCATCCATAACATCTATCAACATTTACAGTTGCTACACGTTTACCGTCTTCAGTGGTTATAACCTTTGCGGCATCGTAGTCACATACCTGTTCACAGAATCCACATCCAATACACTTCTTAGGATCAACCACTGGTGGTTTAGCCCATACACGGCGTGGTTCTGGCTTCAAATATTTCAATGCTTTACCTTTGACATCTAGTATACTATCGTATCCATGTGTTCTAAGCCATATCTTTATCTCGTTCTCGATCCTCCTAAATACTCCTAGTCCCTCTATCAATGCCGCTGTACAGATCTGGACCGCTGATGCTCCAACCATGAAGTATTCTATAACGTCTCTACCCTTACTGATCCCTCCAACGCCTATTATTGGTAGCTTCGTATTCTTAGCTGCCTCAGCTACAACTGCTAATGCTAATGGTTTTAGTGCTGGACCACTCATCCATCCATAACCGCTTGGACCACCAACTATTGGTAGCCCGGTCTCGATGTCTATGTGTAGGGCTGGACCTATAGTGTTTGTGGCTACTATACCGTCTACACCAACCTTTTCTAATTCCTTAACCAGTTCGGGTATGTTTGGTGTGAAGGGGCTTAGCTTGGCGAAGATCGGTATATCGACAACCTCCCTTAAAGCCTTAGCTGCTTCAACGACCGGTCTATAATCCTTACCTATATAGTGGGTTGAGAACTCTATAGCGTTTGCACCGGCTTTAACACATTTGGGACCTAGTAGTTGTAGCTCCTCCGGCTTATAACCTATGCTTATGATGAATGGAATACCGTGCTTCTCAGCATACTCCCTAATGATCGGATACTCCCTCTCAAAATAGTGTTCTGCCGGAACATCGCTCCATAGCTCGGCGTTTAACACAGCATATACGAATCTATAACTCCCACTATCAGCGTTAACGATCCTAACGTCTCCGGGACCATAGGTCTTAAGGATCTGTGCGCGCACAATACCGCGATCAACAGCACCCATACTCGGCCTAGGAACTATTGCCGGTCTAACACTAATAGTTTTAGCAACGACAGCTCCAACACCATTATCGATCAAAGCCATCATCATGTTGGCGTCGCGGGATATTGGACAGGCGGCATTCATTAAGGGGTTCTTCATTTTTAATCCAGCAATCTCAACCTCTAGGCTAACCATAGTATACACCCAATCACTCAGCCATAGAAGGCTTCAACACTATAATTATTCTAGATGGGAGATGTAAAAATAGGTTATGGAACATCAACCCATCTCTATACAGCATCTATCTATTATACAATAGTATTTTTCTTAGAAATCTAATGAAGGAGTACAAGTGTTCAGGGGAAAAGAAAAACATTTTATATTATGCTAGCCACAGATCGGGTAGTCGTCTGGAACCTTCCTCCTAAAGAACCTACCGGTCTCTGGGTCCTGGAATAATCCCATCTTGACTCCTTTCCTAGCTCGTGGGCTTAGTGGCCATACCTTCTTTGGTACTAGTTCAACCTCCTTGCCGCTTGGTGTAACTACTTTAACCGGGTCCTTACATGGTTGCCTAGCAGCCATTTTATCACCCAATTTTACATTAAATTGTATATGGGCTTATAACTTTTACTATATCGCATTATATACAATATAATTTTAAAATATAGTTGTCTTCAATATATTAAATTGTATATGATCTTTATACAGTGTAATATAGGAAGGAGGGTGAAAAAGATTTAGAGTTTGAGGTAGTCTAGCTGGTATTCACCCTTCTCCAATAATCTATCCCATAGCTTCTCAACCGTTTTGTGAACTCTTTCTACAGCTTTTTCCTCATCAATTGTTAGTAGTTTCCGCCCCTTCATGATGAATCTACCGTTGACTATTACTGTGTCTACATCCCTACCATTGAATGTGTTGACTAGATGCCCATAGACCGTCTCTTCATTTACGGGTGTTGGTGTGAATTCTGGCTTAATTATTATTACATCAGCCTTCTTACCCTCCTCAAGGCTTCCAAGCTCCTTCTCAACGTGGAACATCTTTGCAACATTTATAGTAGCCATCTCAACAACTTCTAGTGGTGTCATGAGTCTTGGGTCTAGGTTCCAGACCTTATGTATTAGATATGTAGACCTCATATTCTCGAATACATCGAATATGTAGCCGTCGTTACCTATACCCACAGTTATACCCATCTTCAACATCTTCGGAACCGGTGGAACACCTACAGCGTTCAACATGTTACTCATAGCATTATGTGCTACAGTTGCACCGGTCTCCTTTATGATCTTTAACTCATCATCATTAGCCTGGACTACATGCACTAGTATAACGTCTGGACCTAGGAATCCAAGCCTCTTCATTCTCTCTATTGGTCTTAGACCATATCTTTCTAGGTTGTGGAATACATCTACGAGACCCTCCTCGGCATGTATTGATAATAGAGCATTATACTTCTCGGCGATCTCCTTAGCCATTATAAATAGATCATCCGATACCGTGAAGCTGGCGTGTAGATATATTGCACCCTTAACCAGTTTTGATGGATCACTATTATTCTTCTTAATGAACCTCTCATTCTCCCTAACACCTCTAACACCCTCCTCGAGACTCCTCCTTTGTGTTGCTTCGAAGGATAATATACCCCTAATTCCAACCTCATTAACAGCCTTCTCCATATGGTCTAGTATCCCATCTATAGAAGTTGGTGCACTAATGTTGTCGAAGAACATTGTTGTCCCGCTCTTAACGAAGTCTATAGATCCTATCAATGCAGCTGCATATGCATCCTCATGTGTTAATAATACGTCTAGAGCCCACCAGATCCTCTGGAGGTTCTGCATAAAGTCTGTAGGCGGCTCGATCTTTGCGAACCATGGACTAGCCCTTAGTAATGCGCCGTAGAAATGGGTGTGTGCACATATGAATCCTGGCATTACAATGCTTCCACGGGCGTCAATGTATTCTTCAGCATCGAACCGATCCCTACCATCACCCTTCCCAACACCTACTATCCGGTCACCCTCAATAGCTACGTATCCACCGGGTATTACTCGGCGCTTATCATCCATAGTTACTACCAGTCCATTACCGATCAGTATGGATGCCTTCTCCTTCATATACAACACACCCCTCTATAGGAAGGATATATTCTAATAATATTCTTCGTATCCGTGGAATAAAAATAGTTCTAAAACTATTAGGGAGTATGGCGAAATACATCCTTAATGGTGATTTATCATCTTCTATCAAGTATGTTGTAGATTTTAGATAATAATTCATCAATATGTATATACTTCCTCGGAGGGCGTTTACCCTTATACTCTGGAGGTATTGGATCGCTACAATACATGGCCTCGCTAACCTCACCCATAAACTCCATCGGGGGGAGTATGGCGGCTGCTCTAACCTCACCCCTCCTAATATTCTTTATGTTCGTCACAATATTGTATGGTAGTATACCTAAAGCTTTAGTTATGAATAACTTATCGGCTCTAGGATGTTTATAGACGTTAACGATTTCAACACCCTCTATATCGATGGCGTATAATGGATCTGCTTCATCGCCTAGTAGTAGCCTGTACTTTAAACCATATAGTATCCTTAGGGAATAACGGGTTTCAGCAACCACTAGTTTATCCGGATTATACTTATTCAGCAACCCCCTATTTAGGAGTATATGGGCTAGCTTTACAGAGATCTCCCCTATCCTCTTAACATCATCCAATCTAGCCAGTGTGCTTGGGGGTAGAAACATATATTTGACTCTATGTATTAAGGAGCCCAATTCGTGTAATAACTCATTAACGATCCTCCAGTTAACGGGTACATTAAGCCTCCTATAGACAATAATCCTCTCTAATCTATTATAGGCATCCTCAGCCACAATGATCCTAGGATCAAACCTATACTTCACAGCGATATACACCTAATAAAATACTATACACTAACCAGTAATTAGAATAGATGTAAAGGAAAGGAGAAAAAATATTTATCATTAACCCGGTATGATCCTCGTACCTGCTTCACCCTTTAATGCTTCATAGGCTTGTGTTAGATGGGCTATGATCGCCTGTTTACCGCCGTTCTCGATGAACCTTATAGCTGCCAGCACCTTCGGACCCATGCTTCCCGGTTTGAAGTGTCCCTCTTCTAAATACTTCTTTGCCTCACTAACCGTCATTACATCTATGGCTTTCTGATCAGGCTTTCCATAGTTTAGATATACCTTATCTACATCTGTCAGTATCATGAATGTTCCAGCACCTATAGCTGTGGCTAGTCTCTCGCCAGCCAGATCCTTATCGATCACAGCTTCAACTCCATGGATCATACCCTTATCATTAATATATACTGGTATCCCTCCACCACCACTAGCGATCACAATGAATCCTTCATTAAGTAGCTTCTTAACAGCCTCGATCTCCACATGACCCTTAGGATCCGGTGAGGGTACAACCCTTCTCCAACCACCACGTGG
>JALVIT010000191.1 GCA_027028545.1 Desulfurococcales archaeon
TAATTTTTGAAGTCTTGTTATAACAGGTGTATCCTCTACTTTCACGTTGATGTCGACTGATGCTTCTTCGATGCTATCTCCTTCTCTTAACCTGGTTATGATTTTAGTCAGGTCTTCATCGCTTATGCCTATACCGAAGACTTCCTTATAGAATAGTGCTAGCGAGTTTTCTGTGAAGGGTTGCTTCGCATCTGGCCTGAATCCTCCCAGGAGTATAGCTCTATATGTTTCCGAGTTTGATATTAGGTTTCCAACAGTATTGGATGTCAATCTTTTGCGTAGTTCCTCTCTTAAAGCTAGCAGTCCTTTTACGCTCCTATAGAGCTCTGCTAGATCTATACTGAAGTACCTGTTCCAAGTATTTTCATCATAGTAACTAATCAGTTGATCAAACTCGGACAAGGGAGTTCTCCCAGCTTTATTATGAGCGGCAACCTCTATATATTGGCTAAAGCAAGACCGGTTGAATATAATTTTAATTTGCTTGTTAATGTTTAGGGATATATTTTAGCCTCAAGGCCGCAGTTATGCATCGAATACACCCTTTGCACGCAGGGTAAATTAATATAACGCCATCGGTACCGATAGTTTTGCGTATAATGTCGAGGAACATGCTCATAACATCGTGGGAGGAGGAGAACTTTAGAGTGTATATTTTTTAGCTTTGGTGAGTAGGAGTTACAGTGGTGCGCAGCTATTTCGATTCCAACATCGATATATGATGTCTTGACGTGATGTAAGTAATATTGTTTGTAGTAGTCGATTGCTTGCGAGAGCTCGCTTTCCAAATCTAATAAATAAAGGAGTGGTACATGGCCCCTAAGAAATATCTCGAGAGGCGAATATTTCTTATGAAATATTCGCCTGGGAACGGTTGAGGGATGGAATTCCTTGGCTATCATTTCTACAGGTACTAAATAATTGTTTGGATATTGATTACGTTCGAGTGCGTATGCAATAGAGAAATCATTAATGATACTTCCATAAAGACGAGAAAGTTCTCGATCTCCGAGTTCTCTTGATGCAAAGTAGTAATTATATCTGTAGTCGTAGACAGGTCTTTCTATATCCTTCTGAAAGAAGCAGTGTTCCTTATCTTCTGTGACCCACGAGGTACCTGATTCACCATTAGTTAGCAATAAGTTATCTAAATCTATTGACTCGCCTTCACTGTAGATAACCTCTGGAGCTATAACCTCGACGAGGTCTCCAGCCTCACGTTCACCTATGCCCAAGGCCTCTCTGCACTCCCTCTCACCCCGCCTTCTTATGCATGTTCTCATAGCTTTTTCCAGTTTTTCTCATAAGTCTTCTTAGGAGGGTTCCGCATCGTGATCCCACTCTAAGAGGCGGCCAGATTATGTGATAAGCGAGTTCTCCCGTGCGGAGTTTTACCCCTTGTACAACTCCTATTCGCTTCACATTTCTAATAACACTTATAAGATCTGAAGAAAGTGGTCGAGGAATTTCAAACGCTGTTGCTAGAATCGATGCGAGTACATGGAATGTTGCCACGACCCTTCTGCATACTCGATAACTGTACAATGCCGGTAGTATCACGAGCTCAGGCTTATGCCATTGTCTCGTCTTTACGAGTCCAAGTGTTATAGAGTAGTGGTCATAATCCATATGCGAGATTATCCAGGCCAATTTCCCTCGAGGTCTCCAAATATACTTTAGAAAGTAGTCTAAAGTCGCTAATGTCGTATCGTAGCAAGAAGAGCTATATTTACTTCTCCTCACATTGGAGCTACCACCGTCAGTTAGGACCTAGCTCTTTGCTCTTGCCAGTCATGTATAAGCATAAAGCCCCAACCAGTGGGTGGTAAAACTAAGCGATGCACAAGCAACCACCAAGTGTAGTATTTCACGAATCTAGAACTTTATACTTTGATATCCATGTCAACTCTTGTTTCCTACCAACTACTAAGGATATTACGCTACCTTAACACTAGATATCCAGAGGGGGCTACTTGAAGTCGATAGCAACTATCTCAACAATCATAGTCTTATTAATTCTAATTGAGATACATTATTATACTCCTCACAGTGAGGGCGCACCTACTAGTCCAGAATTTATCACAACTACCTGCGAGAAGAACCCAGGAATCCTAGAAAATGTAAGCATGGAAATCCAGTATGAGGTTATTAAAGATCCGAAAATTCTATCCGCAGCTAGAGAGTTTATTAAGGCGAACCTCCCAGTTCCAGCAGATCTAAGTAATAAGTCTTCGATTGATTGGCTTAACACTAACATTTCTATTTTAAAAATAAAATAAAGATTTATAATGATAAAAGCATTCCTGTGTATTATGAGACGAATGCTTACTGTGGTACATACTACTGGAGCAATAATACTTTAAATAACACGATTTTCGATCGGAGGATCTACTATCCGATTGCAATCCCTAGAATACGCGCGCATACCGGTTCTGTTTTCCCAGTATCGATAGTGTGTACACTAGACTTTGGCTACGAAAAGGTTCTACCCAGCGGCATGGTTGCAAATGAATATTATTTTGTTGTTACAAAACCCTTTAAGGGAGAGATAAGAGCCCCTGCTACCGTGTGCCTGAAGCCCTTCTGCAATGCATGCAGGGTATTTGATAAAGGCATCATAGTCACAACTAGTGACAATACGTAGGCTCAAACGAGCGTTAGATTCCAGAATAG
>JALVIT010000192.1 GCA_027028545.1 Desulfurococcales archaeon
ATATAGGCTCCTCTTAACAATGCTTGAATAAATATTCGGAGTCCTCCTAGATGATAAACCAATGTTTAAACCTAGGAAGTAAGCCGGCTCCCCCTCGAGTATGGTCAGGGGTTTAAGGCCTAGTGCTAGGTATCCGTTGATCGTTAATGCTTCAACTATGGATTTAGGATCTAGTTCCGGCTTCAACGTGTAGAGTAGTTCGGCATCGGATAAAATGTTTGGGTGGAAGCATCCAGTATTATCGCTTCCAATAGCATACCTCCCCCCATTCTCGATGAGATACTCTATATCAGCTATCCTACTCGCAAACCATATGTTGCTACGTGGATTGACTACGAGAACTATATTGTTTTCAGCTAGGAGTCTAAGCTCCCACCTTTCAAGAAATACACCGTGGACAACGTGTCTAAGCCTTATACCCGCCGATAATAGGTAGTGTAGACCACCCGTCTCCTCCATCCATCTAGACTCTGATATATGTGCTGAAACAATATATCTACGGGATAGATCCACTAATACTGGAAGCTGGTGGGGAGGGATCACCGACGGGTTTGATATACCTATACCGCCACAAACCCCGGCTATCTCTTCCAGCTCCCTACTAGATGCATTATCCCAATTCTCGGGTCTACTAAGCCCTACGTATTTGATCCCCCAATCATCTAGCATGTTTTTATATCTGCTACAATGGGTCCAGATCTCCTGGTAATCGCCTATAGCAGCATACATTACTAGATCCTCCATGATCTCTCCGGGTATTAACGGCTCTTTAACCAGTCTAATATATGGATGCTTCAACCCCTTACGTCCAACATATCCGCTGAGGGATAAACCAATACATCTCTCAGGTATCCGCGCATCACTCAGATGAACATGGCTATTCACTGGTAGCGGCATAACTACGTCGACGGTGTATTCTGCATCACTGGAGAAACCCCTCTCGATCCCGGATATAACTCCACCCTCAACAACTATATTTGATCTACCAATATCCTCGAGATGCTCACCGTAGAGGAGGTGATGGGTGTTTACTACTATACGGCTCGGTGCCGGAGATCCCCTCTTCACATTCTCCGACTGGACTAGGATTCCTCATCGCCTCTATGATATATTTGATCACGTAGGGTTTAATAGTTTAATCACTAAATAAATATAAGTCTAATAGAATCCACTGGTTTCTAGTTAATGGTGTATGGATATGATCGATTCGATAAGTGTTAGAGGGGAGCTTTTAAAGGGTAGACCAGTCCTCGTTTTTGATAGTATTGAGAGGGAAGCTGAGACCGATATGGTGTATTATGCTGAAGCGATAGATTATAGGAGTATAGCCTTTATGAGGAAGAATGCCGGGGGTCAGATATGCTTTGTATCTGGATCTAGATTTAGGGAGTCCCTGGGAATACCGTTTCTAGCAGAACTATATAGTAAGCACCCAGTTCTTAGAGAGCTCTCGGCTAAGCGTCCGGGCTATGGTGATCAGCCTGCTTTCAACGTATGGCTTAACCATGTAAATACTAAGACGGGTATTAGTGATCATGACAAAGCGTTAACGATAAGGGCTCTACATGAGGTAGCTGAGCTAGTATATAAGGGGTTGGTTGTCGAGGCTAGGGAGAAGTTTACTAGGGAGTTCTATGGACCCGGACACGTACCAGTATTAACTTCGAGGGGCTTATCTGTTAGGAGGGGTCATACAGAGCTTACAGTAGCATTATCCCTCCTAGCAGGGCTTACACCCAGTATAGTTATAGCCGAGATGCTTGATGAAGGCTTAAGCCTCTCATATGAGGATGCTAAAAAGTTTGCGAGGAGGCATGGACTACTATACATTGATGGTGTAGATATTGTAGCTGAAGCTGAGAAGAGGGGTTTCCTAAATGATTAGGATCGGTGTTGTAGACACCACTTTTTCAAGGGTTGACATGGCTAAACACGTTATAAGGGTTATAGAGGAGAATATGCCCGAGGCAGAGATCATAAGATATACTGTTCCAGGTCTAAAGGATATACCGGTAGCAGCTAAGAAGTTATTGGATCAAGGATGTGAAGCGGTGATAACCCTTGGATGGGTTGGAGCTAAACCAGTTGATAAATACAGTTATCTAGCGGCGAGTATAGGGCTGATAATGCTACAGATCATGACTGGTAAACACGTGATAGATGTAACTGTTCACGAGGATGAAGCAGATGACCCCGAGAAGCTATACGAGATAGCAGTTAATAGAGCCGTTAAACACGCATACAACCTAATCAAACTCGTTAAATATGGGGGAGAGGCATTAAGAGAATATGCTGGTAAGGGCCTCCGCCAGGGGGGTCCGGATGTTGGACCTATAAAGGAGTAGCTTATGGTGTATAAACCATGCCCCGTATAGGTATTGTTGTATCCGAATTCAACCATGATATAACCTATCTAATGCTTCAAAAGGCTGTATCCCATGCGGAATTCCTAGGGTTAGAGATCGGTCCGATAGTTAAGGTTCCCGGAACATTCGAGATACCCATTGCCGTCAAGAAGCTGTTGGAGAAGGATGGGATCGATGGAGTTGTAGCGTTGGGTGCAGTTATTAAGGGTGCTACAAAGCACGATGAACTAGTTGCCGGTCAGACAGCTCGTAAACTAATGGATCTAATGATCCAGTATGGTAAACCGGTCGGGCTCGGGATAATCGGTCCTGGGGCATCGAGGATGCAGGCATTGGAGAGGATCGAGGACTATGCTCGTAGAGCTGTTGAAGCTGTCGCGAAAATGATTAATAGACTCGATAAATTAGAGAAAACTAGTGGTGCTGAGAGAAGGGTTATAGAGTAGTAGTGATCTATTTTGCCACGTATAACATTGATAAAGCTCCTAAAATACCGTGAATGGACTGAGAGCTTAGGCTCTGATCGGGAGTGGAGGATCCAGCTCCTACAATCAAATATTTATAGCCTACTACAATCCCTATTCTCGAAGAGGAATGGTTTCGTAATACCTCTAAGATACGACTACTATATAGCGTTGAGCAATGGGATTAATAGAGAGATCCATGAGAGGATCCTCGTAGAGCTCGAATCCATAACCCCTAATGGCGCTAGAATAGTCTCACTAACGCATAAATACCCCTTCATCGCACAGCTATATGCTACAAACATTATTGAGAAGAGCCGGGATAAGCTAATCTATAGAGATGGAGTTGAAGATGAAAACGTGATCTTACACATAGATCTAGACGATGTAACATCCCTAACATATTCTACGAGCGTATTCGAAACCTATGCTAGGATAACAAGTATATATGCAGAGGCTACAAGCCACGCATCCCGTCTAGGAGGTATAACAAGCTATCTTGGAGGGGATAATATGTTGGTGATACTACATAGGGAGGCGATCGATGACTTCGTGGAGGTCGTGCCTAGGTATCTAAAGATCGGTGTTGGAATATCCTATTCGCCTAGAAGGGCTTTAAGCCTAGCAGCCGAAGCCCTCAGCGTCCTCCGCCGCGAGAGGAATCGACGCCTCCTCGTCTACTCCGATGAAACTCATAGATAGCGATACCCAGGCCTATGAGGGGTCCCAGATAATATAGCTCAATAAACCATGCGGTTGAGGAGCTGGTTAATCCTGGATTAAATACACCTCCTTCCTCATTCGATCTACTTCCTCTTCCAACGACTATATTCGTTGAGGTATTTGTATTTGTAAAGCCCCCGATCCCCTCTTTTTGAGGCATGGTGGTGGTTGTTGTATATGATATTTTTACATAGTATTCTTCGACCACCTCATTCTCCTTATCACTAGGATCGGTTACTTTGACGAATAGTTTTACTGGTAGGGTGGTATAGTTTCGGGGTATTACAGCTAATAGTTCATTATATTTAACCATACATATCCTATAGAGCCCCCTACTCATACACCCCGATATTAGGGCTTTTCTAGGAATAGTTTTGGTGTTGATGCCTTTACGTGGGAATGCATAGTATGCTTCTACTGATGATCTATTAGTATTTATACCATCACCATATTTTATCCATGCATTTAAGGATATTATTCCTAGGCTACGATTAATAGATGATGTAAAGTTTAATACTTCAACTACCGGCTTATACATGTCAACTATTAGCTCATTATTACCTACTATCTTACCTAGATTAACGCTACCAATCATCTCCTCCATAACCAATATATCTAGCTCGTAGTCTGTGATCTTGATGGACGCATCGCTGTTAACCCCTACTAGGATATATCCGCCTATATCGCTCCTCCCATCAATTATGCATTCTCCATCCTTTATCTCTCCATGCTTGACCCCTTCACCACTATATTTTAGGATATATGATGCATTAATACCCTCCATGTATTCATCCCTAATGTTTATGGTTGTATTCAATACATTGTATGGTAGTCTGATGGTCTCTGGTATATCTGTTTCATCGATATTTCTAATATCATAGATCGGATTAGGATATGGCTCATAGTATATTGTTAGGTGAAGCCTATTGATCGTCTTAGGTATTTTTAAGTATACATAGCCGTTGTGATCGCTGATATTTTCAACCCATTTAGAAATACCATATACTATTCTCAACGTAGCGTTTGGTAGGGGTTTTCCATTGTATAATGTGATTCTTATGGTTGCTTCAACGTATTGTCCACTAGAATATACTGGGGGCTGGATACTGATTAATAAAAATAATACATATGTTAAAACTATTAAACCTCTAAAATCCATACTATTCCCCACTACTATACATAACTACTATATTTATTCTGGGATAAAACAGTTATTTATACTACTGTGATTTACTGCTTATAATATGTAAAAATATATGTTGGTTCTCTACATATAGATATATACATTATCTATGGATATAGTATAACCCAGTTATATACATACAAAAGCTTTAAATTAACGGAGATTAAAGGAATATTACTTAGGCAGGATATGGTAGGGATGAATATGAAGCAGATCCTATATAGGATACTCCTCATAACCCTAGTCCTAACCCTCATAATATCAATGGTCCCAGCAACTGGATACCAGATGAATACTGGAGATAAGAATAATATATGGTATGCGAAATTCCATCCACACCTGCTACAGGTTGTTAAGGATTCTTCAGACGATGAAGTATATACTCTAATGATAAGGCTACAACTACTACCCCATGATATAGCTGAGAAGGTTAAGGGACACCACGATCTAGCTGTTAAGGCTTTAAAAGATTGGGCAAAGCTAACACAGTCGAGGATCATACCGAAGATTAGAGCCCTGGGAGGTGTAGTAATAAACACCTTCTGGCTGGACAATCTAATACTTGTCAAAGCTCCTCTGAAGGTGTTTAAAGCGGTAGCCAAGGATCCATTAGTCATCGAGGTTTTAGAAAACTTCAAAGTACACGTACTAGATACAGCCAGGAAGGTTCCGGTAAAGCCTTCACAGGAGGTTTCAAGCTGGGGTATATTCAAGATACGTGCACCGGAAGCATGGAGTATGGGATACACCGGTGAGGGTATAAGGATCGCTGTGCTAGACACTGGTGTTGATATAACACATCCAGCACTACAGGGTAAGATGCTAACACTAGACCCCACAAGCCCCTACTATCCAGGTGGATGGATGGAATGGGATGGTAATGGAAACCCGATCCTAAGCGAACCCCACGACACACATGGGCATGGGACACATACAAGCGGTACAGCACTAGGTGGTGATACCGAGAACATACTGATCGGTGTAGCGCCTGGAGCGACATTAATGCATGGACTAGTGCTACCAGGTGGAAGTGGAACATTTGCACAGGTTATGGCTGGTATGGAGTGGACTGTGGACCCATACTATATCGATCCCGATACTGGAGAACTTGTACCAACTGGTCTACCAGCACATGTAGTATCTATGAGCTGGGGTGCATCAGGGTATTATCAGAATGATTTATTACCAGCTATAGCAGATATGTTATTGGCAGATATAATTCCCGTAGCTGCAATCGGTAATGATGGACCCTATACTTCTAGCAACCCCGGTAATATTTGGGGAGCCTTTGGCATAGGTGCAACCGATGAAAATGATAACGTTGCATCATGGAGTAGCGGTGAAGTTGTAAACTGGCCAAGTCCACCATCTGAATGGCCATTCTTCGGATACTATCCAAGCACATACGTTAAGCCAGACTTTTCGGCACCCGGTGTAGGTATTACGAGTTCAGTGCCTGGTGGAGGCTATGAGGCTTGGAGCGGAACATCTATGGCTACACCACATGTATCCGGTACGGTAGCGTTAATACTTCAGGCTGCTGGATGGACGGACTTCAACGTACCCGATCTACCTGAAATGGTCTATACCATTCTGAACGTTACATCAATAGATCTTGGCGATCCAGGGCAGGATATAAGGTATGGTTGGGGTAGGATCGATGCAGCTGCAGCGGTTGAGCTAGCGCAGACATATGCTAAGAAGAGTGGTGTTGAGGGATTCGTATATGATAACGTAGACCACTCGCCAATACCATGGGCTACTGTAACTATTGAGGAGATAAATAAGACAGTTAGAGTTAATGGTTCAGGATACTTCAGGATACCACTGGATCCTGGAACATATCATCTACTATTCGAAGCATGGGGTTATCAGAGCCAGGAGATAGTTGTAAACGTTACACTACTCAATGGTACGATCACCGGTGTAGTTACCGATGGAATAACAGGGCAGCCGATAGCTGGAGCATTCGTGAACATAACCGAGCTAAACATGACGGTTGTAACAGACGCTAATGGTACATTCACCGTCTCAGTGCCTCCGGGTAAGTATCACCTAGTAGCATGGGCTACGAATTATCAGCCGGTGACACAGGAGGTTGATGTCGGCGAGAATGAGACTGTATTTGTATTCTTCGCACTACTACCAGCAGGCTATGGAAGCATACATGGATGGGTGTTTGATGCATCAACTGGTGAACCAATACCAAATGCCACCATCATACTAGATAATGGTGTATTGATAAACTTCACCGATGAAAACGGATACTATGAGTTAAACGACGTAGTTGTAGGAAACCATACAGTCTCAGCATTTAAGCCAGGATATACCCCCGAGAGTACATGGGTATTCGTAGAGCCTAATGAGGTATATACGATAAACTTCACATTAGCTCCAATACCGCCATCAGTAGTTGTATTAGGAGATGTAGACTACTATACGGAGCCACACTTGGTAGATGTATTATCAAATCTAGGATATCCGGTAGTTGGATACGATGATATAACTCAGCTGTTCACTGATTGGTTTACTGGAAACGTTAATCCGAAGGTCATAGTGGTCGACCACTATCATTCAGATACGAGTGGTCCAAGCTTCGACGAATTAATGTTATTGATAAACGCTTCATTAGTATTTAATGTGAGCCTAGTATTCCTCGAAACACCATACTCTGGCATATCAGGGATATTTCCGTTCTACACCTACCACGATGAACTGGTATCGGCAGGATTCCCAGCAGTCACCGACTACTATTATGGATGGCCCAGTGCTGATAAGGTCATAGTGGATATGGTAGATGCTTCAAGCCCAATATTTGAAAACGTTACACCTGTGAATGATACATGGTTCTACCTAGCAAACATTACTGAGAGCTGGTATGCAGACTACCGTGTTGTATACTTTGATCCTGCTGTACCCGTGGAAGTATTAGCGCTAGTAAATGATACATCTGCAGGATATAGCGGTGTAGGTGTAGCATACTGGGTATCAAGTAGTGGTACAC
>JALVIT010000193.1 GCA_027028545.1 Desulfurococcales archaeon
GGGATCAATATTACCAGTCCAATATACCCCGTAACTACTGCTAGGGATAAATTATTTATTAATACAAAATATATCAACGAGATAAGGATCACCAAGAATACCGTATAAACACCAAAAACCACCCGGCGATGCATCAATGAGCATCCACCCCCAGTAATGCTATCCAACTATAATATAATTATCATATGCGAATCATATAAGAGAAATACTATATTCGATCTGAATAGAATAAAAACTATTCCAACCATACTTACTACATGGTGAATACTTATGAGTCATGGCATCTTCGGACGTAAATGGAAGCCTCGCATAGGTAATATTCTTGAAGAATTCGTTGAGAGGATCGAGAGGGAGGGTAAGCCCCGGTATAACTGGGTCGATGTTGTTGATTGGAGTAGTGTGAAGGTTTATGATCTAAGCCAACCTCTAAGCCATCTAAGCCCGCCCTTCCCAACATATCCGCCCTTCGAGTTCAAGTGGATAAAGACCGTCTATGAGCATGGTGTCGGCGCACAATATATTATGACACCACTACACATAGGTACACACATGGATGGACCATTACACTTCGATCCAGCCGGTATGGATATTGGAAGCATACCAGTAGAATACTGGATCGGTGAGGGAGTCATAGTTGATATAAGCGATGAAGTCGGAGACCTAGATATCTATACGAGCGAGCTCATCGAGAAGAAGCTTAAAAGCTATAATCTAACACTGAAGGAATACGACATACTAGTAATACATACTGGATACCATAGATACGCATGGTATCAGCCTACAGCAAACCTGGTAAGATATATGTTGAAACATCCGGGACCGGTTAAAGAGTTTGCGGATTGGCTGATCGAGAAGAAGATTAGGTGGACAGCTGTAGATGCTGCCAGCCAAGACCATCCATTAAACACCGTTATAAGGAGGATCAGGCCGGATATTGTAAGGGAGTTTGAGGAGAAGCATGGGAGACCCATAAATGAGGTTATGCCATGGCCTGAGAACTACCAGTTGATGCATACATACCTATTCCCAAAGGGTATTCTACACGTCGAAAACGCTGGGGGAGAGATCGAGGAGGTGCTGAATAGGAGGTGCTTGATAGCTGCATTCCCCTTCAAGTTTATGGGTGGTGAATCAGCCTTCTGCCGCCTCGTAGCATTGTGCTCCGACTAATGATTTCTACCGAGTCTAGTAGTCCGAGGGACATGTAGTATCCGGAGCTCCATCCAAGGGTTAGCATATCTATTATTTTTCCCAATAAATCACCCCTCCCATGGAATACGGTTATTAATAAATTATCCAATGCTTCATTCACCTCAAGTTTCATAGAGTACTCGATCATCTTTAAACTGACAATATTACTCCTACCACGAGCCTTCTCAAGATCTAAGATTATCCACCCCTCTCCATGTAGTCTAGCATAGTAGTTTACACCAGCTAATAGGCCTGAAAGATAATCATCGTATGCTGGTGTGAATCCCTCTCCCAAGCCAATATATTTTGTGAACTCTTCGTTAAGCATGTCCTCATTGATTACTCCCAGCGTGTATTTCATTAGTGTCTTCTTAGCATTCTCTATAGCTTGGTGGATTAATGGATCATAACTATCTATGCCTAATAGATCGGCTAGTTTTGTTAATTCTTTCTTGATATGTATAATAACCCTTATAGTGTGTTCGTGTATTGGTTTAATAATATATAGTGATCGAGGCTCATAGACTAATACATCATGCAGATCTATTATTGTCTTCAAATAGTCGGTTTCTAATAATAGTTTATCACGACTATTTGAACTATATCTTATACTTATCTTTGTATTAGCTCTTATCTCCCCTCTAAACGATTCAGCGTAAGGTGTTTTCGCTATATTGATCGTGTATGGTGTTGAATATGGTTTATACGTTATGGCTACGATGTCTCCATCGCTTAATAAAATATCGATTGTATTATCGAATACATAGACTATACTACCACTAACCCCACTATCCTCCTCTAGCTTCCCTAATAGCTTATAGCCTATTTTGAGGGCTTTTAGATCCCGTATTTCTCGGCATACCTCCTAAGGGCTTTTTTGAATAGTTCTAGGGGTAGTTCGACTATTCCAGCACCGATCTGGCCTATCCCCGGCTCTTTATGAGCTATACCAGTGTTCAATACTGGTGTTATACCCTTCTTAAGCACCAGTCTTATATCTATCGCTACCGGTGTTCCACGGAATCCTAGATACGGTATTGTAAAGTATTTATGTTCTCCGACCGTGATCTCATACATCTTCTTAACTGTTTCAACGATGAAGTCTATCGTTCCACCTACATAGTTTATTATTGCTGGTGCTGCAGCCATTGCGAATCCTCCTAGTCCAGCTGTCTCCATTATTGCTGAATCCCCAATGTCTCCGCTGGCATCCTCCCTACTATATCCTGGGAAGAATACTCCGTGGGGTATTGGTGATGGTGCTGTGATCCATTCATTCCCTAATCCGCTGATCCATATTCCTACCTCGGTTCCATTCCTTGCTATTACTGTTACTACTGTGCTATACTCTATATTGTGTGCTGCTAGTGCCATCAGTTTTGCGGCGGCCATATTCATGTTTAGTGTGAATGTTGGGTTTCCAGATATGAATTTATAGGCTTCAACTAGATCCTCCCTATCTATTCCGGTTCTAAACATGTATGGTGTGATCTCTTTTAGGAATAATAGGTTTGAAGCATTATTCCTATTATGGCATTCATCACCCATATGTAGCGCCTGCATCATTATACTTTTATAATCTAACCCTATACCATTATCCCTTCTAATCTCGTCTATAACGGCTTTTAATACAGGGTATAGTTTATCCCTCATCCATTCCAGGCGTTTGATGACATCCCTTCCATATGCTCCATATCTTAAAACCTTCCCCAATCCCTCATTTAGATTTGTGTATGATCTATTACCATATGTTTTATCGTGGAAGATCATTATGGGCATAGATGGCGATACAACTCCAGCCATTGGCCCAACAACGTTGTAGTGATGCGTAGGCTCTAAGACGACCTCACCCCTCCGGAGAAGTGTTTCAGCCTCCTCCGGGGTTGGAGCCCAACCCTCATATATTACCGCTCCAATCAATGCACCCTTCAATGGTCCAGATGCGTTCTCCCATGTTGTTGGCGGTCCAGCGTGGAGTAGCATATAGTCTTTAAAGCCCTTGATCGCTTTGGATGCTATATCTATATCGATCCAGTATGGATGGGAGTTGTTCATAGCTTCATAGGCTTTACTATTAGCCTTATTGATCATATCCTTTAGACTCATATAAACACGCCCCATTAAGCCCTCTGATCTATAAAATATAGTATAAATCGATATTTATAGATAGAAACGTTTTTCTTCAACATAGCATCTTTATCTTGATCTAATCACTATTGATGTCGTCTATTTTCGCTTCACTGATGTATCTAGTAGTGGTTTATAAGTGGACATAGTGTGTATTATTTATCGGGCTAGATGGGAGAGAATATATTGGTATGGATATGTAAATATTCCTATGGTGTCATATCGTGTATAGGGTTAGAGACGTTGATGGAGAAATTGTGGTTTTTCGTGAGGAGACCAGTATTATCCTGTCGATATTGATGATCTTCTATGTCTTCGTATTCCTATTAGAGATTGTAGCATTGATATCCTATATTACCACATATGTGGTTGTCGATGTATTATTTCTCTCAGTAATTGTTTCTGAAATGATTATCACATTGATCTCGATCTTTGTATTTAACCATTTGAGGCGTAAGGGTGATATGGATCGCGATCATGCAGTTGTTAAGACTATTGATGGAGATACTATCATCATAGTTAAGAAGTCTAGCTTCTGGATCACGTTGGGGATGGCTGTATCGATCCTATTTCTCGGACTATCAGTCACATCATTAATAATAGGTATATACTATGTTTTATCCGGAGACCCTTCCAGCATATACCTTGTAGGCTCTGGATTCACAGTACTTATATTCTCACTACTCATATTCCTCGTCTTAAGATTCCTTAGAACTAAGATAGACTTTGTGGGTGAGAGGGTTAGGCTTGAAACGGTTGATGGTAGGATTATAGAGTTGTATAAGTCTAGGCCGGTATGGATAACGATCCTAATGATAATCACATTATTAACAGCATTAATACTGATCATAGCCGGTATAGCTCTTCTAACAGGCATGATGAATAATTTGATCCTTGGAATGAATAGAGGGGGAGGATATCTACCGTATCCTAGGATAAATGAAACAATCATAGGCTTAACACTATTCATATTTGGACTACTACAGCTAATCCCAGTGGCGATATTAAACTTCCTAAGAGTCAGAGGACACGTCAGAGAGATAGGTAGAGCACCGATAACATTTCCACCGGAGAGTAAAAGTGTTGAACTAGAAGATAATGTTATATTATAACTTTTACCATCACTTGACCTTAGTCAAAAGAAGACCTCAATCTTCTCTATTAACCGTTGCTCCCCTATTTATTGGATTACGGTTTAGTATGATCTCTATAAGGTTTTCAATATATTCCCTTCTCTTGATATCAGGTAGTTGTCTTTATGCCTTAATGCATAGTATTATAATATTCTAAGATATTATAAGATCCTTATCTTGAATTCGGCCTTATCTATTCCATAGAGTATTTTTACATTTTTAGATGTTATTTCACCGATAGCATGTAAAGTTTTTAGATTTGCTGTGAAAAATAAACATTAGGTATTAAACTTAGATAGTGCAAAGAATATATAGAACGTAAAAATAAAAAGGGATAGAAATGCCATATTGGAAAACTAAACTTATAGGTGATGCAGCGGAGCTTCTTATTGGAACTATACTATATCGAATACTTAGAGAACATAACCCAAATATTGAGATAGTGCATCTCGGTGGTAATCGAAGATTCGATCTCTTAATCAAAAATATTCAATACGTCCCTCAACCATATAACGTGGTTATTAAGAGGGATTCATATGTTGAGGTAAAGATTAGACATAAACCAAGCTCATGGAAGGGTATGGGAATACCGCCTACACCGGAGAAACTGGCTGAGAATAAGGAGATAGCTAATAGAGAAGGATACGACTACCTCCTCGCATATGTATTCTACGAGCTTGAACCTCTAAAATATAAATTATGGTTTAAGTTCATCATATTAAACTCTGATATAATCGATCGAGAATGGTTCATAAAAACTAGATGGAATAAAGATAGAAGAGAAAAACTCATTCAATTGAGCATAGAAAAACTGCTTAAACTTAGACCCCCCAACGCGATAGTCCTAGAAACATCTTCAATGATATAAGTTACCATATAACTATGAACTTATTTTAGTGAGGATTCTGTCGAATATGGGTTATTTTATCCTCTTCTTAGAGCCTTTAAATTTGTTAAATTCTTCTTGATCCAGTATTATTATGTGTAGTGGATAGTATATTGGTATTTTTTCTTCGAGTTTCTCCCATATCTTCTCTAGGATATCTATTCTTTTCCCGTGTTCTATTTTCTCTTTGAATACTATCGCTAGATCGATATCACTGTCTACCGTGATCCTATTCTCTGCTACTCCACCTATTAAGTATATTTCTGCCTCGGAATAGATGCTCTTTATGATGTTTGCGGCTTCACCTACTACTTCATGCCATGTTTTCAGTAGTTTTAGCCTCCTCCATGGCTTTGTATTCAAAATATCTCCTCCTCAATCCTCTTTAACTCTTCAACTATGTTCTTAGCGATTCTTAGAAGAGTTTCAGCTTCTTTCCTCCCATATTCGAATAATCCATAAGTGGCTTTTGTATGTGCATCTGCTAATTCCGCCAGCTCCCTTCTATGCCTTCTAATATAATCGGTTATCCTCTTAGAATACTCCTCTAACCCCTCCTCTAGGAGGGCTGATGCTAGAAGGCCTAGAAGCTCACGGATATTATGTCCTCTAACCTCCTCACCGATCACGCGATAGATCAGGGATTTAATATAGAGTTGGACCGCATACTCTGCTTCACGCATCGCTGTATCATAGTCCCCCTCCATGAAGGCCCTCTCAGCCCATTTCAATGCATTTAAAGCCCTCTTCCTTAATAAGCTGGGATATTCCCCACTCATCAAAACTCCCCATTAAATCGATGCAATGTGGAATGGGAACATCATGATATAATATAATATAGGCTATCTTATATAATGAATTTATATAGATCTGTGAAAAGCTATGATAGAGAATTATTAGTTAGGTATTATACTGGGATATGGGTTTTGGGTTATTTATAATAGGGTGGATCAGGCTTTGCCGACATGTGTGGTGTATGATTCAAAGCATATAAAAGGAGCCACAGCCACTATTGCCGAGTGTATTGGTTCTACGATGAGGGACCTTGGCTTCCCTACAATTATATGTAGGGTTGGAGAAAAATGTCCGGATCACAGGAGTTGTGACCTCGTTATAGTTGGGTCCCCTATATACTATGAACACCCAATGAGATCCGTTATTAGGTTTATTGAGGAGAATAATAATTTGGAGAACTGTAGGATTGCAGTATTTATTACATGTTATGCGGCTAGTAAGAGGATACCTGCCCCGATCAGGTATAGGGTTGTGGGAAGATACTTAGGGCTGATCACAGAACACGTTAGAGGCGATGTAATAGATTCTAAGGCCTTTAAGGGTTGGCTAAGAAAGCCAGATATGGAAACCCTCAGAGAATGCAGAGAATGGTGTTATACCCTTCTCAGAAAACTAGGTATTAAATTATCAAAGAGGGTATTATCTTAGGGATAATAACTCTTAATCAATAACCGTTTCAAATGCATTATATGAATCCAATATTTTATCTGGAGGAGCCGGGATTGAGGGAATTAATTCTTAGAGTTGGGAAGAAGGGGGAGATCTATACCACTAAGGAGATTAGAGAGAAGCTTGGTATAAGGGAGGGTGGAAGGGTTATTGCTTATATTCGTGATAATATATTGGTGATCGTTCCACTACCTGACATTGAAGAGAAGATCCAGCGAACCGTGATCAAACTTACACCGGAGGAAGTGGAGAGAATGAGCGAGGAAGCTCAGCGGGAGAAAAGTGTTTATGAATAAACTACTTCCAGACACCACCCCTCTATTCCTACTCATGGAGGTTGATATAGGTTTAGAACATTACTGGGTGATCCTCCTAAGCTTTACCACTGTTATGAAGTTTATTATTCTCCCATATCAACTATTGAGGCTAATGGATCATAATTAAGGCTATTAAACAATTTAAGATAGGGGTCAAACTATTACTTAGAACCCAATATTATAGATCGACAGCAATCACTAGTAGATTTATTCAAGGAAATAGCTGACGATCTATTAGATAAGGGTATAAAGTATTACTTTGATAGAATGATCTACGCAACAGCCGCCTATTATAACGCAATACTTCTCATAGAAGATGAAGAACCTAAAAATATCCATGAAGAAATAAAGTTAGTATTCAAGCCTGAAGAAGTAATTAGAAGTAATTAATTGGGATAAATTGGTATCAAGAATCTCTCTGAATACATAGAGAACTAAGAGATCAAGCTTTACATTGCTTAATTTATTATCCAAATAGAGTCTAGCCATGTTATTATAGGAGATACTGGTTCCCTGCCGTATTTTCTACATATTTTAGATAAAAGTATATTTAGAGAACTTAGAAATAATCCTCAAACTAGTTTTAATGGGAAGATATTATAATTTAT
>JALVIT010000194.1 GCA_027028545.1 Desulfurococcales archaeon
TAGATGTATCGATCGAGAAGCTATACTATAAGATATATGTCCAGGGAGAGTATCTAGGGGAGGGTAGTAAGGAGGATATAGTGATTAATCGGGGTGTAAATAGGATAAATCTATGCCTAAAGGCTCCGCCATCATCAGCATTGAAAGCAGTAATACTACCAATACTAAATAAGGGTAAGGTAAATGTTACGATTAAGGGATACATAGACATACCGATCAAGAGCTTCGGAGTAATAAAGATGTGGACACTGGAAATACCATATGAGAAGACAGTCCAGGTAAACCTAGTATCAGCTGGTAAATCGCAGAGCGGTCCAGGGCCGTTCCCATACTAGGATCAAAATATTAAGCCTATAGCATACGTTATAAGCATACCAATATACGCTACGCTCATCATTAATCCTATAGTAGCTAATGCTATCTTCACACTTTTAGTCTCGGAATAGATCACTGCTATAGTAGCCATACATGGAACATAGAGGAGTGTGAAAACCGTTATAGCGGCTATCTGTGGATCGGTTAAACCAAGCATTCTAACAGCAGCAGTCCCGGATTCAGCATTAGTAGTAATCGTTAGTGCTGATAGAACGGATTCCTTAGCAATGAATCCAACAATTAACGCAAAGGCAATGATCCATGCCGGGTCACCACTCAACCCTATCGGATATAATAGTGGTGAGAAGAAACGGGCTATAGCAGCACCAATAGTAGTTGATGCTTCACTGGTGTATTGTAGGGATGGAGTATAGCTTGTGAGGAACCATATAAGTATGCTCAATAGGAATATTATCGATCCAGCCTTAACTAGGAAGTGCTTAGTTGAATCCCATACATGCCACCAAACAACCCTCCATAGAGGTCTATGGATCGGTGGTAGCTCTAGGATTATCTCGGGTTCAACCGCTAACCCCCTCCTACGATCATATATGTATAAGAGCTTATTCACCAGTGAGAAGGCTAGGAATGCAGCTAGATAACCATACAATATCAACAATGCCCCGTTGACACCAGTTAATGCTGAGGCAAAGGCTAGGATCACTACTAGACGGGCTTGGCAGGGTATGAATGGTATGGTCATTATCAGCCTAACCCTCTCACGGGGATTAGGTATTGCACGAGTCGATAAAACTGCCGGAACATTACATCCGAGGCTAAGCATCATTGGAAAGACTGCATGACCAGAAACACCTATCCGTGTCAGAAGATTGTGGAGGCTTACAGCTATACGAGGGCTAAGACCCGAATCTTCAAGAACTGCTAGGATGAAGGCAACGATCATTATCAATGGTAGAAATATTAGCACAGCTCCAATACCACCAATAACACCGTCTGCAACTAAGCTTGTCAGAGGGGATTCTCCAAGGGCTGAATATATGTTATCACTAACATATTCTATTAGGGATTCCATTAATCCGCCGACACTATAGTTTTCGACAGCCTCAGCCAACTCATCATAACCTAGATCTGCTAATATAACGTTTAATGGGAACCCGGTATTTATCGTGAAGGCTATGATGAACATAGCTACAAGTAGTGAAACGCTTAGTATTGGTCCGACCAATGGATGGTAGAGGTATTTTATCAGCCTCCCCTTCCTCCTCTTAACCGGAACCCTTATAACAGCATTTCTAAGGATTCTTTCAATGAACATAAACCTCTTCTGAGCGAATAGTTCGGCTGGATCCCTATGAAATATTCTCCTAATCTCCTCACGCACGCCCAGGATCTCGCCGAGAACATCTTCACCCATCTCCCTCCTAACATACTCGTTAAGCTCCCGATCACCCTCTAGGAGGCGTATAGCCAGCCATCTGATCGGATACTTCAACCTATCCTCAAACCTGGATAATATATAGATTACCGAGTCTATGTAGTGGTTGAGCTCCTCATAGTCAACCCTTAATATCCTTCCACTTATCCTCCCAGTAGCCATACCGATTATGAGGTCTAATAGCTCCTCAATACCATAGCCTGTAGCTGCAGATACAGCTACGACCGGTACACCAAGCCTCTTCTCGATCAATGAATAATTGATATGTATTCCATGGGCATGGGTTTCATCGACCTTCGTAAACACTAGTATAACGTTGGGATACATCTCGATGGCTTGGATAGCTAGATACATTGTCCTCTCGGGGTTGAGGGCATCGATTAGGACTAGTAGTACATCGGGCTTCTCCTCCAATATATATCTACGGGCGATCCTCTCCTCGATCGTTAATGCCGAGAAGCCATATATACCGGGTAGGTCGACGAATCTCAACACATAGCCTCTATGTATCCTCTCACCCTCATGCTTCTCAACCGTCACACCGGGCCAGTTGGCTACATGAACCCGGCGTCCGGTGAGGATGTTGAATAGTGTTGATTTACCGACATTCGGCTGACCGGTAACGCCTATCCTAATAATCCTTCTACTATCCATTTCTATCCCCTAATACCCCTATACTATATGGAGAATGTGGAGGGGTTTGATGTTAGAATGGTTGAACCATGATCCTCTTAGCGATCCCTCTTCCAATGGAGAACTCGACGCCATGGACACGTATGACTAGTGGTCCGTAGCCATAGTTTACTACAACCTCTACGATCGAGCCGGGTATTAGCCCCATCTGGTATAATCTATAGATCCATCTTCCCCTACTCTGGATCGA
>JALVIT010000195.1 GCA_027028545.1 Desulfurococcales archaeon
CTGTGAAGACACGCTATTGGTAGAGCATATCATTGACCAGATCTACATGTTCACTGTATGGGATAACCTAGATGATAAAGAGAAGTGTTTAAAGAACCTATACCTAGCATTAAAGGATAATGGAGAGATCACCATAAGCATATTGGCTAAGAGAAGGATCCCTAGAGATGAACAAGAAATACTTAACAGGTATGGTTTAAGACTAATCGGTGAAAGGATAGACTATTTCTACCATGGGGGGAAGAGGGATAAAATAACCCTAAACAATATAAGGGTGAGGTAAAACACTTAAATAACTAAAAAATATAATCCATAATCACGAGAGAATATAAAACCCTGTAGCGGAGGATACAAACATGTCTATACGAGCACAGAAACCGGTAACCCCGCTGAAATATCTCAAGAATGCTATAAATCAGACGGTCCTCGTGAAACTTAAGGATGGGCATGAGTATATAGGCGTATTACAAATGGTTGATCACACGATGAACGTAGTCTTAAGTGATTGTGAAGAGTATGATGGTGATGGAAACCCCGTAGCACGCTACGGACTAGTATTGATTAGGGGCAGCCAGATACTATACGTTAGTGTAAACTATGGACAAGTAGCACCGGAGGTTGCAGTAGGTTAGTATGGTGTGTATGTATGGCTGAAAAATTCCCCATATTAAGAGCTAGGGATATAATGACTGCAGAGCTTAGACATATAGATAGGAATTCCACGATCAAAGAAGCTGCTACTAGGATCATTAATGAAGGCGTTGGAGCACTACTTGTTACGGAAAACGGTAGCCCGGTGGGAATAGTTACTAAGAGGGATATAATCTGGTCCGTCCTCTTCGAGAAAAGGGATCCAAATAAAGAGACAGTTGATAAGATCATGTCCACACCGATCATAACCGTTAACGAGGATGCAACGATTAAGGAGATAGTAGACGTTATGCTTAGAAATAACATAAGTCATCTACCGGTTAGGGAGAAGAATAAGTTGATCGGGATAATCAGCGATGAGGATCTATTAGAGACACTGCTAGATATAGTAGAGTATATCGAGTCATTATCCGTTAAAACTAAAGAATAAACAGGTATATGAATTATCCCAGGGTATATTAGCATAGTTTCAAATATCCGCTTCTAAGTTAATACTTACATAGAGAGGGAATCCTTAGGTGTATATTGGATGAAGAGATCGCCTCTAAGACCATCGATAGGTGCTCCGAAAAGGATTGAGAAGCATAGATGGCTTAGAAGTGATGGAACGCCTAACTTCGAGGATAGAATATATAAATCTACGGAGGAGCTTGAAATTATCGCGAAGAAACCAGTTGTAGAAGTTGCGCCATCAACACCTGTAATGGATGCTATTGAGGAGATGAGTAGTCGGAATATTAGAAGCCTCATAGTAGCATTATCCGGTAAGATAAAGGGGTTATTGCTGGCAACGCATATTGTAAACTATTTAGGCGGTGGAGAATACTATAAGATCGTGGGTGAAAGACATAGTTACAACATATACTCGGCGCTAAGGAGGGAGCCTATAGATACGATTATGGAGAAGGATCCGATCATCGCATATATCGATGAGAAACTAGTCAGCGTATTAGAGAAGATGGTTCTAAACGAAATAGGTATAATACCAGTCGTATTGAGGGATGGAAGGGTCTATGGAGTCATAACCGAGCATGATCTGATAAGGCATTTATCAACAGTTTATAGTATTGGTGCTAGAGTATCCGAAGTCATGACCTCACCAGTGATCTCCATACGATCAGGGAGTTCGATCAAGGAGGCTATGGAGCATATGATAAAATACGGGTTTAGGAGGTTGCCAGTGGTTCGGGATAACATTGTTGCCGGGATTATAACGGTGATGGATATAATAAAGTATTTCGGAACACACCGTGCATTCCAATACACTGTTAGTGGAGATATACGTGAAGCTACTAAGATACCCGTAGACGAGATAATGGTGCGTGAACCGGTAACTGTTAAAGCTGATGACGATCTAAGCGAGGCTGCCAAGATAATGTATGTGAAGAATATAGGCTCTGTCCTAGTCGTTAATGATAATATGGAGCTCATAGGTATCGTGACCGAGAGGGATATATTATATGCACTCGTAGCTAAAAAGACTAGGTAAACACAGGGTTCTAGGGGTGATATGGAGTGTTAAGGGTTAAAGACTTCATAAACACGGATATACCCATAGTCGATAAAAACGATACACTATATCACGCATTTAAACAGGTTGAGAAAAGCGGTATAGATAAGGTTATTGTAACCGAGAATAGAGTGATCGAGCCCGGTAGAGAGGTTAGGAATATAGCCGGTGTATTGACTAGTAGGGATATAGTCCTTAAACTAGGAACACAGAGGATAAGGAGGACGACCCCTGGAAAACTACATGTTTCAAGCTTTATGAGCATAAATCCATTGATAACTAGTCCAGACGATGAATTATTGAATGTAGCTAAGATGATGGTTGAGAAGGGGTATGGGATAATACCAGTTATGGAGGAGGGCGAGATACTTGGAGGAATTATAAGGGATCAGATAGTCCAGCTGGCTTCAGAGGATGATACTGAGGTTAGAGTGATCATGGATACAAACCCGTTAATAGCTAGGACAACGGATAGAATATTAAAGGTTAGACAGGAGATGCTTAGCAACGATATAAGCTTCATGCCGGTGCTGGATGAGAGGGATGAACTAGTCGGGTATATAACGATATATGAGGTAGCCTTCTCACTATTCAGGTTCGAAGACATGGTCCCGGCTAAGTATAGGAAGGAGAGGATCATGCATCTAATAGTTGAGGATGTTATGAGGTTTAGACCTCCAAGGCTTAGAATAATGGATACGGTTTCAAAGGCTGTAGCAGAGATCTATAAGAAGAATAGTAGGGGTGCTGTAATAGTTGATGAAATTGGAAGGGTTGCCGGAGTCGTTACACCACATATAATAATCAAGCACTTAGTTGATGATAAACCGGATATTTTATCGAAGTAGTAAATCCATGTATAATCCACTTAATGCTATGATGAGGGGAATGATTAGAGAACCAAGGTTTATCATCGACTCAATGCTTGGAACCCTCGCCCGCTGGCTCCGAATCCTAGGCTATGATACATTGTATAGTAGAAGCTATGAAGACTGGACTATCCTAAAGATAGCTGAGGAGCAGGATAGGATAATTATAACTAGGGATCAGGGGCTACATAGGAGGGCTTTGAATAGGGGTTTGAAGAGTATACTGGTAGAGATGGATGATATGGCTGAGAGACTAGCATACATAGCATATATGACCGGTATAAGGCTATACGTAGACTTCTCAAAGTCTAGATGCCCAATATGTAACGCTGAACTAGTAAAGGTTCCAAAGGAGAGGGTTAAGGATAAGGTTCCACCAAGAGTTTATAAGCTACACGAAGACTTCTGGATATGTCCTAGATGCGGAAAGGTATACTGGGTTGGCTCACACTGGAGGAAGATAGAAGAAATATTAGCGGAAGCTAGGAAAATATATGAGAGGATGAAGCAGCGGAGGAGGATGCTATGAGCACGGATAAACCAATAGATCCGGAAGAGGTCAGCTATGAGGAGGGGGTTTTCCTAGTAAAACTAGCACGGAAGGCTGTCATGGAGAAACTCGAGCGGGGGATAGAGATTAAACCCCCCGAGGATACGCCGGAGAAGCTTTGGAGACCTGGAATGACCTTTACAACTATCGAGACCTATCATCCCTCGGGAGAGACTAGTCTTAGGGGATGTATAGGTTTTCTAGCACCCATCTACCCATTAGTTGTTTCAACGATTAAATCGGCGTTGGAGGCTGCATTCAATGATCCAAGATTTCACCCCCTAACTAGGGATGAGCTGGATAACGTGGTCTTTGAGGTGACTGTGTTATCAACCCCCCGTAAACTAGATGTTAAGGATCGATGGAGTCTACCGAAACAAATAGTTATAGGTAGGTATGGACTAGTTGTAGAGAAGTTATTCTTCAAGGGTACACTACTACCGGTAGTCCCCGTAGAGTATTGTTGGGATGAGGAGACATTTCTAGCGGAGACATGTATAAAGGCTGGATTAAACCCCGACTGCTGGCTTGAAGATGATACCCGGGTCTATATTTATTCCGGCAGGGTGTTTAGAGAGGAGAAGCCTAATGGGGAGATCTATATTAGGGATTTGAATAGGGAGTATAGGGAGAAGTGTTTAAACGCTAAAATATAGCTTATCTATAGATTGAAACTATGCATCGACCCCCCTCTTTAACCCACTCTATGGGGGTATTCAATAATCTCTCAGCAATGCTCGATAGCATTATACAGTATCCATCCGATACAATGTTTTCATCACATTGAAACTCTACGATATATTTATCATTATCTACCCTTTCATCGATATTACCGCATAGTCCGAGGATCCTGATGATTAATGGGAATATCGCTGGATCATTCTCCATCCTCTCCTCAGCTCCCTTGATAGCATCTATTATTGCTTCAGCATATCTATACCCGGTATCTCGATCTATATTGCATAGTAGCTCTGATGGTATTAGGGACATCAGCCTATTATTGATCCTTAGCTGTGAAAACATTAGGACTGGCGGTATATCGTATCTCAGTCTTGGCGGTTTAATTATGTTGACCTTATCAATACCCTCTAATGCCACTATCCGATCTATGAGTTTCCACAATTCTAGCGCTTTATCCACATACACTAATACAAATATCCTATACACTTCATTATAATTCTTAACATATATCTCATCTAGGAATATGCTTGATGTATTAACTAAGGTATTCAATAGATCTGCCAATGTCTCCGGTCTACATTTTATCCTTAATCCATATAGCGCCCCTGTTAGCTTTGGTAGATATAATAGTTCAGCCTCCTCCTTCTCCTCGAGAAATTTACCCTCCTCCCTCCTCATCATTAATGCATCTATGCTAACCTTAATCTTACTCCAGAGCCATCCCTCTTCACTCACATTTCTTCCCTCAAGGAATTATCCAATACTGTGCTGTGTCTGGTATATTTATTATTTTACACATGTATATGTCTTACTACATAGGTTAATGTATAGCATAGGGTGGGATGGATGATAACGATTAACGATATATTAGATATCGACTATGATAGAGCTGTCGAGGTGATAACTGGCTTCATAGAGGAGATGTACTCTAAAACAGGTGTTAGGGGTTTAGTTGTTGGTTTGAGTGGGGGTATTGATTCATCGACGACGTTAAAACTTGTATCATTATCTATCCCGGCTGAGAGGATTACTGCACTGATAATGCCTGATACAGATGTTACACCTCAACAGGATGTTAGGGATGCTTTATCCCTAGCCAGGGATCTTGGTGTGAAATACTACTTGGTAGATATAAAGGATATTGTGAAGGCATATAGTATACTACCCTTCTACGGGGAGGGGGATAGATTGCCCATCGGTAATTTGAGGGCTAGGATTAGGATGAACATACTATACTATTATGCAAACAAGCATAGATACCTAGTAGTTGGAACTGGGGATAGGAGTGAGTTATTCCTAGGATATTTCACGAAATACGGTGATGGAGGGGTTGATATACTACCAATAGGATCACTATATAAGACACAGGTTAGACAACTGGCAAAACACTTGGGATTACCGGAGAGCATAACCAGTAAACCCAGTAGTCCACAGCTATGGAGGGGGCATCTAGCTGAGGAGGAGCTTGGCATGAGATATGAGGAAATAGACCTAATACTATACGCTCTAATGGATAAGGGTATACCGGCGGAAAAGATCCCTGAGGAGACAGGTGTTGGGGAATGGATGGTTAGAAGGGTATTAGAGATGCATAGATCGACTAGACATAAGAGGATGAAGCCACCAATACCCAAACTACCGTGGGTTAGAGAACCTATTATAGAATTCTAACTTCGGCAATTAGAATCCTCAAAACCCTCAGCTATATAGACTGAGAATAACTCCTTATTCTCGACGAGGAATTCATAGATATTCTTAGCAATATACGTCGGATTCACACCGTATCTCTCAATATCCTCGGGCTTTGATACACCGGTTAATACTAGTAGTGTATCCACATTATTCAATGCTCCAAGCATTATATCGGTATCGATCCTATCACCAACTATTAATGCTTCATCCCTCCTAACACCATTAAGCCTTAGGGCTAGATCGAGTATCCAGGGATTAGGTTTACCAGCTATGATCTCCGGCTCCCTCCCACTACATCCCTTCAAGAACTCAACTATAGAGCCAGCGCCAGGATCCTCTCCATCCTCAACCGGATATGTTAGATCATAATTTGCGGCGATGAAATGGGCTCCACCTTTAATTAGGCGGCATGCATATGCTAGCTTACTATATGTAACAAAGCGATCCATACCGACTATGACGTATTCAGCCTCAGTACCCATAGCTACCGGCAGTAGTCCTACTAGGGATGCTTCATAGAATAGCCCGGCTTCACCAACAATGAACACCTTATATCCTCCATGTTCCTTAACATATTCAGCGGCTGCATATGCCGAGTTTATCACGGTGTTTAGATCAGCTTTTAAACCATATTTTTGCAGCCTAATGATGTATTCCTGCCTCGACCTTGTAGCGTTATTGGATAAATATATTATTCTAACACCCTTACCCCTCAATAGTTTCAATGCTTTAATATTATCTCTTAATGGTTTACTTCCCCTCCAAATAACGCCATCGAGATCAACTATTAATGCTCTATACTTCCTAGTCATTGCTATAACCTCTCAATCTTCCCCTTTATCCTTTCAACTAATCCTTCTAGATCCTTAGCGAAAACATATAGTCCATTAGGATCGTAGAGTAGCATTGAGCAATCAAGGCTTGAAATCCTATTAATATCTGCTATTTTAACATATAATGCTCTACGGGTTTTCTTCGGTAAACATATAATGTATCTAGGCTCCCTTCGAATATAGATTAGTAACGAATAGAATAGTCCCTGATCCTCTAATAGTGTTTTACCATATATACTGGATAGCTCCTCCCTCAAAGCTTCAACTATACTTAACAACCCTATACCCCTAGATATGGAGAGGTTATATCCGGTATATCTTCTTCTGAACCTCTAGCGGTATATCCTCCTCCTTCAATATCTCGGCGTTGAAGGGCGGATTTCTAGTCTTAGTTTTCACCACGATGTATTTTTCCGGATCATTTATGTCGAAGGAGAACTTCTCCTTACCCTTCTTCTTAAGCCTTATGTTTAATACCCTAACCTTAACATACCATCCATCCCTTCTCTGTATATAGATGTATTTACCATGTTTAGCACCCATTCCGGACACCTCCTCTAAGCTTATCCTCCTTATTCTTTCCAAGTATAGAATCTACCAACTAAATAGTTTACTATGAAGCCTATTATAACGCCTGTTATGAGTGAAGCAGCTATATGTACTCCGAATAAGCCGGTTAACACCGTGATCGTTATTGTCTGTGAGAATAATCCCCCGAGGGATGCTAGATGATATTTAAACCATCTTATGAGCCTATTAATAAATCCTCTACGGAGCTTTAGATCTCTAAACGTCCATATCTCGTGTAGTGTGAAGTTCCATGTAAGACTTGTCTCGAAACCTATTATTGCCGCGATCATTATCCTCAACATATATGTTAGGGTTGATGGTAGCAGTGAGAGAGCCGTATATA
>JALVIT010000196.1 GCA_027028545.1 Desulfurococcales archaeon
TATCCGGAGCAGAGGTTTCTACACGTAATATTCGCTAGGACCAGTAGCCCAGTGTATAGACCTTATAGGGGTAAGTATCAGGGTCAGAGGAGGGTTACACCTCCAAAACCCGATGAGGTCTAAGTTGTTTTATCATATTCTCTAAGCCTATCGAGTAGGTCTTTATTGTCTATTACGAACTTACTAATCTCGGTCTCAGAGATACTCATTGGGAGTATTGCTATATCCTTCTCGATAACAGCTTTCTTCTTAAGAATCCTTGATAGTTTATGGTATAGGGTTTCAAGCTTCTCATCGCCTCTAGCAATGGAGATTATTATCGCATACAATGCATAATTATCGGTCCTATAACCATTCTTATATAGAAATATCTTGGTGGCGACTGCCGCCAACCTCTTATTACCATCAACCAGTGGATGTTCATTGATAATATAGTATAGTAGGCAGGAAGCAATCCACACGGTCTTCTCGAATAAGTCCCCACCCCTATCACTACATCTCCTAGCAGCACTGAGTATGCCGTCGAAGCCCTTCAACGCAAAAATATTATCATCCAGATACAAATACTGGAGATTAGAAACTATATACCTCAAAATCCTCTCCGTAGGCATAAATATAACATTATACGCCTCAACGATCTTATCAATATATTTCCTCCAAACCTCACTCATCACCAACAACCGCACGAATAACTAATTTAGTTATTTAGTTACAATATAAAACAATCAGAAACCCTTATAACTCTACAGACCATGGAAAACCTTAGACAAACATCACTATTCAGAACGATATGATAATTAATAATGGTGCGGGGGGTGGGATTTGAACCCACGCAGGCCTACGCCATCGGGTCCTGAGCCCGACCCCTTTGACCAGGCTCGGGCACCCCCGCATCTTCGTGATATTTATTTATGTGGTTGGGTGTTTTATTTATACTGTTTTGTATATGTATTTCTCCGGGTTGTTCATGATCTCTTCAATTACCTCCTTTGCTTTATTGTATAGTTTTTCGGTTATGATGTTTTCGCCGTAGTATTTTTCGAGCTCGTCTAGATCGACTATTCTTGTCTTCCCATCCCTATTAACAATTATATCTACTGCTAGGTCATGGTATTTTATAGTGTCTGGTAGTATTTCGGGTGGTGTGTTGATGTTTATGTATGATCCTATCCATTCATCTCCTCGATAATAGTTATGGCTTATCCACCAATCCCCCTCTCTTAGAATCATGTAGTCTATGTCTCCGGGCTTCTTCTCAACCCCTAATCCATCGAGGACTCCGGTTCCCCTAAGTATCCTCCTAACAACTAGTGTTTCCCCCTCCCCTTCATCTCTAACCTCTATTATCCTACCCGGTGTGAGCTTAAGCTTTCTACCATCAGGTTTTACATGTATTATGTTTATCAACGGTCTACACTTGATCTGGTCGAGTATGTATCTATGTAGCGTTTCGGAAACCCTTCCGGGATCAACACCGTTTCCGATAAGCTTCTCCGAGTAATCCACTATATCGCTGAGACATCCACCATGAGTCTTATAGCTGTGGTGAAAGGAGATGGTTGGAGTTACAAGTGATCTATAATGATCCAGCTTCTCCTTAGCAGGACCCGTTAAGCCTATTAAACCTATGAACTCCCCCATATATAGTGTCTTAACCTCCTTTGTATCTTTAGCCTTTGAGACTAGATCTGTGAGCATCTTCTTCAAATCATCGATCTCTCCAAGGATCGCTTCATCGCTGCCAAACCTACTACTACTCCTAAAATGTATTCCGAGACCAGAGCCCATGAGCTTCGTAGCTGCTAGAGCTAATAAGTAGTCCCGTCGATCCCTATCCCTAATATGCTCCGATAAGGTTATCCTCGATGAACCATATATTAGGGAGACATATTCACCAACAACCCTAACTTCACGGCTCAGACGAAACTCCTCGAAGGGTTTAAGCCTTGGACGTATAACGGATACCGGTATGAGTCTTCCAGGCTCCAAGGAACACTTCGACAAAATACCCCTATACCCACCAGGTAGTTCGACTATGCATATATCATTCTCCCTCTCAACAACCCTACCAATATGTAGAGAGTATAGTCCGAGGGGTGAAACCCATCTATACACATACTCTAGGGCTTCAACCAGTTCATCATATACCTTATCAGCCTTACCATAGAATCCGAGGACTAGTAGCTCATCCCTATCGGAATCCTTAATAGTGACATCAGCCGGGGATTCATCGAATCCTATCCCAAGCCTATCCTGTATGATCTGACTAGCCTGTACTATAGAGTAGCCTTTATCAAGAACGATCCTTGACAACGCTGTCGCGGCTATACCCCTAATCCTAACTCTGATCAAAACGCCTTAATCCCCTAAACCTTCACCGTTAATCCCTAACGGTTTCGAGTATCGCTATTATCTGCCATATCTTTGTGCGAGTGTTTATGGGCATGTTCGGATCCTGACTTATACTATCAAGTATGCTTACAGCATTAGCAGCCCTAACACCTGGCGACAATTTAGCGTTGCGGAGCTGATTTAGAGCCTCAGTAGCAGCTCTACGGATATTGCGTGGTACACCTGTATCATTTATTATTGTGAGTAGCATATACATCGCGTTACGTATCTTTGTCTCATTATCTATCAAGGGTGCAGCCATAACAACACACCTCACACAACCTATCTTGTCAAGCATTCTATACCAATATCACATTTAATGAATATCTTATTTATTGAGAAATATATATTTGATTTAGAAACGGGAGCACGGGGATATAGTAGATGCAGAGGAGAAGGATTGATCCAGTAAAAAAGATGGCCGAACTATTAAAGGCCGGAGCCGTAATGCTGGCTGAAACATGCCCCGTAGAGGGCTGCCACCTACCATTATTCAAGCTTCCAAGTGGGGAAATCATATGCCCCGTTCATGGAAAGATACATGTCGTTAAGACCGAGGAAGAGGCTAAAGAGGTTACACGTAAACTAGTCCTAGACGACATATTGGATAGGATCGAGAATAAGGTATTAAACATTTTAAACGACATATTAAATGAGCCCCGTCCAGATCCAGGAGAGATCTCTGAGTGGCTAGACGTCCTACTTAGAGTTAAGAGTTTAAGAGCTAGGAAAACCTCCTCCTGAAAACACCCATAACATATCCATATACGTCACGATAAACATCTTCGAACACCCTATTCGCATCTACAAATCTTAATAAGCCCCTCTCAACCATCCATAAATAATACTCCCTCACCTTTATGAGGAAGTCAAGCTTCTCATACTCCGGAAACCTGGTACCAAGCCCCCTCCTCCTCCTAAGCCCTATTTCAGGCTCGACGTCCAGGTAAATGGCTACATCGGGATCTGGTGCATATTTATTAATGGTTAAAACCCATTCTGGCTCAGCACCCTGTGCTGATTGATAAGCTACACTACTATAATAGTATCGATCACATACAACGATCCCGCCCCTCTCCAGAACGGGCTTAATCACTCCGCGGTAATGTATGAGTCTATCGGCTGCATATGTTAAAGCGTCTAGATAGGCATCCCTAAAACTACCATATTTACTCTTCAACGCTTTAACGTATTCCGAATCATATGGTTCATATGTGTATATTGCTTCATAACCCATAGATCTAAACTCATCGATCAACCTATAAGCTATACTAGTCTTCCCAGCACCATCCAATCCCTCGAGAACTATGAAGAAACCACTATATTGCCTCGACATACTCCTCCCCCACTCTATGGATGATCCTCCTAGCCCCCCTCAATATAGCCTCCCTCAAATCATTAAACTGATAGATCTCGAATAAAGGTATATCTCCGAGAACAGCACCAGTGATAATTATCGGCTCAGCCCTCTCAACAACTATACATGCAGGCTTATTACCATAGTATTTCAAAGCATATATGATATATGAGCCAACCGTAGAGCCCCTACCACCCCTAAATACTAGAGCCCTCCCCCTTAACCCTACATTTTTTCCACGGATAATGCCCTTATATGGATCAACCTCTCCAAAGAAGCTGATCTTTGAATCTATGAAGAGTATCTCAGCATCACATTCACCATCAACTATGATCCTAGCCTTAAACCTAGGCATAGGTCTACATCTCCATAACACTCCTAACAATAACATCCGTATCAGCTAATCCAACCCTCAAACCATGGAGTTTCGATAGGTAGAATTTAGCCTTACCACTATTAGTTAAAACTAGGTCAAACCTCCTAGTCAACCTAGAAACTATGGGGCACGTCCCAAATACTACATCAACACCTTTTAATCGAAGCATAGAGACTTCTCCAGTTAGATAATCCCGGTATTTATAAGGTATTGATACAAGCAGTCCACAACCCCTCCTAACCCTAGAATACTTCATAACAAGCCTTACCAAGTTTCTGAATTCATGGGGGTGTAGATGGGGGCATCCAACATATCCTAGAATACTACCATTATACTCCACATCTCCATGGTATTTCTCCAGTTCCCTACCATCTATACTAATCCGCTCAACAATATCCAATCTATACGAGCCTTTAGGGGTAACATTATCAACGATTATCAATGCATGACTACCACTAGCGGCTGCAGATGCAAATAATAGTTTAAGCATACCATAATCTGGTCTCTGCTTAAACGATATCAACGGTATATCATCTATATTCTCACCGATCCACAATCCTAGACTACTATAATCCCTCTCACTCAAAATATCCTCTATAACAATCCTATATCTAGCAACCCTATTCTCCATGATGTGAAGACCAGCATAGTAGGTGTATCCGGTTAAAGCCGCTGCTAGAGCTAGGGGTCCGCCTTCACGATTAGTACGGGCTCCGTAGAAGCTATTAGCCATAACAACAGCATTACTCTCACCCCATGCCAAATGCTCGCCCGGTGCGGGGGGTCTATGTAGATAGGGTATACATGTATATGTTGGATTAAACCCCATCCTCTCCAACGCTTTATGAATAAGTAGTTGTTGCCTAGCCACACTATGATCGATTATGATGGATGAACCGGATAGATCGATGCATGAAGGGTTAACAGTCGTATATACAGATGCCCTACCACCCCTCTCAGCCAGCTCCTCTAGAAGCTTCAGCCCGGGCTCTCCAATGTTTAGATACGAGATCCCGGATACATGCGCATGTTTAATCTCTATAAGCTTCTCAGCTCCGAGGGATTCGCCGACTCTAACGATTATTTCTAATGCTTTAGCCATGCTCCAACCATACTCTCCCCTTAGAATCCTTTCCTGTCTACGTGTCAGATGCATTATCTGGGCTTCACCATCCTATATTTATCCCAATCTTCATTAAATGGTTTTGTAGCATCTATTATCATCTTATCGCCAACACCATTAACACCCCTAGGATCGAGTGTGCTCCCCCTAAGACCTCTCAATATGTAGATGTCCTCACCGGCTTTAACCCTAGTTGCTATGGCCCATTCGATCATGTATGGATCGTCAACATCTATATCGTCATCAACCACAACAACATGTTTAACACTTGGATGTGCGTTCAGTACAGCTAATCCAGCATTACGGGCTTCCCCAGCTCTCTCCTTCCTAATAGATACCACAACGTGTAGCCATCCACCACCGCCAGGTGTTAATCTAACGGATTTAACCGTTGGAACAACCTCTCTAACACTATCATATATTAACGGCTCCCTAGGAAAACCCATGAGGTTTAAATGTTCACTATACCCAGAAACTATTGCGTGGACCATGGGTTCATGATCCCTGCTAACATATATTTTATCGACGACGAATACCGGCTGCTTCCTACGTTTATCAGTTATTCTCAAGATGTCTACAAAGGGCCCCTCCCATACATACTCTCTCGTAATCCTACCCTCAATAACTATTCCGGCATATGGGGGTATAGGTATATTGTATAGCGGTGTTTTAACCATTCTAGGATCTCCAAGCATCGTGTTAGCAACATAGAACTCGTAAACTCCTAACGGTGGACTGGACGCGGCAGCTATCTCATATAGTGGGTGTAGGCCTAGTATGATCGCTACAGGCGCATCCCTCCCCTTACTATGATGCCTCTTAACAATATAGTCTAGATGACGGGGGACTATCCTTAGAGTAGCCTTATTACGATTAATTCTCAACACTCTATGGAAGCTAGCATTACATATATCCCTATAACACGAGGCAACTATTGAAGAGGTTAAGTAATGGCCTGCATCCTCCTCATAGTATTTTATGAACGGTATATCGTATAGGCTGAGCTTCTCACTTCGATAATATTTCTTGAAGTCTTCAAATACTGGCTTAGAGGGGTTGTTTAGAGCCTCCAGCATCTTTTTATATGTTTCAATATCGTTTTTTGTATTGAATAGGCGATATATGTCTCTACGCTGTGATAGCATGTTTGCATAACATTTAATAGGGCTTGTTTCAACGTTAAACACAACGATCTTATCCTGGTTTTTAATTATTTTCTCCGTAGGCTCTACTACGGAGCTAAGTGTTCCTAGATCGATTATCCTTTTGATAGAGGAGTATCTTCTAATATATTCATCAATATACATGGATAACCCTCACCAAGTCACTCGATCAATTGCTCGGTGAATTCTTTTGTAAGCTTTATCTTTGAAAACTTAATTATTCTAAATTCTTTATCCGTATATAGGGTTTTAACATAGATCAACCTATTCTCATAATCTATCTTCTCGATAACTCCGGGGTAATCATTCCCCTCACTATCCGTTAATGCTACATAGTGGTCCCTCTCAAACCCTTTAACGTATACTCTAAACTTCCCCAATCCATAGATCTTCTTTAAATACTCGGCGTTTTCGATCCTAGACGGCGATTCGAGCACGATGTATAGGGTGTCTGGGGTTTTAGAGGCGTATAGGATCTTAGACTTCAATAGTTCTCCGAGGGGTGTTGTATCCAGCGGTATACCGGTGAATACTGGTGTTCCCGAGATGATGATATTATCCATCGGTATTTTAACCGTTTTAGCCTCCGCTAGAAATTCACGGTATTTATCTGATCTAAGCCTTCTCCTCTCCTCCCTATTCCTACTCCTCCTTATACTTGGAGATCTAAGCTCATATATCCTTGATCCAAGTATTCTATACCTGGTGAAGAATCCGTGGATGTTTTCTCCGAGGACAACTATGATGTCAGGTTTTAACTCCTCGATCATCATTGATTTGTATAGTATGGCTATATTATCGTTTATCCATCCATCGGTATCTATGATCACGGGCCTCCTCCCATCTTTTAAAGCCTTATCTATAAGCTCCCCTATCTTAGCAATAATCTTAGCCTTATAGTTCTGAGGCTTGATATCACCTATAAAACGCATAGCAACCGGTTTAAGTTCTCTAAGCCATATAACCTGTCTATCTGGATAGGACATGGAGATAAATGCTGGTGGTCCAATATCAGCCTGCCCAACATCGGCATCTATAACTGCAGGCTTCAAACCCTTCTCAACCGCTTTATTCGATAATAGCACTTTATATGATGATTTACCCTCATCAACCCCTCCGAGAACTATTATCTTCTCCGGGTTTACAGATAGTATTTCTTCAGCCCTACTGATCCATTCACTATAGGGTTCGCCGGGTTCGACAGGTTGTATACTAGCCTGTTCTCCAAGTATCAGCTCGATCTTTGAATCCTCTAGTGCATGTACAACATAGCTCTTATACATATGGACTATAACCCTATCGTTAACTCTAAACCTCTTACCTAGAACGTCTAGAGACCCCTCCCTAACTATTAGAGACGCTGGTCCGAAAACCTTTATCTTCTCACTGGTTTTGAGGTTTAGGATGGGCATATCCTAGACAACCTCCAACCCCCTTCTCAGAGCAATCCTAAGGGCTGCATATGCATCCTTATTCCTGAAGGGTTTAACCATATCGTCTAGATGGGGTATTATCTCTTGTAGATACCTCCTATTCTTAGGCGTGGTCTCCCTCTCATCCACGATCTCTACACGTATATCCGGGTTACCCCTCTTAATATTAGATGCCAGCTCCAACCCCCTCGAACCCCCTCCAACCCTCACAACCCTACTCTTAGCCGGATAGCATCTAAGCATATTGTTCAATATTTCAGCTATTTCACCATACTCCATATATCCATGATATAATATTTCTCCATCTCCAAGTATGATCATGTATGGTTTACGGCCGGGATCGATCCCTATGGATACATTATTATACTCCTCCTTCATCATCGAAGCCAGTATAGCCTTTTCGAGAATACTACAGTCATGCTTGGGGTCATAGTAGACCTCTATCATCTTATCAACTGGTAGGTCCTTAGCAAATAGTATGTGGTCTGTATATAGGACACCATAAACCGGTAGGGTTTCGCGATCATAGTAAAACGTATATGGTATTCCGCGATCATTTAGAATCCTAACTACTCTCATAAACCACCTTGGCTCATAAATCGCTATTATCAATGGTCTCCTATACATTTGTTATCAGTCCGATACCTGTTATCCATAAAGTATTTCTCCTAAAAACACTCTAATAATCCTCTGATATAAAACTATCTAGCGGGGCAATATATCCTATAATTATCTGGGAGAGGTATGGATGATAACTGGGAACTTCGCCTTAGATAGATATATTGGTGACCCCCCGTGGATGACGCTATTCTACGGTATAGCTGGGTCTGGTAAGACGTCTATGCTTCTACATATCGCTAAGAACATTTGTATGAGGAATAGATGTATATATGTTAGCACTGAGGAGACCCTACACTATGAGAGGGTTGCCCGTGAACCGGATAGATACACCAACGTATTCTTCACTGAATACTATGATTTCGATGAGCTGCTAGACTTCATAGTGACTAAGTACTATTATCTACCGGTTAAAACGATCTTTGTAGATAGTATCAATGCCCTATATAGGGAGATAGCTTATAGGGAGAACTCTATACAGAAACTGGGACTACTACTGGGGGTATTGAAGAAGAAGATCACGGATGAGGGGGGATACGTCTTCGCATCAGCACAGGTTAGAGCGGGGTATGAAGAGGATGAAGAGGAATTACTGGCTAGTGGTATGAGCATACTCGAATACTGGTTCAATACAATTATTAAGCTGAGCTATGGAGATACGCATAGATATGCTGAAATAGTTAAACCAAGTAATGGGAGGGGTACTAGGGTATTCTTCGAAATCACGGATAGAGGTGTTATATGGATCGATGAATCAATTAGTTAGCTTCATAGAGTGGTTTCTAGAATACTACCTACCACCAATGATCGCTAACGCCTCCCCGGTGCTAGTTAATGGTAGGCATAGGATAGACCTGGGATATATGTTTATAGATGGTAGACCCCTCCTAGGGGCTGGAAAGACTTGGGAGGGGTTGGTTGTTGGATTGTATATGGGTTTCCTAGCATCAATACCATTATACATATACTTCGACAATGTATACATACTATTAAATGGATCAATAGCTTCACTAACGGCTTTAATAGGTGATATGATAGGATCATTTATCAAGAGGAGGATCGGTTTGAAGAGGGGTGATCCAGCCCCTATTCTGGATCAGTTGGATTTCGCATTAATGGCTACCCTATACTACTACTATGTAGCACCAGGCTTCCAGCAGAGACCCTACTATATCCTATACTCATTACTCATAATACTGCTTCTACACATATTGACGAACAATATAGCTTATTATATAGGTGTAAAGGATAGGAGGTGGTAGGAATAAGATTTAATACTCCAATAACACACTCTAATTCTGTTTAGTAGAGTGTATAATAGAGATATAGCTGGATAGGGTGCAGTGTTTTGAAGATACCCAAGATGATCGTGACGTATTGTCCGAGGTGTAGGACGCATACACAGCATACTGTAGTGATATATAAGCATGGTAAACGTAGAGCATTAGCTGAGGGTGAGCGTAGGTATCGTGCTAAGAAGAAGGGTTATGGTTCGAAGCGTAAATCTGAGCAGAAGAGGTTTGCCAAGGTTACGAAAAAGGTTGTATTGAAGCTTAAATGTAGGAAGTGTGGATACATACTCCACCGCCGTGGTATACGTATGAAGAAGTATGAACTGGTGGAGGTGGCTAGGTAGGTATGGTTAAGAAGAGGAGGATCCTAATACCCCAGCCCCGTAGTAGGTTTCTAAAAGTGATATGTAAAGTGTGTAATGCTGAAAACATTATATTTAGCCATGCAACCTTCCCGGTGAGATGCCGTGTATGTGGAACGGTATTGGTGAAACCCACTGGTGGTAAAGCATATATATTGAGGGATAGAGCTGAGATAATAGCCGAGCTAGGCTAATAACCTCGATCCCCTCATAGGAAATAGTTTCCGAAGAGTATTATTAGAAAACTCACGAGTGGGACAGTTATATTATCATCTATTATAGGCTTCAACTCATAATGCTCGATAATACTAGCGATAAAACCCGCAACACCACCTGGTAATCCCAGAACTATATATCCTATGGGTATAGTCACTACAGCCATAGCTATGTTCCCGATCCATGCCTTAGTCCTCCTATTATAAACCACATTCCTAACAATCCCCGTAACACCGTCTCCGAAGGCCATGAAGGCTATCGGTACAACACCATACCACCAGTTTCCATTGAAGACAAACCATGCTGAAACTATCACCAAGCCCCACATTAGGATGAAGTGAACCTCATACATATTATCCCTAGTCTGAAACCAATACATCAACTCCCCCCTTCGATGGGGGATATATGTTGCTAGAGCTAGTATAGCTACTATAACAACTATGAAGACTGGTGTTTCGAAGAGATATGGTACTAGAAGGGCTACTAGTCCGCCGGCCAGTATATGTATGATCTTCCTATTATAATACACAGCCTTAATATGTGAAACACCGCGCCCCCTCATAACCCTATAAGTCCATCTAGTGACTGGTTGAACTATGAATATAACCCATAATAGGAGTATAGCTGCATAAACACCCTCCATTAACAAATCCATATATACCACCAGGGGCTGAAACATGGCATCAAAAATACTATTTAGGAGGAGAAATATATAAATTAGGAATGATGATGAAGGCCGTACTCACGGAAGACTAGTGAAGAAGCCTTTAAGTTCTGAATCCCTCTCTGCACTCCTAGTATCTATCTAATAATAGTTTTCTCGGATCATTTATTGCAACAATAATTTTTTGACCGGTCCAAAAACTATAATAAGAACTATATCTATAAGCTATCGTAAAGGGGTCGTAATAGGTGTATTGGATGAATAACTTAATTATAGCAGTAGTAATTGCATCAACAATTACAGCAGCGGTAGCGGGTGCGGCAGCGTTAACTGTATGGTCTAGACCATGGGGATATATACATGGACCCATGATGGGTCATGAACATATGGTGGAGTATGAGAATATACGTGTATCCGGCAGGGTGATCGATGTATCTAAGGATGAGATAATCGTTAAAGCTGGGAAACCATACATTGTTAATATAGAGGGTGAATGGATCGTAGACTATGATAATGGAACAAACATTATAGTTGGCCGGGGAGAACTATTATCTAAATACCTGAGAAATAATGATACAGTTATGATCATAGGATACATAGAGCATGATTCAGACAATATAATACCTAGAGAAATAATAATAGTAAATAGAGAATACATACTAAGATCAATAAATGATGTTGAAGCTGAGGAATGCCCATGCCATATAGGGATAGATGAACACTAACTCTATATAATATAAGCATTTTAAGGTCTCAGCATCTTTTTATAGATCACGGTTGATGATATGGATCGTGTGGGAGATGACCCTAAATATTTTATTGCATTATTTGGGACGGTAATCCTATGGGGGTCAAGCTTCCCAGCTATAAAGTTCCTAATGTACAGTATAAGTGGTTATAGGTATACATGGATCAGGGGTTTACTATCATTAATATTTCTAACGCCTTATCTAATACACTATGTTAAGAATAATGGTTTATCGGGGGATTGCGTTAGGGGAGGCTTATATGCTGGATTGTTTTATTCCTTAGGATTATGGCTTCAGGCTTTTGGTACAAAATATACTACTGCTAGTAATTCAGCATTTATAACTGGTTTAAATGTTTTATTCGTTCACTTATTTGTAGCATTGATTTATAGGAGGTATAGTAGATACCTCATGATAAGCCTCCTCCTAGGATTATCTGGTCTATACTTCATATCTAATCCAGCTTCTCCCCAGGGTTTTGGCGATCTATTGGTATTGCTTGGTGCTTTTATGTGGGCTGGTCAGATTCTGGTTGTTGATAGGTATTCTAGGTGTAACCCCTTTATACTAGTATTCTTTATGTTTATACCGACACAGTTCTTCATATTGGGTGATATTGTTTATGTTTCTCCATTTTCTATTACAATAACTGATCTGCTGGTTCTAGTTTATCTGGCATTATTCTGTAATATTGGGGCTTTCACCCTTCAAGTGTATGGTCAGAGGGGAGTTTCACCGGAGACTACGGCTACTATATTCCTCCTAGAGCCTGTGTTTGCATCGGTATTCTCCCACATATTGCTTGGAGAGGGGATGGCTTATAGACAAATTATTGGCGCATTCCTCATATTATTATCGATGTACATATCGGCTAGATATAGCTATACTATAAGGAGATAAAAGGAAATATAGTAGGTTATTTTCGGAGTTCCTTCAAAACCCTTTCAAAGGCTTCTTTGACGGTTAGTCCGGGTAGGGAGAATATCTTTATGCCTGCTTGTTGTAGGGCCATGTAGGCGTTTGGACCGGGGCTCGGACCCACAACGATCTCTACTCCTAGATCGACTAGTTTCTGTACAGCTCTGATACCTGCTCCACTACCAGCCTTTGCGCCTGGATTCTCCACGACTCTGACTGATAGTATTCTTCCCTCATCATCAATATCTACTATTGTGAATGTTGGCGCTCTACCGAATCTATCGGCTATATTATCCTCTAAACCACCCTTATTCGTTGCAAAGGCTATTCGTGTAGGCATTTCAAAGCACCTCCATGATCACTTAGTGGATGATGGGGTATTAAGTGTTTCTGGATGGGTGTTTTTCACCCGGTTTAACTATTAGGGGTATGAATGGCTCGATCCTTTCGGGTAGATGCTTCAGCCTCCAATCCTCCCAGTTCTCCAGTATCTTAGTGATCTTCTCGGCTATCTTCCATATAGCCTTTGAAGCTCTGCTATCCGGGTATGCTTCTATGATGGGCTTCATAGCCGCTATTGATCCCGGGACTTTATCATCGTATGGTATTTCGCCTAGGTAGTCGATGTTCCACTCCTCAGCATATCTTCTAATCTTCTCCGTCATTTCATGGTTTAGATCATACTTGTTCACTACGAGTGCCGGAGGTATTCCGAAGTGTCTTGTCAATTTATGTATTCTCTTCAAATCGCTGAAGCTTGTCGGAGTTGGCTCGGCTACGAGTATAGCCATGTGTGAACCGGCTAGGGATGAGATCACTTGACACCCTATACCAGCCGCTGCATCCACAAGTAATAACCCCTCACCCCTGAGGATCGCTTTACCCCTATTCTTAACCTCTGTAACCAGTTTACCAGAATTCGGTCTTCCTGGCCTTATACTACTGGATACTAGGGGGAATCCGTAGGGTGTCCGGTGTTTCACCATTATGTGTCCGGCTATGATGTCTCTCTTAAAGCTTATAGCCTTTACCGGGCATACGAAGCTGCATGTGTAGCATCCCTCACAGATCCATGGGTTTATAATATATGTTCCATTGCGTATCTCTATGGCTCCGAATCTGCATGCATCATAGCAGTATCCACACTTTATGCATTTATCCTGGTTTATGTATCCTATCCTTCCCTCATAGTATTCTATGGTTTCATCCCAATCCCTTATCCCTAGTACTAGGTGTAGGTTTGGGGCTTCAGCGTCAGCATCTGCTGCAACGATCCTATATTTTTCCCCCAGTATTATTGCTAGGGATGCTGTAAGGGTTGATTTACCGACTCCCCCCTTACCGCTGGCAACAACTATTTCTCTAATACCTGGTGAACTCATAGGACTTCATCCTCTAATGCTCTATGTATCTCGTAGAAGCTTCTTGATACGGGAGAGCTGGGCTTATAGACTACTATTGGAATCCCTTTGACATATGATTCTACAGCATCCATACTATATGGTATCTTGAAGTACCTCTCAACCCTATACTTTTTGAATACTTCTAGATGCTTCTCGATATCGCCTATACCATACCGGTTGATTACAACCCATGACCTATAGCCTAGCCCCTCAACGACTTCTAGGATTGATTCTAGATCGTGTAGTCCTAGGGGGGTTGGCTCTGTTACAGCTATTACTAGGTCTGAGTATTGGAGGGCGATTGATATTGTGTTCCCGGTTCCAGCACCGGTGTCCACCAATAATATATCGTCGGAGATCCTCCTAGCCTTATCCTTAACGATTGCTAGACCGGGTGGTACGTGTTCTTCTCCTGGTCTTAGGATCCCTGTTAATAGTTTGAATTCTACGCCGTGCTTCCTAACGTGTGTTAGGTAGCTGTATGCTATAATATGTCCTCCCTCGATGATCGCGTTGTAGGGGCATGTATAGTAGCATGCCATACATCCACTACATAGTCGGGGGAAGACTATTGGTGGGCTACGTGGGGGCATGAGTAGTGCTCCGGTATCGCATACTTTGACGCATACACCGCATCGTGTGCATTTATTATAGTTTATGAAGGGGAGGAAGATCTTTACTGGCTCCTCATTTTCAAGCCTCTCCAGACCTAGTAGTATGTGGTCGTTTGGAGCCTCAAGGTCTAGATCTGCTAGTAGGACGCGGTGCTTCTTTGCTAGGAGTGTTGCGAGGTTTACTGCTACGAAGCTCTTACCAGTACCCCCTTTACCCCCTGTAATACTTATCTGTATTCTGGGAGGCATATTTGATCAACCGGTTATTTCTCGAATAGTTTACTATATAGAGGGTGTGTTGTGACTAGTTTATTCAGCTCCTCATATGATAAATCCCTAACCCTTTCAACCACTTCATCTATAAGCCTCTTAACTTCATCATCCAGCCTGGGGGGTTCGCATATATACTCGATGCATCCATGACCCTCCTCCCTCTCAACCCTTCTAAAACAATTACTAGACTCTATGAGCTCCTTCAACCCCTCAATATAGAAGACACCCATAAACCCCCTATACCTGAAACCAGTAAGCCATTCTCCCCTCCCACGAAACCATTCAAGCTCAACAAGGGCTAAAACCCTACTAACAACAAAGGGATGAACACAGCCAAGCCTACCAACAACATACGAAACAAGCACCAACTCATCCAAAACAAACCACCCCCCGTTAGGACAACCTAACAACCAACAACTAACAATAAACACCCAGAAAAATAAACCTAACCACACCAAGAAAATAAAAACAAACAACAAAAACACGTAGCCATAAACCTATAACCATTCAAAAACACATAAAGAAACCCACCACAACAAAACATACCCCAACCCAACCAAAAATAGAAATGGTGGCGGGGCCCCACTGGGGGAATAGTAGCGGGGGGTGGATTCTCCCGGGGGTCCTTCACCCCCGTTTTGAACCACCGACCTCGGGCCGTACTCCCCTAATGGGGATGTATCCCCGAGGGGATGGCCCGACCCCATATTCTTTAAATCTTACACTGGTTTAAATATTTAATCATGCCCATTTATTCTAATGAATTCCTTAATTATTTTGATAAATTTGCTATTTGTAGTATTTTCATTATCAATGGCTTTACGTATTCTTTCCTTACATTTTTCTGTAATTTTAACCATAATCCTATTTCCATTATGGATAGGGAGTGGCTTAAGTTGTAGGTCTTTATTGTTCCATATATATGATATTCGATTAAAATCATGTGCATGGATGTATATTACTAAAACTTTGCTTTTTCGTGGTGGTTTTCTATAGTTTATGTACATTGATGAAGCGATATTTAGTATCTCTCTTAATTCAGATATTGAAAACGGACATATATAGTTACGTATGTAATTAATAATATAGTTTTGCATTCTCTCCCTTTTCTTAGCATGGTATACATATTTGAGGCATTTTTTCGCAAATTCAAAATTGGTAAAGGAAAAAGTGTTCTCGTATTTTGGTTTATGATAATATTTGCCTAGGATGATATATTTCTGTCTTTCAAGAAAGGAAATAATGTTATTAATGATCTTACCTTTCATACTGGAGGGGTTAAATGATATTGAAATGTATGTTGAGGATTTTCCGAAAAATCCATCACCATCAATAATACCTGCCAATAAAGCCGCTAACTGCTTCATATTAAGATTACTTAGTATGTCATTGGGATTCTTATCTAATTCATTAATGTAATGAACCACGTCATGCTTTAAATACCTCGAACTACTAGATACTGGGAGATAGATGCGATAATACATACTTTTCTCTCCATAAATTACTCCAATGGTTAGGATATCAACTATTTGAATTAGGGTCGAAATAACTGCCATTGCAGTATTGTATGATAATCCTCCAAAAGAAATCGACCTATGCCTTTTAAGTAAGTCGCTAAAATCTCCATCAGTTAATATTAGACCAATTAATTTCCATAAAATTACATCATAAGGCTCCCTATGTATAGTAGACTCAGCTTTTAACCTAATCTTTCTCCTATCTATTGCTTCATTATTTAGCCAACCTAAGATTTTACTAACTTCTTCAAAGCTTGATATATTCATCACATCTACAACACTACTATTCATTTTCATCCCTATAGAAAATAGTGACTAATTTAAAGTGACATAGAAAATGTATCTTGAGAAATGAATAAGGAAAAGGTGGGGTCGGGCCATCCCAGGGCTCTTATGAGCTTCGCGGGAGCTGGGCTTTGTCCCGAGCCCCTCCCGCGGGCTACCTGGCTGCCCTACCCCGCTGTTGTGCCCCGCCGTGTTTTATTTAGTTTCTGTGGGGTTATTATTTTTTCTGGAGGCTTATTTGGCTTATTTCTATGATTAGGTGGAAAATGAGGATTTGTAGTATGGTTGTTGTTAGGAGGAATATGGAAGTGGATAGGTAATAGGTAAGGAATAAAAGATTGATTATATCTGGTTTATAGTGTAGTATATTTGTATAATATTTGATGAGGATAATAAAATATAGTTCCCCACCATCTATATAGCCTAGAGAAGATTTAGAGGGATTAAACACTAATATACCAAAATAATGAAGATAAGAAGACTCGATCACACCAATAAAAACAAGCAACGAGTAATATTGAATAGTAAAGATCTGTTTTAGCATCCATCTAAATAAAAGGCTTAACCGCTGTTTTCCATCCTTTTCTCTCCTTCCCTCCATTTGCACCGTGAACTTTTCAATACTTTTAAATAATTCATGTATTAATGACTTATTTTTTATAATTAAACCGCGATACTTCACTACCATTACAGCAAAAATAAATGCAAATGCAATCAGCATAAACGGAGACAAGGTAATAAGCAAAATACCTATGATGATTAAAGACATGATCATAAATAAAAATATAGATGAATAAAATGTAATAGCGACAGTATATATAAATAATTTATACGCCAATTTATCCGTTCCTTCACAAATAATTTCACTAGGTAATCCAGATAAGAGAAACCATGGCGTAAAACCAAAGACTGAGAGTGAAATAAAAATTGTGAAGAACTTAGTAAAGGGATCCAAAAGAGGATTTATACTAATAATGAATGAAGCCATAACCGTTATTACTGCTGATAAGAATGATATAGAAGACATATAGCTATTAACACTCTTCAATACTTCACACCAACCTATGCTTACTTTAGCCCTACTAGAGGTAAATTATGATATAAGAAGAGGAGAAAAACGTTTTGTCGTTTTATTTTAGTTTTTCTAGTGGTGTGTTTGTGAATGCTGGTTTGTATGGTAGTATGTGTCTCGTTGTTTTCGGCGAGTATACCTTACCCTGTTTAACTAGTTGTATGACTTCTTGTTTTGTCGGTGGTTTTCTGAGTAGTAGGTAGTCTATCTCCCCCTTCTCAAGGTCTTCCAGTGCTTCTCTACGGACGCCGTAGTAGTATAGTATGATCTTGTCCTCGATGTTGAGTTTTGAGAGGATCTTGGATACCTTCTTCTGCTCATCGACACCGCCCGGTATTACGTAGCATGTATTCCCCTTACCAACAACTATGAAGGCGTATCTACCGGAATCGGCTAACTCCTCAACACTATTATGCGGTGGACACTCCTCAACACGGAGACTACTCTTCCTAGCCTCCTCCAGGAAATCCTCGATCCTGCCGCGAAAGGCTGGATACCATGTTTCAAGCCTTATACTGGGATCAAAATAGTCTACAATTATAGCTGGAATCTTCCTATAACCAAGCTCCTTCACAGCAGCCCATCTATGATGCCCGTCAACGATCAAGTATTTATCCGTACCAGGTATGGGGGCGGCGATGATCGGCATATCGACAACACCCTCTCTCCTAATCTTCTCCACTAGATCCCTAAGCCTCCCCGGAACAATCTCCTCATGGGCAACAAATTTATCAACATCGATCAATACCGGCTCAATATATTTCGTCTCAACACTGATCCTCGGTAGTTTTATCACAACCCTAGGCATAACAGATCACTACCCAACACTAATACTATTATAGCGTGTAATCCTAAATAAGAGAAGAGGAGGAAAAAAGATTATCCTCAGAACAACCTATCTCTTCCCGGTGAAGAAACCGATTATCTTCTCAACAACCTCCAATCCAGCCCTCATCTGAGCCTCCACAGTATTAGCACCAATATGTGGTGTCAACACAACATTGTCTAGCTTAGTCAGTGGATGATCCGCGGGTAGGGGCTCCTCCTCATAAACATCGAGACCAGCACCGGCAATCCAACCCTCCCGGAGGGCTTTAACCAAAGCCTCCGTATCAACAACACCACCCCTAGCGGTATTGATCAGGATCGCTGTCTTCTTCATCAACCTAAGCCTCTCCTCATTAATCATATGCTTCGTAGCAGGGACTAGAGGGACGTGCAGCGTCACAATATCTGCAGTCTTCAAGAGGGTTTCAAGATCTACACACTCAGCCCTCAACTCCTCCTCAACATCCTTGGGGCATCTACGCACATCATAGTATATGATCCTCATACCAAATCCATAATGGGCTATACGGGCAACAGCCTGGCCAATCCTACCCATACCTATAATTCCTAGGATCTTACCCCTGAGCTCCCTACCCAAAGCCTTCTTCTTAGCCCAAACACCCCGACGCATCAAACGGTCGCTGAAGGATATCTTCCTCAAAACATCGATCATTAGCCCTATGGCTAATTCAGCAACACTCTCAGTAGGTGCACTGGGAGCATTATACACCTCAATACCCCTCTCCCTGGCAGCTTCCAAATCAATATTATCCAGACCAACACCAGCCCTAGCAATAACTTTTAGCTTACCGGCAGCCTCTATAACCCTTCTAGAAACGACTGGTTTACTACGAACAATCACAGCATCAGCATCCCTAATAAGATCTATAAGCTCGTCCTCGCTTGGATACTCGCGATACACAACCTCGAAGCCGGCATCCCTAAGTCTCCTCAAAGCCTCCTCATATATAGGTGCTGCAACTAGAACCTTAACCACCGCTCCAACACCATACCAATACTTATTACTATTAGAGAATAGCAGTGCTAGTTAAATAACAGTATCCGTTTGTTCCTAGAGGGTCATCCCAAGTATTTTAGGGACTTCCACCTCGCCCATAACCCCTCACATCCTAGGGAGGAGAGGGGTGAAAAAGATGTTCTATGTTTTCTTCTTTAGCTCCTCTATAACCTCTGCCAGGTTTCTGAATAGTTCATCGATATCCTCATCGGTTATATAGCCCATATGCCCTATACGGAAAGTATACTCCTTCACAGGTCCATAGCCCTTAGCAATCTCAAACCCTCTCCTACGCATAGCCTCATATACCTCAACACCCCTAATACCCGGCGGAGCCTTTACAACTGTTATAGTTGGGCTATAGTATCCCTCCCTAGCGAAAAGCTCTAATCCTAGATCAATAACTCCCCTCCTAATCCTCTCAGCCCTCCTAGCATACATCTCCAACCACTTATACTTACCACCCATCTTCTCAATAATCCTTAGGACAGCATTCAATCCAGCAATCTGTGGTATGGGCGGTGTCGATGGAGTACTCCACTGAGACTCCAGATACTTCCTAATCCTTAATAGGTCGAAATACCAGCCCCGTTCAGGGATCCTTTTAGCCCTCTCAAAAACCTCCTCACTAACAGCAGCCATAGCCAAACCCGGTGGGACTCCGAAAGCCTTCTGACTACTAGCGAATACCAGGTCTATACCCCACTCATCAACCCTTATATCTGCAGCACCCATAGCCGATACAGCATCCACAAATAATAGCTTATCATGCTCCTTAACAACCCTAGCCAGCTCCGGCAACGGGTTCAATACACCGGTGCTTGTCTCATTATAAGTTATAGTTACAGCCTCAACATCCGGGTTCTTCCTCAAAGCATCATCAAGCTCCTCGGGTAGAACAGGTTCACCAGGAGGCTTCTCCAAAACGATCGGTATCCTGCCATTATCCTCAACAACTTCACGATACCTCTTACCGAAGGCTCCAATAATCGTTACTAGGACCTTACCCCTTGGAGATACCGCATTCCTAATGCTAGCCTCCATAAACCCAGTACCACTGGCAGGGATCAATAATACAGTTGACCTACGAGCCTCTAGGAAATCAGCCAGTCTCTGGACAGTATCCCTGTGCAGAGCCCTATACTCATCCGAGCGATGACTAAGCATCTGGAACCTCATAACCTCCAAGACTTCGGGGAAGCAGGATACTGGTCCCGCTGTGAATAGCTTCAACGGTTTAGGCCACAGGATCCTATACACGGATTCAACGATCTCCCTATCCAACCCCACTACACCACAACTAGGGATTCTAATCATCAATAAAGGAGCTGACTGGATAATAAGGATTTATCATTAGGAGATCCTTGGCGGTCCCAGTCGCTCCACCTACATCACTGCTCAGAACGTCTCCTGCCCGGTCATCCCGTATAGATACTAGGTGATTACTCTTTAATAAAGGATGTTGAATATTAGTATAAGATGGTGTATAGGGTTTGATCAGTGAAATAGACTATAGCAACTACATACCGGAGGATGTCCTCGAAGAGATCAGGGAGTATGAGGAGGAGGTTAAGGGTAGAAGGCGTAGAAGGAAGAATTATCCAACGAGTAAAGTCATAGTTGAAACCGTTAAGGAGGCTGCACTATCAGTTAGAGGTATTCACCCACACGATTTCCCCAGCATCGTTCTACAAATACTTAGAGATAGGGGTTACGATGTAGAATATGTAACGATAAAAAGGATCTGGAGAATATACGAGAAACTCGTGCGCAGCGGGGTCATACCCGATACTCTGAGAGTTGTAGAGGGAGAATGACTGGGTGAGGATATGTGGCTAAAGGGAGCGAGATCTATGTAAAGCTTCCAACCGGAGTATGGGTTAGGATTAAGGGTAAGATCGAGAGGATCGTAAAGGTTAGGGGTAAGAAGGATAAACAATCCATAAGCTATACATTAATAGGTGAGAGCCTCGAAGACAAGCCTAGTGTTGATAGGAGGGCTTCAAAGGTATTCTATATTTCATCGGGTAACGTGACTAAATACCTCATGAAGATCCTAGACTATAACATAGATAAACCGGTAATCATAGAACCATACACACTAGAGATCTATAGGGTTAAAGTCTATGATAGAGACATAGCTATAAAGATCATGAAGATCGCTGAGGAGATGAAGATCATGAGGAACCCTAGGAGGATT
>JALVIT010000197.1 GCA_027028545.1 Desulfurococcales archaeon
CATATTCATCATGTGGATCTAGAAGATGCAGCTTTCCATCCATGGTTCCCTCTTCACTATAAACTTCGCAATCCACTCCCTAAACCCCCTACTATATCTTCTAACCCTATCGAGCTCCTCCAACACTTCATCTATAGTCTTAATAACCGGCTTCTTATCCCGAGTATGGGGTGTAACCATGTATTCCCATGATCTATCCATTAATAGTTTTCGAACATCGACATATTTACGCTTAGATAGGGAAGCTAGTATTGAATCCTCCCTAATCCACGGACCAATACCCCTCCTTTCAATATGTCTCCTTATGAAGCTTAAAACCCTCTCGCCATGATAATATTCCGGGCCATTATAGATCCTTAACATGGGTCTCCTACATTCCTCAACCTCTAAAGCAACCACCCCTACATCATACTCGTTACTCCAACAACTCCAATCCAATGGTTTAAAATCATTATTCACTAAAACCTTTACAGTTCTATCCATAACCCTCCTCAGCTCTCCCCAGATCGTCTCTGGGGGGAGGTTTTCGTTGAAGCTGATAAATATCAGCAATATGCATCTATTCTCCAAATTCCCTCTAGATATTGTCTCCTCTAAGCTTATTTTTAGGGGGAAGAAGAATGTTTCTGAGGGGTTCTTAATATAGCATTTAGAAGCTGTCGAGAATAGTACTAGGCTTTTAAGGGATACTGAAGCGGCTACATTACGCTTATGATCGACTGGATCAGGTGCATATACTACTGAATCCGGGTACCTCCTCCTCAAAACCTTTCTAGCCAAAACCCATCTATCCTTATCCCCCAGCGTATTAATATATACTGGATGTCTCCACCTACTAGCCTCACCTATAACTTCTCTAAACCCTCCATACGTTAAGACTAGTAGTTCTACGAAGTATCCCGAGAAACCCCTAGTCTTTATCTCAGCACCATATACTCCAATGCCCTTCATAAACCTCTTCAACAATCTAACATGATCCCTTAACTCTGGTGTTAGTCTTTCGAGTAAATACCTAGTGTGTAGTGGTGTCCGATCGACAGCTGTCCTCACATCTTCTGAGCTTCTAACATTAAATGCTGGGACAAGATCAGCTTCAACATCTCCGAGTTTAACTCTAACATATGGGTGTTCGGCATATCTAATACTATAATTGCCTATAGTCTCAGCGGCTTCAACAAGTATCTTGAAACCCTTGGTCTTCAACTCCTCAACGCTCCATTCTAGGGGGAAGAGGACGAAGATGTCTAGATCCCTATCTCCGCTGAGCCATGTATCATGGGCTATACTTCCCTGTAGTGTTACCTCGGCCTTTACATTATGTTTTTTAAGGATTTGTTCTATAACGTTTTTAATCCTATTATACGCGTTGAACACGATCCTATACTCGTATTCTCTAGGCTTTATCCTCTCCAAAATCCTTCTTTCAACACTACTTAGACTCATAGCTGAGCCCTAGCACTACATATATCACTATATATTGGTCCACTGGGTGTTAGTATGCTCTTCTTTAACACGATCCTATCCACAAGGATCTCTCCAAAGTCCTGATCAGCTATACTACTAATAATCTTCACCAGGGCAGCTCTATTCCTACCACTCCTAACACGAGCCAATGTTATATGTGGTATGAATTTCTCACGCTGACCCGGGATGTTGATCTTTCTTAGAAGGGATTCAACTATATCATGTAGTTTCGATAACTCCTCAATACCCTCACTAACACCAGCCCATATAACCCTGGGCCGGGTAATATTTGGGAATACACCTATACCCTTAACACGGATCTTAAAGGGTTTAAACCTTACAGTCTCCAATAACTCGCATATCCTATTAACAGTCTCGAAGGGTACCTCACCGATAAATCTCAGTGTTATATGCATATTCTCGGTAGCCACCGGTTTTAGATCGGCTCTACTCTCTAGGAGTAGATCCCTAGCCTTCTCCAGCTTTGAGAGCACATTGGGGTTATTTATCTCAACGGCGATGAAGACTCTGAGATTCTCCCTAGCCACGACGCTACCCCTCGGCGAATCCATGCTTTTTAATAGCTTAACCAATAATATAAGTCTATACTATTGGGTGAAGGATGAATTGCTTAAACTAGTAGTGATTGCCGGTATGCCGGGTGCTGGTAAAAGCATTTTATCCGATATAGCTAGGAGGCTTGGATTACCAGTCTATAATATGGGGGATGTTGTTAGAGAGGAGACCCTAAAGATATTCGGTATAATAACGCCGGATACTATGAGGGAGACATCTAGGATAGTTAGGGAGAAGTATGGTAAAACCTATGTCGCCGAGAAAACCCTTGAAAGGATACGTGAAGAGGATGGTGTCGTCGTTATCGATGGTGTTAGAAGCTTGGAAGAGATCAACACCTTTAAGAGGAGGGGTGAGGTAGTTATAGTTGCGATACATGCATCGCCAAAGACCCGGTTCCGTAGACTACTTAGGCGTAAGAGGGCTGGTGATCCAAATACTTGGGAAGAGTTTGTTAAGAGGGATATGGTCGAACTAGGCTTCGGACTTGGAAACGTGATCGCATTAGCAGACTACATGATAGTTAATGAGGGTACACTAGCAGAAGCATATGTGAATGCTGAGAGAATATTGAAGAGTGTGATCAGAAATGTTAAGAGTAAGGTTGAAGACAGTAATCCATCCTACTGAGGATAAGGATAAGGTTCTAAAAGCTGTTAGAAACTTATTCGATGGCGATATAAGGATCGTGGAGATCGACGAGGATTATTATGAAGTTAGAGGATACTCAGAGGATAGAGATTCACTAAACAAGATATACAACCTCATAAGGATCGAGCAGGTGATCACAGCCGTTAGAAGCTATATGCAGAAACACCTCAGGGGGAACAAGGTCACATTGATAATACATAAACAGGCAGCATACGTTAATAAGTTATCACTAGTAGATTCAGACCGTGAATCACCGATGGGCACTATAACTATAACTATAGAATCCGACAACATAGACGAGATCATAGACTGGCTCGCACCGGAAATAACCCCACAGCCTAGGAAGAAGCATAGGAAGACCAGTAGAGCCCATAGAGCTCAGAGGAAGCAGATGCTGAAGAAGACTTTTAAGTAGAATCTATATCCTTATAATCATGTAATCCTCAGCAACCACAGTATTCTCAAAGAATCTATATGCATCATAGAATAATGTCTTAGGATCACCATATCTAGCACTAATATGCGTCAATACTAGGAGTTCAACATCAGCCTCCGATGCTGTAAGGGCAGCATCTCTAGCTGTTGAATGACCCTGCTGATAGGCTTCACCGGCTAGATCGCTTGTAAAGGTAGCTTCATGTATAAGTATGTTCGAACCCCTAGACTCCTCAACGATCCTCTTCGAAGGCTTGGTGTCGCCAGTATAGATTATCGATGTACCCCTATTATCCTTCAAAACGATCTTAAAACCATATGCCTCGACACCGTGCTCCACCGGGAATGCTTTAACAATGATCTTATTATCCTCGTATACCGCATCCCCAGTAGTTATAGATCTATATTCGAGGAGGTATGTAAGCTTCAACAACCTGGACTCGGCAAATACCTTAAGTAGTTCGTCCAATGCTTTCGGAGCGACTAATAATAGCTTCTCCCTACGATCGGATAGATGCATAGATTGGAATAATCCAAATAATCCTAAATAGTGGTCGCCGTGTAGATGAGTTATAAATACTGCTTTGATCTTTGACAACCCCAGACCAGCTCTAAATAAACGATACTGACAACCCTCGCCAACATCAAATAAATAGATGTTTGAATCAGTTCTTAGAGCTATACATGGTAAACCCCTATTAATAGGCATTGCAGCGCCCGTTCCAAGCATGTATAAAGAGGTAATCAATACATATACACCCCTAAGGCTTATATGCTACATATATTATCCTCGTAAGCCCTCCATGTATGTAGTATGGTATCTTTAAACCAGTTATAAATCCAGCACTACACAATACATCATCTATATAATCAATCATATAGTGGGGGGCTAGGAAAACCATGTGTCCCTTATCCCTAAGCCATTCCGATGCATTAAATATGAATCTCTCATAGATCTCTTCAACATCTCTACCATGGGTACTGGCGGCTCTACCATAGGGTGGATCGGTGGCTATACCATCAATGCCTCGAAACCTCATATTTCTAGAATCTCCAAGTATCAACACATAGTTTCTGACACCAACATATTCTAGATTCTCCCTAGCACCATGCACAAGTCTCCAATCGATCTCAACACCTATAGGCTTTAAACCCATCAATCCAGCCTCGATCAATATACTACCAGTACCCGCGAAAGGGTCTAAGAGACACATACCCTCTCTAACCCTAGACAGGTTAATCATAGCTCTAGAGAATGGTACCGATAAAGCTATACTTCTAAAGAAGGGTCTTATAGAGGGCCTCCTCATATAGAATGATCTGGTGTCGCGATATATTAGTGGTTTACCGATTATAACCATTCCCTCGCTAAATATTAGATGGATATCTCCCCTATCCCACCCCCTCTTTAAATTAGGGTTTTTAGCGAGAAATTTTTCGACGAAATGTTCTACCAGTTCTCTGGATATTGTTTGTCTAAATATAGTTATCTTAGCATATTTACCGTTATTCAAATTGATCCGGGGTGGTTCTTCAAGTATTGATGAATACCATAATACCCTACCACCCTCCCTAATATATCCCGATCTATTCATGATTCTTCTAGGAATTTTTAATCCATGCCTAGCTAGGCATATCATTGTTAGACATTCTAATTCTTTATTTACTCCATATGTTTCTAGGAGTGCTTTAAGCTCGTTGAGGGCTAGTAGTTCGGATTCGCCGGATAATATATAGTAGAATAGACCGTTAGCCTCTATTTCTGATCACCGATGCCAGTTTAGGTAGTATATCGACGTATTTCACGAAGGGGTCGTCATGTTTTATGCCGAGCGTATCAGCTGTAATGATCATTTCAGCTCCTGAAGACTTTATCTTCTCCAATGCGTTACCTACTAGGAGGGAGTGTGTTGCAGCTACAAATACCCTTCTAGCTCCAAGCCTTAACATGTTCCTAGTGGCTGATGCAATTGTTCCACCAGTGCTGATTATATCATCTACTATGATAACATCCCTACCGTTAACATCAACCTCTTTAGGCTCAATATAGATCTCGCCGGTAACTCTATCCCGGTGCTTTACGAGATAATCATATTCCAATCCATGCCTCTCAGCGGCATATTTGGCTCTATGTAGTGCTCCCTTATCCGGCGCTAGTATTAATGGATCCTTAGCATTCTTAAGGGCTTCACCAGCTAAGATATCTGAGACTAGGACGTTTTCAGCCCTATCATTATATGGTTCCAGTAATTTCCCACTATGAATATCGACGACCAATAGATAGTCTATCCCTAATCTATAGATGCTATCCAAAACTATCCTACCAGTAACCGGTTCACCAGTGAGAAATACTTTATCCTGCCTAGCATATGCTAGATATGTGACCAACAGGAGTATCCTATGGGGGTTAAGCCTCTTCACAGCATCTATAAGCATTAGTGTCTCTAATAGTGAATCGTTTTGCCGCGGATACATAGTGTTCACTATGAGGACCCCTCTTCCACGGATCCCTTCCCCATCCGTGATCCTCAGATAATGCTCTCCATCTGGAAAGATCTTATGTTGAATACTAACTGTCTCCGCACCGAGTAGATCCGCTAGTCTCCTACCCTGTCTCTCGGCCTGTCTACCATAGATTATAGCGTCAATAACCAAAACAGCATCCCTCACAGATGATTCTCTAAGTATAATACCTAGTTTATAACTATAAATTATTTTGACGCTGGAGATAAAGGTGTCTACGATGACTATGAAGTATATCTTGAAGAGACCCGGTGTTAGGGAGGCTAAGTTCTGGGTAAGGCTTGATGGTGGAAGGGTTAGATGCGATCTATGCCATAGGAGATGCATAATAGTTCCAGGGGCATACGGTGTGTGCGGTGTTAGATATAACCATGAGGGTAAACTATACACACTAGTCTATGGACTATTAACAGCTGCAAACCCCGATCCTATAGAGAAGAAACCCCTCATGCACTTCAATCCTGGAGCATGTGTATTCTCAATATCAACCGCCGGATGCAACTTCTACTGTAAATTCTGTCAGAACTGGGTTTTAAGCCAATCACGCCGTGATAGGGTCTTTGGAGAACCATATACTCCGGAGGAGGTTGTAGAGTTGGCTAAGAGGGAGGGTTGTCAGGGTATAAGCTATACTTACAATGAGCCAACGATCTTCTACGAGTTCATGTATGATACTGCTAAACTCGCTAAGAGGGAGGGATTATTTAACACTATGGTCACAAACGGCTATATGACGCCGGAGGCGATCAAGGAGCTGGGACCCTACATGGATGCAGCGACCGTAGACTTTAAGGGTGGTGGTAATAGGGAGTTCTATCGGAAGTTTATGGGTGTTCCAGATCCCGATCCAATATTTGAATCACTAATAGCTATGAGGGATGCCGGCTGGTGGATCGAGATAACAAATCTAGTTGTCCCTAAATACGGTGATAAACCCGAAGATATTAGGAGGCTGGCCCGATGGATAGTAGAGAATCTCGGGGATGAAACCCCCTTCCACCTATTAAGATTCCATCCAGACTATCTACTGCAGGATATACCATCAACACCCATCGAAACACTGGAGAAGTTGGCTAAGATAGCCTTGGAGGAGGGGCTTAAACACGTGTATCTAGGAAACATATGGGGCCACCCATTAGAGAACACATACTGTCCCAACTGTGGTAGATTGGTTGTTGAGAGGAGGGGCTTCTATATAACAAGGTGGGATCTTGAAGATGGGTTTAAATGCCCCCACTGCGGATACAAACTTAACTTCCGTGGAAGATATTGGGGTAGTAGAAGACCATTAATAATATTCTAAACATGATATTCTAGGAAGCACCTGGGGTGGATGATATGCCCTATGCTGTAGTAGTATTGGGAACTGCTGGAAGCGGAAAGACAACACTAATAGCATCACTAGCCGACTACCTAGTAGCTAACGAGATGGATGTCGCAATAGTAAATCTCGATCCAGCTGTTGAGGTTCTACCGTATAAGCCAGATATAGATGTTAGGGAGATGGTTGATGCCAGAACACTTATGAGGGAGCAGGGTTTAGGCCCCAATGGTGCATTGGTTGCAGCTATAGATATAGTTGCTCTGAGAGCCGATGAGTTGAGGGATGAGATCGAATACCTTAAAACCAATTATCTACTAATAGATACTCCGGGCCAGATGGAGATATTTGCCTTCAGAGAGGCTGGACCCATAACCCTTAATATTTTATTGGAGAATATGAAGTCTGTATCTTTATTCCTAGTCGATGTGAGCTTTGTCCTCAAACCCTCAAACTATTTATCAGCACTCCTACTGGCTTCAAGCACACATTTCAGGATAAAGCTTCCACAGATACTAGTATTGAATAAGATCGATCTTGTCGGTGAACAATTACTTGAGGAATTTGATAGGTATCTATCAGATCCATACATACTAGCTGAAGAAATAACTGGTAGGGAGACGATATTTCCATGGAGCACTGATGAAATAGCTACGATCATTGAAAAGTTAAACGTTTTCGATACTGTGGAGGTATCATCTAAGAATATGCAGGGATTCGATCAATTATATGCATCCATACAGAGGGTGTTGGCAGGTGGTGAAGACTTCTACACTGAGGAGCCATCGCCGAGACTCTAAGGTTTCATTTTAATAGTATATACCGGGATTAGATACTATCTGGGTATTAATAACTGGTTAGATGGTGTGCTTCTTGAATAGGGGTGACCTAGACAAATTCTTCAACCCGAGGAGTGTGGCAATAATCGGTGCAACACATAAGGAGGGTAAGGTTGGCAGAGTTATACTCGAAAACTTCATCAAGAGGTTTAAGGGCAGGATCTACCCCGTAAATCCTAAGTATGGAGAGGTCTTGGGATTAAAGTGCTATAGAAACGTTAAGGAGATCGAGGATGAGATCGATCTAGCCGTAATAGCCATACCAGCACCAGCAGTCCCACAGGTTATGAAGGATCTAGCCGAGAAGGGTGTTAAAGCAGTTATAATAATTAGTGGTGGATTCAGAGAGACCGGGACTGAGGAGGGTAGGAGGCTTGAGGAGGAGATCGGGAGGATCGCTAGGGAGAATAATATACGAGTCATAGGTCCGAACTGTCTGGGAATATATGACAACTGGACTGGTGTGGATACATTCTTTCTACCAGATGAGAAGATGAAGAGGCCTCCTCGGGGGGAGATAAGCTTTATAAGTCAGAGCGGTGCATTTGCATCAGCACTACTCGATTGGATGGCTCTACACAATATAGGTATATCTAGAGCTGTAAGCTATGGTAACAAGATAGATGTAGACGATGTAGACCTATTAGAATACTTCGCTGAGGATGAGAAGACCGGTATAATAATAATGTATCTCGAAGGATTACGAGAGGGAAGGGGTAGAGAATTCATAGAGGTTGCACGAAGGGTTTCAATGAGGAAGCCAATCGTAATATATAAGGCTGGTAAGACTTCGAGAGGTGGAATGGCTGCAGCCAGCCATACGGCAGCGCTAGCTGGAAACTATGCTATATATAGGGCAGCTATTAAACAAGCTGGATTGATCGAAGCCATGAGCTTTGACGAGATAATGGATCTAGCAAAGATCCTGCTAACACAGCCCCTAATGAAGGGTAACAACGTATATGTCGTAACGGATGCTGGCGGTGTAGGAGTTATGCTCACAGATGCATTAACGATGCAGGGCTTCAACATGCCTAGAACACCACCGGAACTAAGGGAGGAGCTTAAGAGGATACTACCGCCACACTGCATAGTCGAAAACCCAATAGATCTAACTGGTGATACGGATGATGAGAGATACATCATGGTTCTAGAAAGACTACTACCAAGAGATGATGTACATGCTGTAGTTGTAGTAGCACTACCACAGGTTCCAGGTATTAAGGGAAGCATAATAGATTACCTGGTCGAAGCTAAGGAGAAGTATGGTAAGCCGATCATAACCATAATGATCGGTAGCGAGGAGGCGGAGAAGTTTAAATCGAAGCTCGAAGATAATGGTATACCAGCATTCGAATCACCTGAAAGGGCTGCCGTAGCCCTAAGGGCTTTATACGAGTACTCAATGTTTAGAATAAGGCATGGAGGAGAAAAATAATGGATCCGAGAGAGATCGTTGGGAAGGCGTTAGAGGAGGGTAGGAGAAAACTACTTGAACACGAAGCACTTGAGATCGTTAAAGCATATGGAGCACCTATAGCTGAGGCTAAACTGGCTAAAGACCCCGAGGAAGCTGTAAAGATCGCCGATGAGATCGGCTATCCCGTTGTATTAAAGATAGTTTCACCAGATATAAGCCATAAAAGCGATGTAGGTGGGGTAATAGTTGGACTCAAAAACCACAGCCAAGTCTTAGAAGCTGCAAAGAAGATATTCGAGAATGTTAGGAGGAATGCACCCAAAGCCCGTATAACGGGGTTATTGGTTCAGAAGATGGCTCCACCGGGATTAGAGGTTATCGTTGGAGGTTTAAGGGATAACGTATTTGGCCCAGTAGTAATGTTCGGGCTTGGAGGGATATTCGTCGAGGTATTGAAGGATGTATCATTTAGGATAGCTCCGATAACGGAGGAGGATGCATATGAGATGATGAAGGAGATTAAATCAGCGAAACTACTGGAGGGTTATAGGGGTCAACCACCAGTTGATAAGAAGTCTCTAGCGAAGATAATAATTGCAGTAGCAAAGCTATTGGAGGAGAATGAAGAAGTTGAATCAATAGATCTAAACCCGATAATAGCATATCCAGACTCAGCAGTAGTAGTTGATGCACGTGTAATACTCCGATTAAAGTAATAAAGGTAAATCTTTTAAATAATAAAACATAACGAAATATATCTACGTAACACAGAAAAACGCACCAGATTGTCGAGAACAAATATATGAGGAAGACATCATGGGAAACCAGATAGACGATAAAGAGATCCAGGAAATGATCGATAGGATAAGCAACGAGATAACGGAGACGCGAAACGAGATCAAAAGGCTTAAGAGGGAGAAAACTATCCTAATCTCGGAACTAAGAGATCTTAGAAGGGAGAGGAGTCGACACATCGATCGTGTAAAAGAGCTTAGAAGTAAGCTTAGAGAGATCAATGAGAAAAGGAGAGGCTATGTAGAGGAGATTAGGAAGCTTAGACAGGAGCGTAGGGAGAAGATCGATAAATTGAAACAATTAACAAATCTTATAAGGGAGAAGAGAAACCAGTTACAGATCCTCGGTAAGGAGATAAGGATACCGGTCTCAGCGATTAGGAGGGAGATCGAGAAGCTTGAATGGATACAGCAGACAAGGATACTGACTATAGATGAGGAGGAGAGGATCATTAAGAGGATACAGGAGCTTGAAGAACTCCTCGAGAAGGCTTTGAAGGCTAAGGAGGAGAAGAAACAATACCTTGAGCTGAGAGCGGAGCTGACTAGTCTAAGGCTTCAGATCAATGACTTATCCGAGAAAATTAAGAAGATTAGTGAAACGATATCAGCTATAGATGAGAAGAGGAATAATTTGAGGAGCCAGATAAGTGAGATAAGTTCTAGGATAGATGAGTTGAATAAAGAGATTAATGAAAGACAGGAGGCTTTGAATAAGATCAATGAAGCTATATCTGAGCTTGTAAACAAGCTAAACGATCTTAGGAACCGGTATCAGGAGATTATACAACGCTATGAGAGGATGAAGATTGAGAAGATATTGTCTGTAAAGAAGAAGGAGGTTGAGGAAAAGCTTAAACGGGGTAAACGTAGATTAACCCTAGAGGAAATGATAGTATTATATAGTGATGTTAATGACCTCATCGAATCAGATAGCGGATCCAAGTAAGATCCTCGTCCTGGTTGTTGATGTAGATGATGATCTTGGAGAGAAGGGTATTTCTACACCGATCATAGGCTATGAGAACGTCCTTGAAAAAGCTATAGAGTTTGCTAAGAGTAAACCACACGATTCAGATGTAAACAGTTTATTTGGTGGTTTAAGCGCATATGAGAAACTATCCTCACTATATAGGGGTAGAGCATCTATAGAGATAGCCGTTGTAGCCGGTGCACGTGACGACTGGACTAAAGCAGTTGTGAGAATACATGAACAAATGAAGCTCGTTAAGGAGAAGACCGGTTTCGACTCAATATACTTCGTGAGCGATGGAGCTTCAGACGAACAAATCCTTCCAATTATAAGTAATTATGGGAGGATAATAGGTGTTGAAAGGATAATCGTTGAACAGGCTAGGAATATAGAGGAGACATATATCCTACTCATAAGGTATGTTAAGAAGGCTTTAACCGAACCCCCCTACACTAAGATATTTCTAGGTCTACCCGGAATCGTATTGTTTCTATGGGGTTTATTATCCATACTAAACCTATCAGGCATTGTATGGAGCATTATAACCCTAGTTGTCGGAGTCCTCCTCATGCTTAAAGGATTCAATGTTTATGGTTCATTTAAGGCTAAATTTGAATCCTCACCGATAGTATCGGTGCTATATCTGTTATCAGCTATATTCCTCGGTATAGCGATTATATTATCAGGATACATAGTCTATGTGAACGGCTTAACAATAATGACTATCATAAACCTAATAGATAACACCCTCTACCCATACTTCATAGGGTTGATACTAATATTCGGTGGTAGAGTGTTTGAGAGGGTTATAATGGGTAAATTCCACCTATTATGGAGGGATACGGTTCTATTATCCCTAGTGATACTTTTAACAGTGATAGTATTGAGGGTTAGGGAGAATCTAACGGTTCTCATAGAAAACCCTTCAACACAGAAACTATTCAGCACAATATTTACCCCAGAAACCATATTCCTACTACTCTTAACGGTCATAATAGTGTTCGTCCTAACAATATTCTTCACAATACTTGAGAAAACAGCGGCGGTGAAGAAACAGTAACTACTTATCTACCGAACCTACGCTCCCTCCTCTGATAACTACGTATAGCCCTCCAGAAATCTATCTTACGGAACTCGGGCCAGAAGGCTTCACAGAAGTATAGCTCACTATATGCTGACTGCCATAGGAGGAAGTTGCTTATCCTTATCTCACCACTAGTCCTAATTATAAGGTCTGGGTCGGGTAGTCCATTCGTGTATAGGTATTTTGAGAATAGTTCCTCGGTTATATCGTCCTCCCTTAACCTACCTTTAGAGGCATCCCTTACAATTCTACGCACAGCATCAATTATCTCCTGTCTCCCTCCATAGCATAGTGCAATATTTAGTACTCCTCCATCATAGTCCCTGGTCCTCTCCTCAACCTTCCTAGCGATCTCCAATATGTCCTTTGGAACCAGATCCAGTTTACCTATAACCCTAACCTTTATCCTATCCTTATGTATCCTCTCAGAATTCATTAGTTCGATTAAACCCTTCCTAACGATCTCGTATAAGTGTTTACGCTCCTCGGGCGGTCGGAAGATGCAGTTCTCACTCGACATAGCATATATCGTTACGATCCTTATACCTAGATCCCATATCCAATCCAAAACCTCTCTAATACGGTTATAGCCGTGGTAGTGTCCATAGTATGATTCAAGACCTAGTCTTCGAGCCCATCTCCTATTACCATCGGGTATTATACCTACATGGATTGGGAAGGGCCCGTTCTTTATCTGGTTCCAAAGCCACTTTTCATATAGCTTATATATCGGCTTACTCAGGATACGGTATAGTTTATAAAATCTCAACCCTAAATACCCCTAAATAGTGTCTTACTCTAACATCAAACTATTTTGATATATCATAGAGGGTTATTAAACTACCTACATACACCATTTAAACCAGATAGTTGTATCCAGATTATTTTGAGGGGTGCTCGATGAAGAGTTGCTGTGTACTGGGTTCGTTGAATAGAGCCAAGTATAATGGTGCACGTAAAGCATTATCCCTTCTAGGAGTAACCAGAATATACATGATCGAGGTTAGGGGGTTGAAGTCTCAGCCGATAGGTTTAGATGAGATATATAATGGTGCATATATTAGAGCTTTGAAAGCCTATGAGTATAAACCGGAGTGTTATGGTTTAGGGATCGAAGCTGGGCTGATCAGGGTTAATGGATACTATCTAAGCGGACAGATAGCGATGTTAACGGATGGTGAGAGGATCGGTGTTGGTATGAGTAGCTTCTTCCCAATACCATCTAGGGTAGCTGGCGAAATACTCGAAGGGGATGTAGAGCTTAAAGAAGTGATGGCTAGAGAGACCGGTCTAAAGGATATCGCCGAAACGATCGGTGCGATCGGACACTATACTAAGGGGTTTATGACCAGGACGGATCTATCATACCAGGCTGTATTAACAGCTATAATACCGTTCCTAAACAAATACAGGGTAGAAAAGATATAAAATCCCCGAATATATCAATCAATATAGCATACCCCATAGAATATAGATGGTGTATAGAATGTCATGGTATCAAGGAAACGATTTAAAGAAGCCTACTGGTGGTAAGAAGAGTAGGCATCGAATGAAGCGTAAACACGAGCTCGGAAGACCTCCAACAATGACCAAGTTAGCCGAGAAAGAGGCTAGAGTGATCATAAGGGTTAGGGGTGGAAATATCAAGATTAGATTAAAGAAGGCGACATACATCAACGTATCGATACCTGGTGAGAACAAAACTGTGAAGACGAGGATTCTGGCTGTAGTTGAAACACCCTCAAACCCCCAATATGTTAGGAGGAACTTCCTAACAAAGGGATCAATAGTTAGAACAGAGCTGGGATTGGTGAAGATAACATCTAGGCCCGGACAGGATGGAGTGCTTAACGGTGTATTAATAGAGAGGGCTGGATAATACTATTATAAACCTCTATTTAACCAGTAAGCCCCAATCCTCTTAAACAATATCTTAAAGATAATACATAGTGTGGTTAAGAATGAGTAGAGACTATAAGGGTAAGAGGATCGTAGTATACCCGGAATATTTAGACTTACGTAGATCTAGGAGTGAAGGTAGAAGGGTTAGGAGAGATAAAGCGGTTCCAAATCCAAAGATAGAGGAGATCATGCGTGCAGCTGAAGAACTGGGTTTAAACCCTACATATGAGGAGGCATCCTATCCTAGGAATTGGTGGGAGCATAGGGGTAGGGTTATTGTTGACAAGAAGGATTCAAAACAAAGTATCCTTAGAAGGATAGCTGAGAAGATAAGAGAGTATAGGAGATAGTTTATATATATGTGTTAAAGGTATTACCAATCGTATTACCCATTGTATTACTAACAGATTTAATCACTCAATTATAGATTATCCTAATACAAGATCACGTAGTAATAACCACAACCATTACACCAAACCCTTATATAAAATCCTAGCCGATAATACACATGTATTACCGCCTCCCCCTCTAATATTCTATTAGGTGAAAAGATGAAGAAGCTTGGAAGGGTCTCAAAGATAACAAGGGATGGATTAATACTTGTTGAATCAATCCTTAAAGATCCTAGGAGATTAGTTGGGCAACAAGTATATGACCCTGATCTAAAGGTTCTAGGTAGGATAGTTGATGTTATTGGTAGGGTTGAATCACCATATGTAGTAATCAAACCATTATCGAGCGATATAATAAGCCTAGTCGAAGTTGGTTCAACGATCTATTATAGAACTGCCAGGAAGAAGCCCAGAAGGAAACCGGGTAGGGGTAGGAGGAGGGGGAGGCGTAGCATTAGGAGGAGGAAATAATAGTAGGGGTTGATAAAAATGGTTGAGGGGCTTAAATGCCCATATTGTGGTAGTAAAAACATTATTTTCGATTATGAACGTAATGAGCTCGTTTGTGCGGATTGTGGCTCGGTCATTGAGGATCGGTTAATAGATTATGGTTTCGAACACCGTTTCTTCAAAAACAGGGAGACAACACCTAGAACTAGTGGAAACTACACATTTAGAATACATGATAATGGGATAGGTGGTTCACTCCCAGATATACATACTGTCAGCTTTAGACAGAGGGAGAAATGGAGGAAGATGAGTAGATTACAGAAGAAGATTAGATCTAATAATGATGAAAAGATACTGGAGAAATCATTGAGACACCTTAATAGGTTTATAGAGCTTCTAAGACCACCATCATATGTATCCGAAACAGCTGGTAAGATCCTTAAGAAGGCTCTAATAGGTAAGAACTATAAGGAGAAGACTCTGAGGGAGATGGCTGCTGCAGCTCTATATCTAGCATATAAGATCAACGGCTTACCTAAATCTGTGAAAGTTTATTCGAAGGAGGTTGGAATACCGCATTCAAGGCTATGGCATGCTCAGAGGAAGATCTATGAGAGTGTTAAAAACTTGAATAAAATGATTAAGGAGGATGACCCTACAAGATACATACCATACCTCGTGAACAAGCTAAAACTGTCCCGTAAGGTAGAGTATCTAGCAGAATACCTAGCATATCTAGCCAAGAAGGAGGGATTGACCAATGGCAAAGGAGCTTTAGGAATAGCTACAGCATCAGTATATATATCATCAATACTTCTAGATGAGAAGAGGACTCAGCTAGAAATAGCTGAAGCGGTGAACGTATCCGATGTAACCATTAGGAATAGATATGATGAAATGGTTAGAAGCTTCGATATCGAGATAATGGTCTAAGAATATTTTTCCTAGTGTTTCTATTTTTAATAAAAATCTGTCCTCATATCAGAGTTATAGTTAAATTCCCTCAAATATAAGGTATTATTGGATAGGGAGAGAATAGCAATTATACAATATACGGGGATGATGACGGTTACAGATAATTAATGGTGAGGAAGGTTATGGCTACTAAGCTTAATGAGACGGATATTAAGATATACAAATATATATTGAAGAAACACCCCGACGGCATAAGACAAAATGATCTATGGAAGAAGCTCAAAACAACTAGTAGGGTAGTATCGAGATCACTTAAGAAGTTGGAGAAACTAGGATATGTCAAGAGGACGCCTGTAATTCATAATGGGCGACATACATATTTTGTTGTGGCTATACCAAAACCCCTACCTACCGAGAGGAAGACTAGGATTAGAAGGGTTAGGATAAACTTCAAACAATACACGGATATACCATGCATGTATTGCCCCTACATAGATAAACAATGCTATGAGGGCGGATTCTACGATCCACGGACATGTGATTGGCTGACTGAATGGATACTTGAAAATATTTCGAAGAGTAGGAAAAGGATTAGAAGGAAGTAACGATCTTTACCAACTCCCCATATGGAGCATCAGTTTTAATTCCTCTAGGATCAAAGTGTGATCTATATGCTTTAAACCCCTCTTCCCTAAGCCTCTCTATAAATTTATTTATGGGGGGCATATACTTCTTATATAATCCAAACAGTTTATCATACCTATAATAAGGAGTATCAACTAAATAATCACCACGTAGTAGTTTTAGCAGGGGGATGGATTCACCATATATATCGCTCCCCCTAGCTTCATCGATTAATTTTTCAGCTAAACCGGTAGATCCCAGGCTGCAGATCCATAAAGGACCTAAAACTGCGATCCTGCAACCGGTATTCTTCGGATCTAATTCGCTTGGATCCTTGATGAAACCCCTGCTAAGATCCTCCGGACAATACCATATGTACCCTCTACATTCATCTATAATCCTATATGCATCCATGCCCCTCCTAACGGTTTTGAAGAATACGCGATAATAGTATTTATGACTGTAGGAGAATACTGGATATAATGCTACATCTTGGCCAGCGGCTCTAAAGACTAGGTTGTAGATCAGTATTCTTAGTCCAAGCTCCTTCGAGAAATCCGTCTTATAGCATCTGACACCATATCTTCTAAGGGTTTTACTTTTATGGCTACATGTTAAGGGTCCTGTATCAGTTGCTGTAACCCCTAATAACGCGTTCCTCGATAATGGTTTTACAGCTGAATCTATATAGGGTATCGGCGATCCATAAGGGTCTATATCTATGTAGTCTACGAATATGCCTGTAAATGTATAATTGTTTAACAAGGTGTTAGCTTCATTATTATAAGCCATAACTCTATTAGATAGATCGTTCAACTCTATATTCCTAGTAATATAGTAATATGCTATAGGGTCGACATCATTGATCAAACCATCCATACCGGTCTCAACAGCTATCCTAACACCCCTAACACCTGTCCCACCAAGGGCTTCTATGAAGAAACCCCTACCATTATAATAATGCTTAAGTATGAGAACGGTTATATCACGATTAAGCTTCATCAATGGATTATAGAATACTGGAGCCCATGCGGGTTCGAATCTCCCATCGGGCCTCCTATACTTCTCGGGGTCCGGTATTATTATCCTAGCTCTACCCTCAACAATGATCTTCTCCCACGGATAAACTCTGATCCTTGAATTCATACATCATTCCCTTTATTAGCTGGACTCTCAGACTCTACCATAGAATCTCTTAATAGACTCTAAGATCTTAGCTGGGTATATTCTAGAATAGTAGTCTCTATTCTCATATGTTAATACTATCCTCTCAGAACCCTCCAGTTTACCTAATATTCTGGGGTCTCTAAGCCTATAATGGACTACTAGTATTAACGGTTTATCGGAGTCTAGTATTTTCATTAAATAGTCCCTGAAGACGGGGATCCTGAGCTCCATCGGCCCCACTTCATCAACACCTATAACATCAGCCGTCGATAATGCATCCCCCAAAGCCTTCCTAATTATCCTCTCGGCATCTTGGATGACGACACCATATGCTCCAACTCTTATAGGTGATGGATAGTTCCTCCTAGCTAGCCATCCCTCATCTCCACTATATAGATCCTTGATTCTAAACCCGATCCTCCTACCAGCTGGTCCTCTAACTTCGGGGCTCTGAATACCCCCTACCTTGAAACCCTCCCTTCCCAGAAGGTTTATTATTTTTATAAAGAAGGTTGATTTACCGATCCCAGGTCTACCTGTTATCACGTAGAATGGTCTCTGCTTATTCAATGGGTATCTAACCCTTTCCTCTATACTATATGTAGTCCTTTACCTCTTCTATATCCTCCCTCTCCTTAACAACTATTGGTTTTGTCTTCATGGTTCTAGAGATTTTCTCGGCTTGTTCGATCTTCAATCTAAACCTTCTATTATTCTCCTCAGGCTTTATGATTGATAGTGAATTCTTTCTCCCGGCTAGGATGTAGTCTATAGGTGTTCTAAGCAGTTTGTAGAATGCATAGCCCTTCCTCATAGCTAGTCTAAATAATGCCTCCTCCAATCTATTCGATGGTTCATCCATATATTCCTTCTCCGACCCCTCGATCCTCTCGGATAATATGTCGAATGGTTCTAATACATCCTCCCCGAAGATCTCGGCGATCCTTATCGCCTTGTCGAGACTTACATATATACTACCCCTCTCATACTCATATATAGTCTTCCTCGAAACGCTTAGTAGTGTTGCTGTTTCACCCATAGTATATCCTAGCTCCAGCCTCCTCCTCCTAAACTTTAGGGGGTTGATCCTTACTAGGAGGCTTCCCTGAATATTTGCTACTAGTGGTTTCTCGCCGTGTATTATATATTGTTCCAGGGTTGTATTATTGACAACTGTGATATCCTTCCTAACATATACTACATCATCCTCGATCCTCTGCCTTCTATGCGCTTCGGCAACTATTAATGGTGAAGCCTCGTATGCTATTGAAGCCTTCCTTAAATCCTCTATTTCAACCCTTGTTATCCTACTACAATCGATGCTTACCTTAACTATAGCCTTCTTACCATGATATGTTCCAACAATGTCTATCGATCTCTTATTTTTAGGATAGGTTATACTCTCAACTACGAATCCGGCTCTACGCAAAATATTTAGTGTATCCTCTAGTAGTTCTTCAAGCCTCCTCCTATACATCCCCGATCCTTAACCCTAGTATTTTAATTATCCTCTAGAAAATAATTGCTTCATATATCTATGTATTAGTATTGTTACTGTATAGCCTTATTATTGTTTCCTATGGAATCTAGCATAGACCATTGCATGGTCTCTATCATATGGTTCTAGATGAACAACATCAACTATTTCGAATCCACGCTCCTTCAACGTATTTATCTCACGCTTATAGATCTCGCTCGGCTCCTTTGTGACATCTATGCTTCTAGCCTTTATAGCTAGTAGTAGATAGCCTCCCTCCTTTAGGAAGAAGTCTGCATTATCTGCAACGATCTTGGCTTGTTCAGGCTGGGCTATATCAGCGTATAGTCCGTCAACTAGTTCGACAATGTGTCTATATTCCTGTGGTTTACGGGCATCACCCAGTATTGGGTATAGGTTTCTACGGACATCAGCTACTAGTACGAATTCTCTCATAACCCTTGGAGCGAACTCCACACTATAGATCCTACCAGTGGGACCCACTATGTCCGATATATGGCTAGCGGTTGTACCGGTTGCGACTCCAAGGTATAGTATAGAGTCCCCCTCCCTGATCGGTTGTTCGGCTAATCCATTAGCTAGTGCTCCGGCTAGCTTACTCCTATAAGTGTTCCATTCACGATACTCTACGCCTTCAAACCTGTATAGTCTCTCGCCGTAAACCCTATGTCCTGGAACCATGTTCCTAGTGGCCAGTTTAACGGTTCCATCCTCCAACTCTACAATGTATACACCGGGGTATTTGTCATGGGGTCTTACACGTATAACACTACTCATACCAATCACCTCCTCTTCCTCCTTCTACCCCTCCTACCCCTCCTCCTACGCGGGGGTTTTGAGGGTCTGGCTTCTGGTTTACGGGCTGGGGGTTTAGCGTATAGCTTCTTGATCTCCTCGATCCTCTTCTCAAGCTCCTCCTTGAGCCTATCGCCTATGAATCTACCAGTGAAATAGTCTACCTTAGCAGCTATAGCTAGTTTAGCTGCCAATGCTCTAGCGATCTTACCCCTCTGCCATCTAGGACTCCTATGTATAGCCGGATACTGGAATATAACTCCATGCTTAGGGGGTTTACCACCAGTCCTCAATGCTCGGAATAGAGCCTTCTCAGCACCCAGAACTTGTATCGTGCTAGCTGGTAGCTTCGCTAACTCCTCCAATCCACCGGCTAGGCTTAATAGTCTGGCTCCAAGCTTCGGACCTACTAGGGCTGTTATGTTTGGTGCAACCTCCTTCATAACTGCTTCTATATAGTCTTCGAGGGTTCTCCTAAGCTTGTATAGGTCTATTATGATCCCTGCCAGTGTCTTGATATAGTTTACATCGAAATCGCTTAGGTCAGCCCCCATACTCTTTCTAGCTTGTTCGGCTATCCTTTTAGCTTTCTCCTCGCTGAATCCAAGCTTTACGAGGTTCTCAACCGTTATATTGTCTCTATGTCCAAGCTCATACACAATCCTAGCGTAGTCTAGGTGATCCCTCACAAGCTCGTCCAGTTCTGGGAAGTGTAGACTATACCATTCCCTAAGCCTAGCCACGTATAGGTTTATTGTCTTATCTATATCGTCTATAGCTCTAATAGCCTGGACAGCCAATAGATCCCTCTTCTGTGCTTCACGGCGTAGCTTCCTACGTGTAAGCTCTGATAATATGTCGTGTAGCCAGCTGTAGAACTCCTCCTTATCCTTAGCCAACCCCTCCATCAATGCATACTCTACAAGCTTCTCCCTCAATAAGAGGGCTCCACGATGACCAACCTCAACCACAGGCTCTAAACCCCGGGATGCAGCATGTTTACCTATCTCCGGAGTCTCTACAACCACAACGCTATATCCAGCCTCCCTAACCTTATCCAGAACCTCCACTAGTTGCGGTGTCTCCTCTCCCCTCTCAATCCTTAACAAATACTCAACATTCTCGTCCATCTCCTTAGGAGCCAGCGATCTAGCTACTATATTCCCATCCTCGTCGAAGGCGTAAACCCCTATAACCGATTCAGCCAGATAGATCCTCTTCATCATTCAACCACCCTTAATCCTCCACACCATAGATCAATTATGGATAGATTTATTTAAATACCTACTACACCTAAAAGAATAACAATTAAAAAGGCTATATAAAATCTAAACATAAAATGGTAGAAAAAGGATTTTAGAGGGATAACCAGGTATGCCAAGCCACGGTTCACTCACAAAAGCGGGTAAGGTTAGGAGTCAAACACCGAAAATACCTCCAAAACCAAAGAAGAACAAACCACCTAGGATGAGGAATAGATGGGAGTATATTAGAAGGATAATACTAGAAGCCCAACAGCAAACGGTTAGAAGGAGAAGATAAGGACGATCAACCCTATTCATATTCTTCCATGATCCACATAATTAGATATTTAATTCGATATATTTTCGAGATATATCCATTCTATACCTCTATATAGTGATATGAAGCGTTTTATGCTATGAAGCATAAGGATAAAGTGGGAAGAACAAATAGGAATGAATATTAATGAAGAGAAAGAGGTGAATAGATGAGTTGAGGGGATGGAACCTCAATTCTAGGAAGCCGGTGACGGTGATAATAGCTGAGGGGGATATCGAGATCCATATAGATATGGACGGTGAGATACAGGAGATAATCATTGGAAAAGCCTCCGAGAAACTAGACATGGAGGAAATCGAAGCCGTAGCCGAGATAATATAGAAGATAAACCTAGAATAGAAAAAGAGCCGATATAATCTCTATCTTACCTGCCTTAATCCCTATGACCTTTCAGTTTTATTTGTTTTCTACTAGTAGTAGAT
>JALVIT010000198.1 GCA_027028545.1 Desulfurococcales archaeon
GTAGTTTTTCGGCCTGCTCTCTGTTTAATCCTTCATCCATGAGGATATTGATAATCTTATTTCTATGCTCCTCGACATGCGGGATCAAACCATGTCTAATAGAGTACTCGTAATAATCCGCAAACTCCCCACCGCACATGCTCTCATAGAGGTTGGGCAAGAATTTATTGAGGAAAGCATTAAATCTATGCCCCAGCTTCTTTGGGACACTATAGTCTTTAACACCCTGTTTAACCAGTTGATGCATACCCCTATATCTCTCGTATGCGCTAGCACGTTCAGCTACTTTATAGATAAATGCTAAGAAATCAACAATATAGCCAATGAAATATGCTTTAAGAATCTTCTCACTAGCCTGCTCTAAATGACTTAATGCTTGTGCCTTCAAACCATACTCATAAAGGATCCTAGAAGCCTTTAGATCCTCCCATGCCTTATCTAATAAGCCCTTGACAATATTATCGCTGTTCAACGCTGTTTACCAAAATATTAATAATGTTAATACTATATATTAGAAATGCCTACTATTTCTCGGTGAGGTTGATATATTTGGCATTATATCGTATAGAAGGAGAAAAACTATTAGCTATAGATCCTATCTCGAAGCCCGAGGAGTTCCTATACCAGCTTCTTATGAGTAGACCTGAAGCAATTTTACCCGATGAAGATGATAAAATAATCATTCTAGGCTATAAGATACCATGTGAAGGTTTCGAAATAGACCTCTTAGGAATCGATAATAGTGGAAACTTAGTGATAGTCGAGGTAAAAGGTGCATGGAGATCTCAGCGTGAAGTAGTATCACAGCTATTAGAGTATGGATCAAATGTTGAAGAATGGGGCTTAGAGGAGCTGAAAAACGTTTTGGTTAAGAAAGGAATAATTAGTCCCAGTAATGATCTCCTCAGCTGGTTGAAGACGCGATTTAGCGAACAATATGGAGAAGAGCCTAGTTTTAATGAGCAAAATATAAATGCTAACCAGAGACTGGTACTGTTCCTACCACTACGTGATCCGAGAGTGGAAAAAATAGTTAAATACCTTAGAAAAAGAGGACTCGATATATACTATACAGCCTACAACCTATACAAGGATGGAGAAACAATATACTTGGTAACAAACGAAGTTGTGGGGAGCGAAACATCTCCTCAAAAGAAGCTACAAGCCAAAGAAGCGATAAGCGTTGAGGAATACATAGAAATCTTTCAGAAATATGGATTAAACAATACTGCTGAGGTCATAAAGCAACTATATGAAGAAGGGAGAGCATATTCGAGGAAACAGCTTAAATTAAGTATAGCCGAAGGAAAGATATCAATATACTTCGATAACCCAGATACTTATCCACATATGCTCCTGTACGTAAATACCTCTGATATAATAGACAAATTAGTGGAAATCGCTGAGAGATTAAACATACCATTAAAAAGAGATAAACTAAGACCAGGACTAGCTCCAATAACCCTTATAGGCATAGAAAAACTAAAACAATTCGATAAATCAATAAAACAACTCATACATCAATTAGAGAACAAACTGCCCTAGAATCAAAAAGGTATTTGCATCCCCTACAACCGTTAAAATCAAAGAAATATAGGCAGATGCTATTAGGGCTTTATCAATTCCACCAACTTGTATGGTTTGTGTTCAATATTCCACGGCTCCCTGCTTCCATAGGTCATTGGGGGATCGATTATCATCCATATACCGCCGCTTTCATCTTTAAAGTACGAGAAGCCCTCTGTTTCTATTCCTAGAACCTGTACGATAGCGCTCAGCTTCTTCATTATAGTGTCGGGGTCTTCATCGAGATGAACCAGAGCTGTGGCGTGCTCTGCTTTACCATCACCATCAGTATCTATTAATCCGACGGCGGCTTCTAATCCAACACTTCTATACATGGATGCTAGAAGTACAGCATAATCATCGCAGTCCCCAGCTTTCGTCTTCAGAGTCTCCTCGGGAGGTGCTATATATTCGAATCCTCTAGGATCACTTACATAGTTTATATTATCTGCAACCCATAAACCGATCACGGCAATCTTATATACGTCATCATTCAGCATATAGCGTGTAAAATAAGCCGTTATAGTTACATCAACATCCTTGGAAGTAAAAATAGAGTAAGTATTGCTAAGATAAACATAATAAACTCCGTTGGGCAGAACAACCTCATAATCTAGGCCGGTCACCCTACCAAAATACTTTACAAAACCAGAGTCAAGACCCCTAAGCTCTACACGTATATCGCATGTTCCTATAGTACAAGTATCATGAACATAGATCTTTATCCTATACTTAATACCCTCATAGGCACGAAACCTAACATATTCCCACTCACCCGCACCGACATGGATTCTTCCACTATACACGGTGCCGCTATACTTTAAATAACTATTAAGAACTATTAAGAATAGAAATAGCCCTATCACGAACAGAAGACTTAACAGAAGACAAATAACCACGAATAACATCTACCGGATCTCTCGTAGAACCAGCAGAGCCAACAGAAGAATAAGTAGTGGAACCAACAATACCCTCCCCGCTAGAACTAGAAGACATAAACATGTTAAAAATAACAAAAACAGACAAGAAAAACAATAACAACACCACAACAA
>JALVIT010000199.1 GCA_027028545.1 Desulfurococcales archaeon
GTATACATTGTTGCTGTTTGAACCATCTCTCCGCCAAGAGGACCTGGCTTAAATAAAGGGGTATTATTTGGCTGGAAGAGGAGATACATGACAACACCCCCTGTTTAGGATAATATATGGTTTAATACATCAGATATTCTTACTAAACAGTAATTCTCTTTAGAAGAATATCGATTATTAATATCAACAACCACATTACATCCATCATTACGTCTAAGAACGATATTCTCATTTAAAATATTATCAGATAAAGGCTTTTTTGGAACAAGAATATATATTCTTCGATATATTCCATCACCCCTACTACTTACATAGTCTAGGAAATCAATTAACATATGTTTTGGGAATTCCGGAATTATAATTATACAGTCCTCTATAGGATCGAGGCTTATCCCGTCATAACTAGGATTATTAAAGTCAACTATATATTCACTAATATGTTTAGAAGAATCCTCTACTATATCTCTCCCATCCTTACGAGATTGTTCAGTTACCACCAATTGTATTTGTTGAATATTATTTTTCTTTAATATATTGGATAAAACTCTCTTGATCATATTCTTAGTAGCTTTAAGGGTTGGAACTAGTAATACTAGCCTCTTACACCCGTGATCCTCTGCTGTAAGATCCTTAGTGCATTCGTAGTATATCGGTTTATACTCATCGCACCACAACTTCCTTAGGAATTTATCAACTAGATCATGAACATTGCTATACTCGGTCAAGTATTTAACGTACCGTGTTAGTATGAATTTTAAGGCAGCTAATCTTCTCGATATAGTTATTGGATCATTATCCCTAATACTTTTTGATGATTCAATATATGGGATCTCTAGATACTCACTCAACGCCTTTAACGTATGTGGAGAATATTGTAGAAGAGCAATATTTAGCCAGTTATTTAAACTCTCAAATAGATGCTCCAGGTATATGATGTTTACAAACGCTCTATCTAGCCGCTTGATATCTAGATCATAAATGTTTATCTCGTTTAAACATTCACTAATAACATCTATTTTACCAAGGAACATGTGCAGATCGTCAGCCTTAATACTATCACTATCTTTAACACATAGCTTGATAATAGCGGAGCCAGGATAGATCATAGTATATCTAGCTATCAGTCTTACTAAATCCTTTATTTTACCTCCTTTAAACTCGTAGAGGAACAGTCTTCGATCACCTTTTATAGTCAAAGCGTCTGCTTCAAACACACTTGGAATAAACATAGTCAATTCCGGAAAATCTATTATGAATGAAGCTTCAGACCATAAGGGCTTGTCTTCGCCGGACCCGCTTGATCCATCGGTTTTATCATTCATTATATCATCCGTAAAATAATACTATTCAGACTACAAAATATATTTTGCTATATCTTAAAGTATTATAGCTTAGCTATTGCTTAACCTACATTTGTAGATAATCTAATATATATAACCTGTAAATTTTTCTGGAAGAAATCAGGGATTAATATCTATGCTTTAACCGAAGTAATGGAGTCCATAAAGAGTAATGATCTGTATCGATAAAATAAATCGGTCATATTATGTACGTGTTCCATTATTTTACCTCTATATGGAGTTCTTAATGTGATATTATGATATATTCTACGGTAGCACTGATATTAAGAACCGGTTTCTACACAATCTATTATCCTTCTATATCTATGTTCTTCATCAATATATTCCTCCTCCAGTATCTTTCCTATAAGCTTCGGGTTAATATCTACAATTTTAGGTCTTAACGCTTTAAGAATAAGTTTATCATCTACAACTTCAGCTATAACCTCATCCCTTTCTCGAAGACCTATTGCTTCCCTTAACTTCTTTGGAATTATTAATACACCTTTTCTACGAATCTTAGTACCATCCTTAAGGTTTGCACCATAAGTAATATATGGGTTGAACATTTAATAAATAGTTAAACCAACATATAGTGGTTAAACCCAGATAAATCTAGAAGATAAAGAAAAAAGAAAAATAATTGACGATGTTATTTTACTCCATACATTGTTAGTGCTAGTACTGCAGCCTTTGTCCATAACCCGTTTTCTGCTTGTTCATATATTATCGATCTCTTCGGATCATCTATTACGTCGTTTTCCGCCTCATAACCCCTCATTATTGGTAGGACATGCATTAGTACTCCGTGTTTATCCATTAGGTCGAATAGCTCTCTCGTCACTTTCCAGTCTTTATATTTCTCATAGATCCTTAGTTCTTCATCCTTGAATTTTGAGTAGCCTAGCTGTACTAGTTTTGGTGATGCCCAGTTTCGTGGGAATACTGCATGGGCTCCCTCTAACGCCTCTCTATAGTTATCTGTGAATGTTAGTGATCCACCGTATTCCTCTGCTAGCTTCTTAGTCTTCTCAACAAGCTTCGGATCCAGGTCGAATCCTGGTGGACGTGCAACCACTACGTCAACTCCGAATCTTGGGAATAGGATCATGTCCTCCTGGACACTGCACCATCCACGTATTTCGGGGCTATAAGCCCACATTATAACGTATTTCTTACCCTCGATCTTTCCAAATCTCTCCCTGAAGGTGTATAGGTCGGCTAATCCCTGTGTTGGGTGGAACATGTCGTCAGCCATGTTTATGACTGGGA
>JALVIT010000200.1 GCA_027028545.1 Desulfurococcales archaeon
CCCGGTTATCCTCCTAGGCTTATCTCCAAGCTCCATGTTGAATACATCGCCTAGGTTATGGGCTGGATCAAGGCTTATAATATACGTCTTCAAACCCATACCAGCCTTCCTTAAAGCATAGGCTGCCGCCACCGTTGTCTTACCAACACCTCCCTTACCTATGAAGAACCTTACAATATATCCAGTCATTCACCCTTCGCCTATATCCTCTTATGTTATATCAAATAGTCCAGCCATTTCACCGAGTACATCGTCCAGCCTCTCACTACGCTTATACATTACGAGGATCTCCCTACCCATGTATGGTAGTAGTCTCAACGATATTGTCGATGGGGGGCTGGGTAGTCCAACGAATGATCCTAGAAGTATTAGGGCGAAGACATTCTCCAGCTCTCTAAGTTCAGCCTCCAAATACTCCAGACTACGGCCGGCGAAGATCCCCGTTATTATCTCCCCTATCTTCTTTAATGGATTCTCCTCTTTATCCTTCACCATGACCTATTACCTTATAGAATATTATTGTTAAACCCTCCTAAATATAGGAGAGTATGATACGAAAAGAAAAAGATTTGTCTTTTACACGTCGTCGATCACTACTCTATCGATGGCTTCCTCATTGTACGGATCCATATTGCGAATAGGTAGATGTTTAACGCTACACCTATAGCTGTTATTATTCCTACAACAACTCCGCTAACAGCCTTAGCTCCTCCAGCTCCAAGCATTGCTGGTATAACCACTCCCTCATACCATAGTAGAGCTATTGTAACGGTTATCCACATAAATATTGCCGGTGCAATAACTAGGGCTTTACCAGCTGTTGTAGCCTTCTGAACCTTCGCAACCCATACGGCAACGGTCATTAATGCTAAGCTGCTTAGCAACTGATTCATTCCGGCGAATGCCGGCCATAATACTAGGAATGAACCGCCCCATGCTAACGCAATACCTATTATTGCGAGTATTGCCGATGCAACCCATTTATTGGCTAGGAAGCTGTATAGGGACTTATATCCAGCCTTTAAGGGCTCCATAAGCTCCTGCCAAGCATATCTACCCAGCCTGGTTGCTGTATCCAGCGATGTCAGCGCAAACCCGGTTATCCATAGTGTTCCAAATATGGTCATAACGGTTAGGTCTAGTCCGAAGGCGTGATAGGTTGCGTACGCGTAGCTTCTAGGTATTACAGTCCACTTCAACGTATTTGCGAGCCCAGTATAGAATTTACCGAATACCGATGGGTTCGCCGCGAAGGAGTTCAACAGATTCACTATCTGATCCCTTGTAGCGGACTGGGTTGGAGCAGCCATATTTAATGCAGCGGCTATCTTACCAAGCGCTCCTAGAACCTTAGGGTTTGATAGAGACTTCATTATCGAATCCGCTAGTGCTGGTAGTCCGAAGGCTCCAATTGATCCTATAACCATTGTTGATAGGAATCCCTCAGTCTCCATACCACCATATGCTACTAGTAATCCATGCAGCTCATTAGCCAACTGCTTACTACTAGTACCACTCCCCACAAGGCTGTGGAAGCCTGATAATGCACCACATGCAATTACTAGGGGTACTGTAGGCCAGAAGGGTGATGGCTGCCCTCCAACAACTGTTGCACTGAATGTAGTATATGATGGTATGGCTAGCGTTCCCTTACCGAAAAACATCAGCCAGATCAATGATCCACCACCTATGGCTAGACTAGCCCATAGTATGTATGCATTTATATAGTCTCTGGGCTGTAGTAGAACCCATACCGGTAGGCTGGCGGCTATGATTATGTATACTAGTAGTATTATCAGCCAGCCCTCCTTGGATAGTGCGAACCAGTTGTTGAGCTGGGTAATGACTCCAATATATATTGCTAGGATTATTAGGAACCATGCCAGAACCGTTGACCATTTAAAGCTTAGAGAAGTCTTATACATTGTCCATCCAACTATTACAGCGAAGAAGAGTAGGAGTAGCGCCGCAACACCAGCACCTGGTACGCCAGCGAATAGGACAGAGATCACGAAGCCGAAGGCTGCAACAACTAGTAGTAGTGAGAACCATATATAGGAGTTGAAGACGTATGTAGCCCTCTTACCCATTAATCTACCGGCGACCCATCCAATGGTCCTGCCATCATAGCGTACGCTACTCATCAACGCCAAGTAGTCGTGAACCACTCCAACGAAGACGTTTCCAAACCATACCCATATTATAGCTGGTAGCCAGCCCCATCCAAGGGCTAGTGCTGGTCCAACTATTGGGCCTGCACCAGCTATTGAGGCGAAGTGGTGTCCGTATAGTACATATTTGTTTGCGGGGACGTAGTCTACTCCGTCGAAGAGCCTCTTAGCAGGGGTCTCTCTGCTAGGATCGGCCCTTACAACTTTGTTCTGCAGATATCTTCCATGGGTGTAGTAGAATATGAAGTATAGGATCAGCCCAACCACTATTAGGACTCCGCCAGTCATATACATGATTTATCGCCAACGGACAATACCTAATTATATTTATAAGTATGGATAATAGATATATTATTTACCTCTATATACCAGTTTAAACCCGCATAGCAACTATATGCGATATGAACAACTGGCACCAAATAAGTAATGATACATATATTTAGGACATATTTATCTCACATAGTTAAAAGTCTCGATTATTTACCCTATAATACATATCTCCCATTCAGGCTTATAATCCGGTCTAGATTGGAATCTATAAAGTATATATTCCTAAACCCCCCTCAACAATACATTCCTTACCTCTAAGAGAACTTTCCTCAAAGCCCATTCGCTCAATGTGCTACAATAAGACAGTCGGGTGTGAAACCTAATAGGTTCACATATATAGCGATCTCCTCGCCGTCGAGACTTATACACATCCTATTTATCAACTCACCAGATACTATCTCCACATTATATCCGAGCAACGTGCTCTCGTCGAGAAGCCTATCGATCCTTCTAAATTTTTCCAATAATATTCTCCGGGGGAGCTTAGCCATGGTGACACCTCTAAAATCCCCTTCATTAAGCTATATAGTATTTATTCAGCTACAGGTTAATGTATTGGTGGGTTTATCTCGTGTTTTATAGTTCTAAACGCTATACTTGTCCTTGTCTGTTTTATATATGGGTTTTTGAGTAGTTTTTTGACAAAATTATCTAGTTCACTTATATTTCTGAAAACTGCTAGAACCGCTATATCAAATTCACCGGTTATATCTAAAACTATTTCAACGTTTGGATTCTCCGCTATCTCCCTCTCAACATCCAATATGTGTTTACCATCGACATTTATGAGGATTAATGCTTTAACCATGTATCCAAGTTTACCCTCGTCTAATACAGCTGTATATCTTTTAATGATGCCCCTGGATTCAAGCTTCTTGATCCTCTCATGTATAGTTGATGGGGGTATCTCTAACTCTCTAGCTATTTCTCTAATACTTCTACGCCTACCATCAGTTAGCTTTGCTAGGATAGCCTTGTCCAGCCAGTCCAATTTACTCATAGAACATAACCCCTTAGTAATCCTTATATCAATCCTTATATCTATGAACAATATCCATTATTCTAACCGACCAACTTAAATATTTTCCGAACAATTATAACTAGATACATCGGATAAATAGGATAGTTAAAGATAGGTGTCTATACATGGGTAGGATCAGATTATTATTCCTAGACCTAGCAGGTGTGTTGAGAGGTACAGAAATACCCTATCAGGAGGATAAAGAGGTTCATTCAACATTCTTCGACGCTAGCAGTGTATATGGGTTTGAGGAGATCGAGAACAGCGATCTAGAGCTGAGACTACCCAGGGAGCGCGTTAAAAGGCTTCCATGGAATGAGAAATGGTATGCGGGGATATCATCCATCCACTATCCATCCGGTGAGAGATATGTTAAGGATCCAAGGCTTGTAGCTGAGAAGACAAGCGAGTATCTAAAGGATCTAGGGTATGAGGCTCGCCTAGGAGTTGAGATGGAGCTATTCTTCTTCCACGATGTAAGCATGGATCTAGACCCATACAACCAGTCGTTAACGATCAGTGCTCCGGAGGTTCAAGGCGAATCCGGACTAATACCTCCAAAGAGGGGCTACCATCTTGTCGAACCAGTTGACGAAGTTGCAGAGCTTAGGGAGAAAACTATTGAGACTATGGAACAGCTTGGATTCCGAATAGCTAAGAGTCACCACGAGGTTGCCACGGCGGGGCAGGTCGAGATAACCGGTGGACCCTACGGACTGGTTGAGGCCGGAGACTTCGTCGCATGGTTTAAATACGCTGTGAGATATGTGGCCATGGATAATGGATATGTTGCAGTCCTACTACCCAAACCCCTCTCAGGAGATAATGGATCAGGTATGCATATACATTCGAGCCTATGGAGTGGCGGTAAAAACCTATTCTACGACCCAGATGATAAGTATGGATTATCCGAGACAGCTAGATACTTCATAGGAGGATTAATGGAGCATGGTAGGAGTTTATCAGCAATAGTATCTCCAACCGTGAACAGCTACCGTAGACTGATACCCGGATATGAAGCACCAACAATACTCGCATGGGATGTTGGAAACCGTAGCGTAGCGATCCGCATACCGGCAACAAGGAATCCAAAACATTTTAGGGTAGAATACCGTCCACCAGACCCACTAGCCAACCCCTATCTAGCCATACCAGCAATAATATTGGCAGGACTCGATGGTATAAGGAAGAAACTGGATCCCGGAGAACCATTAAACTATAACGCATATAAGCTCTCGGAGGAGGAGTTGAAGAGGAGGGGGTATAAACAACTACCCAGAAGCCTCGACGAGGCTCTAGACGAGCTAGAGAGTGATCATGAATATTTGGAGCCGGTATTCAGTAAGGAGTTGATCGATTCATATATTGAGCTTAAGAGGAAGGAGTCTAGAGAGCTACAGGCGATACCAACACCATCCGAATACGCCCACTACATATACTGGTAAGCAACTATTTTCTAGAATAATTTATTTTCAGAGACGACCCATTCCTAATCTATAGGGAATCTATAAACCCTAGAGGGGGATCAGGTATCGGGGTATACGAGGTTAAATCACGTAAGGGATTAATCAGGGTTAAATGCGCAGCTAGTAATAGCAGGATAGAGGAGATAGAGATAACTGGTGATTTCTTCATCTACCCCGAAGATGGTCTCTGGATAATCGAGGAGGGTTTAAGGAGTACCAGGCTAGATAAAGTGGAGATTGGAAAGGCTTTATCGATGATCATCGATCAGCATAATATAGAGCTTATTGGTTCAAAAATAGAAGACTTTATTGAAGCAATATATTGTGCATGTAGTGGAGTATGTGGTGATTAGATATGCCTAATAGGTTAAGAATCATACTATTCGAAACACCACACGACCCATACTATAACCTAGCTTTCGAAGAAGCACTACTCTATATATACTCTAGGCTAAATATAGATGAACCCCTTCTACGAATATGGCGTAATGCTAATGCAGTCGTAATAGGATATTTCCAGAAGGCTGAGGAGGAGGTTGTAATAGATTATGCTGAAAACATAGATGCGGAGATAGTTCGTAGATTCACGGGTGGAGGGGCAGTATATCATGACCTAGGAAATATAAACTATGCGGTGATCGCTAGGAGGAGTGTAGGAGATGTAAAAGAGATATACGACTACTTGATCAAGGGTATACTATATGCCCTCGAACTATTCGATCTAAAGCCCAGACTTGAAAACATAAATGACATAGTCGTAGCTGATAGGAAGATCTCTGGGACAGCAGCTACTAAACGGGGAGATACTATATTCCTCCATGGATCACTGCTGGTGTCAACTGATCTAAATAGATTGTCAAGAGTTCTAAAGGTTTCTAGGAAGAAGCTTATGGATAAGAGGGTTAGCTCAGTCAAGTATAGAGTTACACTATTAGAAAACGTTCTAGGTAGGAGGGTCTGGTACTGGGAGGTTATAGATAAGCTTGTTAAAGGCTATTCAAAACTATTCAAAGCTGAACCATACTATGACCTACCCTCCAGTATAGAGTTTAGGGTAGCAAACATGCTATATAAAGGGAAATATATTAGAAGGGAGTGGAATATGGAGCGTAAACCGGTTATGTATTATAGGGAGATTTATGAGGAGATCGATGATATTTTGAATAGTTATAAAAAGAGTACATGACTGGTTTAATGCTTCCCACTCTTAATCTTTTCAGCGTATTGTTCAGGTGTTAGCAGCTTATCGTATTCACCAGGATCAGATGGCTCTATTACAGCGATCCATCCCTTCCCATATGGGTCGATGTTTAATAGCTCGGGTTGTTCAAGGAGATCCTCATTAACCTCGACGACTTCTCCAGATATAGGTGCGTAGTAGTCTGATGTTGCTTTAACCGATTCAACAACTCCCAAGGACTCACCCCTGGAAACCTTTACACCAGTCTCCGGTAGTTCTACGCCGACTATATCCCTCAATTGTTTCTGTGCATAATCTGTTATCCCCATAACTATTCTTCCATCATCCCTCTTCATAGCCCATTCATCGGTCTCCGTATACCTTCTATCCTTCTTCACAACATATTTCTTCCTACCAATCTCAACTATTATGTCCTCACTCATATACTCCACCAGTTAATCATTATCTTAGAGAATGCTTTTTTAGAGTAGTGTTGGATGTAGTAGTATCTTCAATAATCTATCCTCTTCCTCCCTCGGAATCTTCAGAGCATAGTGGACTTCTATGTAGTTCCTCCTAAACTCCTTAACCCTCTCCCTAACCTTCCCGGGTTCAACACCATCGTTCACAACCATTCTCATAAACTCCGCGATCTGCCTCATCTCATCCTCCTTCATACCCCATCGTGTAACCTCCTGGACACCGAGCCTCAGCCCACTCGGATTCTTAATATCCTCCGGGCGGTCCCATGGAAGCATATTCTTGTTAACAATAATATTAGCCTCCTCGAGTAGAGCTGCATTCTTAGCTCCACCACCATGTTCCCTAACGTCAACAATCACCTGATGACTCTCTGTATATCCCTTATTCTCAGCTACAACCTTGAATCCGTTCTCAGCTAGAGCCTCAGCGAATGCTTTAGCATTTTTAACGATCTGTTCGGCATACTCCCTACCATATAGCTTCATCTCGATCCCTGTGATGGCTGTAGCCGCTAGTCTATGTAGGTGATGATTACTGACAAACATTGGAAACACCACCTTCCCAACCTTCTTATAATCATCCTTCGTCACGGTGGCGATCAATCCTCCCTGGGGCCCTGGGAAGGTTTTATGTGTTGATGATGTGAGTATGTCTGCACCCTGTTTTAGGGGGTTCTCCCATACCTTCCCGGTTATTAGTCCTAGGACGTGGGCTGCATCGTACATTAGCTTCGCACCTACACTATGGGCTGCATCAGCGATCTCTTTTACCGGGTGAGGGAATATGTATAGGCTTCCCCCCAATACTACTATCCTGGGCTTAACCTCCTCGATCAGTTTGACCGCTCCATCGACATCTATATTCCACTCCTCAACGTTGAAGGGCATCTCCACCTGTATCAATCCCAGGGCTCCAAGGGTTCCATACCTTGTATGGCTTACATGTGCACCAGCCTGCACCG